>JAFVHN010000035.1 GCA_017474515.1 Prevotella sp. | reverse complement strand
TCGACGCTCCGCAGGGGGTGGAGGATGTCCCTCCGCTACGCTCCGGGGACATCCTCCACCCCCTGCGGGGACTCCTCCTCCCTTCCATTTTAGGGAGAGAAATTACCCCTATAGGATTGCACTTCTATCTTGAAAGTATAGTGAAAAATTTGCTGCCGCCGTCCGATTTTTCACTTTTATTTGGTGACAACATAATTATCAATCTTTACCTGCGGACGCGATACATCGCGTCCCTACATGAGGCGGGAATGGCGGCAGCAAATTTTTCACTTTTCACTTTTTCACTTTTCACTTTTTTAATGGCGGCAGCAAATTTTTCACTCTTCACTCTTCACTCTTCACTTTTTTCGTTATCTTTGCACAAAAAATAGAAACGAGCCATGCCAACCACCGTCATCACCAGTGCGCAAAACGCACGCATCAAGCAGTTGATGCTCTTGCAACAAAAGTCGTCGGAACGCCGCGAAAAGGGCCTGTTCGTCGTAGAGGGCATCCGCGAGACCGCCCAATGTGCCGAAGCCGGTTTCCCCATCGACACGCTGTTTGTATGCCCCGACATCTACAACGCCCAGGGCGGGCGACTGCCCTTTTCGCCCGACAGTGTCCGTGAATGTATAGAAGTGCCCGCCCAACTTTATCAGAAAATGGCATATCGCGGCACCACCGAGGGCGTAATGGCCGTGGCTCGCATGCGCCACGACACCCTCGACAACCTGCCACTGCCCCCTTCCCCACTGCTCATTGTCCTTGAGAGCGTGGAAAAACCAGGCAACGTCGGAGCCGTACTGCGCACCGCCGATGCCGCCAAGGCCGACGCCGTCATCGTCTGCGACCCGCTCACCGACCTCTACAATCCCAATCTCATCCGCGCATCGCTCGGCGCACGGTTCACCGTGCCCACCATTGCCTGCTCGTCAGAAGAGTGCATCGCCTTCCTCAAAAAGCACGCCGTCACCATTCTTACGGCTCAGTTGCAGGACTCAAAGCCTTATTACGACACCGACATGCTCGGCCCCACGGCCATTGTGATGGGCACCGAGAGCACCGGCCTCACCGACCAATGGCGGCAGCACGCCGATGCCCACATCCGCATTCCCATGCTCGGACGTGTTGACTCGCTCAACGTTTCCGTCTCTGCCGCCATCCTGCTTTTCGAAGCCGTACGCCAGCGGCAATGCCGGTAAACAGGTTTTTCGTATAATTGCCAACTTTTCCTAATTCTATCAGTTCCTCACTAACAAGTCGTAGCGGATATTGTCTTCCGACACCGGTAGGCCCACTTCTATTTGTCGCGGGCTCACAGGCCATGCGCTCCCACTATCTTCCTTCCCGATTTCCCTGACTTTCGTTGGCCGCCTGGTCTGCACATTGTCTGATTTCTTCACCAAGACGACGGCCGTGTCGGTATGTGATGGCGGCTCGGCCACGGTGACATAGACCGTGTCAAGGCGTGTCAGGAGGTCAGGCCCGGCCTGCATCCCGCTCTGCGTCCACATTCCGAGCAAGAAGCCGATAAAGGCGGCTGCCGGCACGGCCACCAGCCATTGCGGAAGCCGGTGGCGGCGGTTGTTCCACGGCGACACGTGTAGCCGCGCGTTTTCCTCGTCACGCAACAGGCGTGCGGAGTCAACAATCTGTTGGTCAGCGATTTTCATATTCTTTCAGTTGTTGTTTTATGAGTTTCATTGTTTTGTGCAACCGCGACTTTACCGTTCCCTCGGGCAACGACATCATCTTGGCAATTTGCGGAATGGTGAGTTCCTCCTCGTAATGGAGCGAGAAGAGCATGGCGTATGGTTCGGCCATGGATGCGAGCACCTTGCGGAGGGCTTCTTTTAGCATTGCCTCGTCCATGTCCACTTCCACATCGGTGTCGTCGGCCACCCCCACCCTCTCGTCGTTCACCCATACGAAACGGCTTCGGAAATGGTTTTTCACAAGGTTGTAAGCAATGGTGTAGAGCCAGGCACGGAAGTTGCTGCCACTGTGATATTTATGGCGGCTGGAATAGAGGCGCAGGAAGGTGTCGTGCATGAAGTCGGCGGCCAAATCGCCATCGCTGCCCAGCCGTCGTGCGAAGAAACCCTGCAACCGCCGTGCATGGCGGTTGTAGAGTTCTCCGAAGGCGTGCTCGCTGCCCTCCTTGGCCTTTTGCATGAGCTGCTCGTCCGACATCGACGACCATCTGAAAAACAAGGGCATCATCCTATTTTCCTGAGAGGATTTCCATGTATCGTTGTTTCCGCTCTTTGCTCAACGACGTGTTGTCAACGCCGCATACCAGCAGGTTCATGAGCCATTCGTGGCGCTTGGCATCGTGACGGGCGTAATAGGGCAACAGGTCGGCCAACAGGACCGCATAGTTGGCCGAAAGGCGCTGTCCGGAAATCCAATCCGGCCTGAACGACACGAGCAGGTATTCCATCATGTAGCGCTCCTCCACGTTCCTGCGCTTCACGGCCAGGTTGTCGTAGGGCCGCGCCGCATATTTCAGCACCAGTCCCTCGTTGTAGAGGTTGCCTTTCCACGGGTCGTTGGTACTCTCAGGATTGAGCGGCGAGAAATACACGCGGCTCCCGTATTTGTCGATGATGGCCTGAAGCAGTTTCTGCTCGTTGGCATCGTAGTCTTCGGCGCTGGCGGGTTCCACAAGTGAAGGCAGGGCAATGTCGAGTTTTCGGAACAGCCATTCACGGTATTCCTTCACCGCGAGGAAGGGGGCGCACACCACGGTCTTGTCGCCGTGCTTGTTCATTCCGCACTGTATCAGCCACTTGGGAATGACCACGGCATCGCCGCAGGCAACATAAATGCCGCCTTGCTCCATGCCCTGCAACTCGTTATAGTTATATCGCAACACGGCTTCCGAATAGATGCCGCTATCGAAATATCGCCCGGCCATCATGCGTAGCCGTTCCTCGTCGCCCTGCATGGCCAGGTAGGAAACCCATGTGTCGAAGTCGAAGAAAGCCATCTCCTCGGGCAGGCGCGCCAGGGCTTTTTCGGCATATTGCCGCGCCTCGCCGTAGCCTTTTCCCGAAGTCGATTCGCGGTAGGCGCAATAGTTGAAGGTGTAGGTTTCGGGAATGGCCTTTTCCATTTCCTCCACCACCTGGTGGGCAGTGCTGTCGGCCTTGCCGTACCATGCCATGTAGCGTGCGGCGTTATAGTAGTTCAGCCAGGCCTCCTCGTCGGCGGGATTGTCGGCGGCGGCTTTCTTCCAAGCCTCTTTCTGTTCCACATACCACACGAAGTCTTTCTCCGTAACAAGGGGACTTTCCACTCTGACGGCCTTCACCTGTGCCCACGCGCCGGGCGTGGCGTTGAGGAAGAGAAGGCACCAAACGATTGTTTTTCTCATTTCAGTGTTTTTTTAGATTAACGTAATTGTTGTTCTGAAATTGCATACACAGTTTGCCGGAAATCGTTCACGGAAAAGAGGAAAAATCTGGCGTTTCAGACATAGATAAAATATGTTCCCATACTTAGCGGACACAAGCGAAATTGGCATTGATGAAAACCTTCTCTATCATATACGCTGGAATTTTAATGATAACAAGATGTTATATAATGTTTTAACCCAGGAAAAACGCAGTCCTACTTTAATTCGTCTTTAAGTAGGACTGCAGTAGGATGCGGCTTGGACTGGAGTAGGATGCGGCTTGGACTGGAGTAGGATGCGGCTTGGACTGGCGATTTTTTTAGTTGGGGCATCACGGTCAGGAGTTCTGCCCCCCGTTTGAAACAAGAGATACGCAGCGTATGTCGGCAACTTTCACGCGGAAAATCAAAGAAAAACAATTTTTCACTTTTCACTTTCCATTTTTCACTTTTCATTTTTCACTTTTCACTTTAAATTTCGTACCTTTGCACTTCTATATTATATAGAGGTGTGGTCGCCAGGTTATTCGGGAGAATATGCCGAACGACAAATAACCGACCTCCACGCCCTGAACGACCAGAAATATGATATATCCCGATACGTTTGAAAAGAAAATTGGTTTCGACGAAATTCGCTCCCTGCTGCGCGAACGGTGCCTCTGCGGCCTGGGCCGCGAGGAGGTGGACGCCCTCCACTTCATGGCCCATGCCGACGAGGTGAACGAACGGCTGTGCCAGGTGAGGGAGTTCCGGCAGATACGCGAAAGCGGCGACGACTTCCCCCTTCAGTTTTTCTTCGACATCAGGGAGGCGGTAAGCCGCCTGCGACTGGAGGGAACGCACCTGGAGGAGAACGAGATGTGGGACCTGAAACGTTCGCTCGAAACCATTCACAACATCATCAGATACCTGAACCCCCTTGAGGAGGAGATGCCCTACCCCGCCCTGCAACGGCTGACCGACGGGGTGAGGATTTTCCCGAACATCGTGAGGCGCATTGACCAGATTCTCGACAAATTCGGCCATGTGAAAGACAGCGCTTCGCCCGACCTGGCACGCATTCGCAGCGACCTGGCCCGCACCGAGGGGAGCATCTCGCGCACGCTCAACAGCATCCTGCGGGCGGCGCAGAGCGAGGGGCTCGTTGAAAAAGATGTCACCCCGGCCATGCGCGACGGCAGGCTCGTCATCCCCGTGGCGCCGGGATTGAAAAAGCGCATCAAGGGCATCGTTCACGACGAGTCGGCAAGCGGAAAAACGGTGTTCATAGAACCCACAGAAGTGGTGGAAGCCAACAACCGCATACGCGAACTGGAGGCCGAGGAACGGCGCGAGGTGGTGCGCATTCTCACCGAGTTTGCAAAGGAAGTGCGGCCATACGTCCACGACATTCTCGACTCCTACCGCTTCATGGCACAGGTGGACCTCATTCAGGCCAAGGCCGAAGTGGCACAGATGATGAAAGGCGAAGAGCCGACGGTGGCCGATGAACCGCTCATCGACTGGGTGCAGGCCGTTCACCCCCTGTTGCAAATGTCGCTCGAGAAACAAGGAAAAAAGGTGGTTCCGCTCGACATCATGCTGACCGCCGACAAGCGCATCCTCATCATTTCGGGACCCAACGCCGGCGGAAAGTCGGTGTGCCTGAAGACGGTGGCCCTGCTGCAATACATGCTGCAATGCGGACTGCCGGTACCCATGCGCGAGAACAGCCGCACGGGAATGTTCAACCACTTGCTCATCGACATCGGCGACGAGCAGAGCATTGAGAACGACCTGAGCACCTATTCCTCGCACCTGCTCAACATGAAGAACATGATGCGGGTGGCCAACGGGCGCACACTGATACTGATAGACGAATTTGGCACGGGCACCGAACCGCTCATCGGCGGCGCCATTGCCGAAAGCGTGCTGGCACAGTTCTGCAGGCAGGGGGCGTGGGGCGTCATCACCACACACTACCAGAACCTGAAGCATTTTGCCGACAACCACGAGGGCGTGGTCAACGGCGCCATGCTCTACGACCGCCACGAAATGCAGGCGTTGTTCCAACTGCAGATAGGCCAGCCCGGGTCGTCGTTCGCCATCGAGATAGCACGCAAGACAGGACTGCCCGAGGAGGTCATTCGCGAGGCCTCCGACATCGTGGGAAAGGACTACATACAAAGCGACAAATACCTGCAGGACATTGTGCGCGACAAACGCTACTGGGAAAACAAGCGACAGACCATTCACCAGCAGGAGAAACAGCTGCAGCAGGACATTGAACGCTATGAAAAGGAAATAAGCGAACTGCAGCAGCAGCGAAAGGAAATACTTCGCCGAGCCAAGGAAGAGGCCGAGGAACTGCTCAGGGAAAGCAACCGAAGGGTGGAAAACGCCATCAGGGAAATCAAGGAAAGCCAGGCCGAGAAAGAGGAGGCCAAGAGAATCAGGGAGGAACTGAACGCCTTCAAGCAGGAGGTGGCCGAGGTGGACCAGACGGCCAACGACGAGTTGATAGCGCGGAAAATCAAGCAGATACAGGAACGTAAGGAGCGGAAAGAGAAAAGAAAAAAGGAGAAGGAGAAACAGAAAACCACGGCTGAGGCACAAGGCAAGGCCATCGACGAGAAAGCAGAACCCGGCCTGACCGTCGGCGACCATGTACGCATAAAAGGCCTGAACAGCGTGGGAAAGATTGAAAATATAGAAGGAAAAACGGCCACCGTCATCTTCGGTGACATGCGCACAAAGATGCGTGCCGACCGGCTGGAGAAGGCCGATGCTCCCGTGAAGAACCCCGCCACAGCGTTTAACTATACACAGCAAAGCCGCACCACACGCGAAACCATCGACAACCACCGCAGCCATTTCTCACAGGACCTCGACGTGAGGGGCATGCGCGGCGACGAGGCCGTGAACGCTGTCACCTACTTCATCGATGATGCCATTCTCGTGGGGGTGCCGAAGGTAAGAATATTGCACGGCACGGGGTCCGGCATCCTCAGGCAACTCATCAGGCAGTATTTGGCCACGGTGCCCAACGTCACCCATTTCCAGGATGAGCATGTTCAGTTCGGGGGCCACGGCATCACCGTGGTTGACCTGGGATGAAAAAAAGTGAGGCCCAAAGGCTCCCCTCCTTACGGGAGGGGCCGGGGGTGGGCTAAGAGTGAAGATCTTGCTGCCGCCATCCCCCGCCTCATGTAGGGACGTGATGTATCACGTCCGCAAGCGAAAGGCTGCCGCTCATAACTCATAACTCATATCTCATATCTCATATTTCATATCTCATAATTCATGACTCATAACTCATAATTCATGACTCATAATTCATAACTAAAAATGTATTTTAGTTTTGAACTAAAATACATTTTCGTAATTCGGATTTTTTAATTACTTTTGCAAAAGATTTTGAAATGACAAGACTATGAAAAAAGTTTTTTTGATGCTGGCGGCCCTGCTGACGTTTGCCGCAAACACCTATGCCACAGGGGCTCTCGACCTGAAAGAAGTCATCGGCGGAAAGTATTCTCCCGAACGCTTGCGCACCGTAACACCGCTGCCCGACGGCGAGAGCTATGCCCAGATAAGCAGCGACGGCAAGCGCGTGGAACAGTATTCCTATAAAACGGGGAAGGTGTCGGGCGTGCTCTTCGACGTGGGACAGACCAAGGGCGAGAGCATTTCCGATTTCGACGACTACATCATGAGTCCCGACGGAAGGAAGATGCTCATTCAAACGAACACCGAACGGGTATATCGCCGTTCCTTCCGCGCCACCTATTATATATATAATGTTGCAACGAAGCACATGGACCGCCTCTCGGACGGCGGACCGCAGCAGTCGCCGGTATGGGACAACCTCGGCACACAGGTGGCCTTCGTCCGCGACAACAACATCCACCTGGTGAAACTGCTCTACGACAACTCGGAAAGCCAGGTGACAAAAGACGGGAAGAAGAACGAAATCATCAACGGCATTCCCGACTGGGTGTATGAAGAGGAATTTGGCTTCAACTGCGCCCTCACCTTCAACGCCGACTGCACCATGCTCTGCTGGGTGAGGTGGGACGAAACGGCAGTGCCCGAATATCAGTTGCAATACTACAAGGGCAGCGCGCCGGCCATGCAGGAAAACAGCCTGTACCCCCACCTGTTCAGTTATAAGTACCCGAAGGCCGGCGAGCGCAATGCCACCGTGAGCGTCCATTCCTTCGACATCAAAAGCCGACAGACGCGAACGCTCGACGTTCCACTGCCCGCCGACGGCTACATTCCGCGCATCAAGGCCACCGGCAATGCTGAAATCATCATTGTTTACACCATGAACCGCCATCAGGACGAGCTGTGCCTCTACGGGGTGAACCCGCGAAGCACCGTGGCACGGCTGCTCATCAAGGAACAGGTGGACAAATATGTGAAGGAAGAGGCCATGGAAAACATCCAGATTGGCGAGGGCCACATACTGCTGCCCAGCGACCGCGACGGGAAAATGCAGCTCTACCTTTACACCCTGACCGGGCAGTTGCAAAAGAAGTTCAACACGCCGGGCGAAGTAACCGAGGTCTATGGCTACGACGAGGCCAGCGGGAACCTTTATTACCAGGCCATCGGGAAAAACGCGCTCAACAGGGAGGTGTATGCCACATTGAAAAACGGTAAATACCAGTTGCTCACGCCGAGGGAAGGTTGGAACGACGCCATATTCTCAAAGAATTTCAAGTATTTCATCCATCAATGGAGCGATGCCAACACGCCCTATGAGTTTGAGACCTGCAATGCCGAAGGCAAACAGCTGTCGGCACTGATAGGCAACAATGCGCTGAAAGGCCTGCTTGCCAATCAGAATTTGGAGAAGAAGGAGTTTTTCACGTTCAAGACCTCCGAAAACGTGAGCCTGAACGGTGTGATTATCAAGCCCCACGACTTCAGTCCCTCGAAGAAATATCCCGTCATCATGTGGCAATACAGCGGTCCCGGCAGCCAGCAGGTGAAGAACGCCTGGGGCATGGGGTCGATGGGCAACGGCGCCCTCTACGACCAGTGGCTGGCCGACCAGGGCTTTATCATCGTATGTGTGGATGGACGGGGCACCGGCGGACGGGGTGCCGATTTCGAGAAATGCGTCTATAAAAACCTGGGCGTGCTCGAAGCCAAGGACCAGGTGGAAACCGCCCTGTGGCTGGCAAAGCAGTCCTATGTGGACAGCCGGCACATCGGCATCTGGGGATGGAGCTACGGCGGCTTCTGCACGCTGATGAGCATGAGCGAAGGAAGGCCCGTGTTCTATGCCGGCGTGGCCGTGGCACCGCCCACCGACTGGCGGTTCTACGACAGCATCTACACAGAACGATATATGAGGACTCCGCAGGAAAATGCTGCAGGATATGCCGAGAACCCCATTACGAGGGCCCCTCAGCTGAACGGCGCGCTGCTGGTATGCCACGGCATGGCCGACGACAACGTCCACCCGCAGAACACCTTTGAATATACAGAGGCACTGGTGCAGGCCGACAAGGATTTCAAGACCAACCTCTACACCAACCGCAACCACAGCATCTACGGCGGCAACACCCGCGTACACCTGCTGAGGCAAATAGCACAACACTTCATTAACAATCTAAAATAACCACTCTATAGTTATGAAAAAAAGACTATTGTTGGGCGATGAAGCCATTGCTCAGGGTGCCATCGACGCAGGCCTGAGCGGCGTGTATGCCTATCCCGGCACACCGTCAACAGAAATCACGGAATACATCCAGCAGTCGCCGGTGGCCGTTGAACGCAACATCCACCGACGCTGGTGTACCAACGAGAAAACAGCCATGGAAACGGCTCTCGGCATGAGCTACATGGGAAAAAGGGCACTGGTGTGCATGAAGCATGTGGGACTGAACGTCTGCGCCGACCCCTTTGTCAACTCCGCCATGACAGGCACCAACGGAGGCGTGGTAGTGCTCGCTGCCGACGACCCTTCCATGCACTCCTCGCAAGACGAGCAAGACAGCCGCTTCTACGGCAAGTTTGCCATGCTGCCCATCCTTGAGCCAAGTTCGCAACAGGAGGCCTACGACATGATGGCCTTCGCCTTCGACCTCTCGGAACACATGCACCTGCCCATACTGATGAGGGTGACAACGCGTATGGCGCACAGCCGCGCCGTCGTTGAAGTGGCCGACACACCAAGGGAGGAAAACAAGATGAACTACGATGCCGTGGCTGCCAACTGGGTGCTACTCCCCGTCAACGCTCGCAGGCGCAACGACCAGGTGATTGCCCAACAGCAGGAACTGGAGGAAAAAGCCACCAACAGCCCATTCAACAAATACACCGACGCCGACAACCATTCCCTGGGCATCATTGCCAGCGGCATTGCCTATAACTACCTGATGGAATGTATCGACGGAAAATGTCCTTACCCCGTACTGAAAATCAGCCAATATCCCCTTCCCAAGGACACCATACGCCGGATGACCGAAGAATGCGACGAGGTGATGGTGATTGAGGAGGGACAGCCCTTCATCGAGGAACAGCTGCGCGGCATCATGCCGGGCAACGCCGTCATCAAGGGAAGGCTGTCGGGCGAGCTGCCGCGGTCGGGCGAACTTACTCCCGATGCCGTAAGGAAAGCCTTGGGCATTGCACAGGCCGACCTTTTCAACAAATGCGAGGACGTGGTACCACGCCCGCCGGCACTCTGTCAGGGCTGCGGACACCGCGACGTTTATGCTGCACTCAACGAGGTGCTCAAGGAATACCCCAACGCCAGGGTGTTCGGCGACATCGGATGCTACACGCTGGGATTTCTTCCGCCTTACAGAGCCATCCACAGCTGCGTGGACATGGGCGCAAGCATCACCATGGCAAAAGGTGCCGCCGATGCCGGACAATGGCCCGCAGTGGCAGTCATTGGTGACTCCACCTTTACGCACAGCGGCATGACGGGACTGCTCGATGCCATCAACGAGAATGCCGACATCCTGGTCATCATCAGCGACAACCTCACAACAGCGATGACCGGCGGACAAGACTCTGCCGGCACCAGCAAGTTCGAAGCCATCTGCCGAGGACTGGGCCTGAACGACGAGCACCTCAAGGTCGTGGTTCCGCTGCCGAAGAACATGCCGGACATTACACAGGCCATCCGCGACGAAATCAACTACCACGGCACAAGCGTCATCATTCCCCGCAGGGAGTGCATGCAGACGCTGCAACGCCACCTAAAACAGAAAAAAGCAAAGCAATAACATGAAAACAGATATCATCCTGTGCGGCGTGGGAGGACAAGGCATCCTCTCCATCGCAACCATCATCGGCGAGGCTGCCATGAAAGAAAACCTGTTCATCAAACAGGCAGAAGTGCACGGCATGTCGCAGCGAGGCGGCGACGTACAGAGCAACCTGCGCATCTCGTCGGAACCCATATACAGTGACCTCATCAGCCTCGGCGCCGCCGACGTCATCATTTCCATGGAGCCTATGGAGGCTCTCCGATACCTGCCCTACCTGAAGAAAGGGGGATGGATTATTACCTCGGCCACGCCGTTTGTCAACATTCCCAATTATCCCGACATGGAACGCATCAACGCTGACCTCAGGGCCGTTGGCAATACTATCGTTATCGACATCGAGAAAATGGCCAAGGAGAATGGCGTGCCGCGCTCCGCAAATGTCATCCTGCTCGGCGCAGCACAAAAAGCCATCGGCATTGAATACGGAAAAATGGAGGCCGCCATTCGTCGTGTATTCGCAAGAAAAGGCGATGCCGTAGTCGAGCAGAACATCAAGGCATTGGCACTGGGCGCAACTCAAAACTCATAACCCATAATTCATCATTCAATGAACATCAAAACCACCGTTGACCAGCTCATAGCAGGCCTCGGCATCAAAGATTTCGCCAACGCAACCATCAGGGAAGTGAAACAAGTGGCTGCGGAAACCGAGAAACTGACAGGCGTGGAATTCATCAAAATGGAAATGGGAATTCCCGGACTGCCACCCTCACCCGTCGGCGTGGAGGCTCAGATAAACGCCCTCAGGGGAGGCATCGCCAACAGCTATCCCGACATACAGGGCCTGCCGCAGCTGAAGCAGGCCGCATCGCAGTTCGTGAAAGCCTTCATCGGCGTGGACATCAACCCCGAGGGCTGCATCCCCGTCTGCGGAAGCATGCAGGGCACCTTCGCCTCCTTCCTCACCTGTTCGCAGGCCGACCCGGAGAAAGACACCGTCCTCTTCATCGACCCGGGATTTCCCGTGCAAAAGATGCAGCTGCAGGTCATGGGCGTGAAATACAAGACTTTCGACGTCTATAACTTCCGAGGCGACAAACTGAAGGCGAAACTCGAGAGCTATCTTTCGGAAAACAACATCTGCGCCATCGTGTACAGCAACCCGAATAACCCGTCGTGGATTTGTCTCACCGACGACGAGCTGCACACCATCGGCACACTGGCCACTCAGTATGGTGCCATCGTCATGGAAGACCTCGCCTATTTCGCCATGGACTTCAGAAAAGACCTCGGCACACCGTTCCAACCGCCTTACCAGGCCACCGTGGCCCGCCATACCGACAACTACATTCTCCTCATCAGCGGCAGCAAGGCATTCAGCTATGCCGGCGAGCGCATCGGCGTGGCCTGCATCGGCAACGCCCTTTACCATCGCCACTATACGGCGCTGGCCAACCGCTACGGAGGGCTTGCCTTCGGGCCGGTGTTCTCCACCCGGATGCTCTACGCCCTCTCCTCGGGCACCAGCCACAGCGCACAATATGCCATGGCCGCAATGTTGCAGGAGGCCGCCAACGGCAATTACCACTTCCTCAACGACGTAAAGACCTACGGCGACAGGGCACACCGGCTGAAGGACATCTTCACACGCCACGGCTTCTACATCGTCTATGACAAAGACCAGGACCGCGACATCGCCGACGGGTTCTATTTCACCATCGGTTATCCCGGCATGACAAGCAGCCAGCTTGCACTACAGCTCATGTACTACGGCGTAAGCGCCATCAGCCTTGTCACCACCGGAAGCGAACAACAGGGACTGCGCGTCTGCACCTCATTCATTCAGGAACACCAATACCAACTCCTCGAAGAACGAATGGAGCAGTTTGAAAAAGACAATCCTGTATGATAAACAACTGAAAAGAAAGCATTTAAAAAGCCCGGGAGCATTTGCTTCCGGGCTTTTTTTGTTGATTACGACAAGGTTTTCAGAGTATGGTTACTGCTCCACGATGCCGGCATCAATCCATTGTTCCAAGACTTGTTTGGCGTCATTCTGGGCGACCTCGCGGGTGACGTGCTCCTGGTCGCCGTATTCATCGAGGATAAACTGCGCCAGGGTGTCGGCGGTGAAGGCCTCCATGGGCTGAATGTTCTCCCATAGGAAGGCCGCGGTGTCGTTCATGTAGATGATGTTGCTGAAGTCGATGTTTTCTATGCCTTCGGCAACAATCATTTTTTCTCCGCAAACCGTGCGGAGGCGGAATCCTTTCTTTGCTTTCATATTCTTGTTCTTTAATTTTAGGTTTGGCAGGACCGGAAATGTTTATATCGGCCCGAAAAGTTTTATCCATATCCTGCGGTAAAAGGCGAGCAGGTATCGGCGAAGGGGGAAGAGCGCCGTCCACACCCGTGAATATATACGCCACTTGAGGCCGTCGGTGCGGTCCATGGTTTTGCGTCCCTTTCGGTAGAAGCCCACCACGGCGGCGCGGATGTCGGCGGTGCGGCACTGTTCGGTAGCAAGGTTGCCGTCACCTCGCAGTGTCACCTGGTCGCCGTCGATGGCGACAATGCGGTGAATGACATAGAAGCCCGGGCGAACCTCAGCCAGTACGGGGTCGCCCTTTTGCGCCGGTCTGCTGAGCTTGGTGAGCACGGCCTTGTCGCGCGTGTCTTCAAGGAACGGGCGCATGCTGATGCCCTTCAGGGGGATGGTGGCCGTGGGGTATTCCTCAAGCATCTTGAGAACAACAGGCAGAAGCACGTCATTGGGCAAGGTCTTCGTAACCTTGGGAGGCTTTTTCCCCGAAGTCTTCTTGAAGAGGCGGTCAAGGCGCTGCCGAATGGCTTTCCAAAAGCATCTCATTATATATTTTCAACTATTGTCAGATAAAAGGTCCCTAATGGCCCACCCCCGGCTCCTCCCGTAAGGTGGGAAGGGCAAACTGCCTACATCTTCCCCCCAAGGGAGGACATAAGGGGGGCCTTCACTTTAGCGATGGCCTGATGGCATACGCGGGCGGCCTCCTCGTCGGGCAGGCAATGAAGGGTATAGACATTGCATAGCTCCACAAGCCTGGACGTGGTTTCGCAGGCGGCATTGAAAATATCCTTGTCCCATTTCATGGTGGAATTGGCAGGGAGCAGGGAGGCGAAAGCTTGCACGGGCGGCAACTTTTCCACGCTGTTCACCTTGGCGCGGTCGATGCGCGTGATGGCGCCCAACGGAGCTTTTACGTTGCGGTAGCAGGGCGTTTTTCCGCTCCAGGGGCTGCCGTAGATGAACACCTGGTCGCCTATGATGCGTATGATGGGGTTGTCGTCGTTCATAAGGTCGCAGCCGGGAATATACCGCAGCCATGAACTGACCTGCGTGCTTTTCCCCGTGCCGCTTTTGGCAATAAAGGCGTAGCCGTAGCCGTTGCACCTCACCAGCGAGGCATGAATGAGCAGCGTCTGATGAAAACTGCCGGCAAAGGCGGAAATCAACATAAGGGCGCTGTTGAGGCCGTAGCACCGCATGGAGTAGCTACCGTTGAGGGCACACTGGCACTCGCTGAAATCCTTGTTCGTCTTCAGCAGGCAACAGTCGCGCTTTAAAATATCTTTGATGACATATTGGTAGCCGCCGCCTGCAAGCCGCCACACGATGGTGTCGCCGTTGCCGGTGTCGAAAGAGTCGATTCGCGTGCGCTCCTCCTTAGGGGCCGGCACGAGGGTGTCGTCAACGGTGAGCCGGAAAAACAGCGGGGCGGCGGGTTCGCTGACCCTGAACGGTTCGAGCGACGGCACAAGAGTCATGTTGTTGACCTCCGGCTGTTGGAAACAAAGCTCGACATTGTGTTCGGCTATTTGGAAAAAATGACAAAGCATTTTAGTTATGAATTATGATTTACGGCGCAGCCTTTTTCAACTTTTCAACTTTTAGCCCACCCCCGGCCCCTCATGTAAGGAGGGGAGCCTTTGGGCCGTATGTCTTCCCCCCAATGGGATTAGAGGGAGGCCTTTTTTCTTTTCTTTTTCTTCTCCGGCTTAGTGGCTTTCTGTTCAGAAATCTCAAGGGGAGAAATGGGGAGGAACTTGAAATCGGCACTTGTCAGCACCTGAAAGGAGAAATCGTTTTTCTTCGTGTATTTAGATTTCAGTTTCAAGTACTTCTTGTCAATGTCCTTGCGCTTGGTGGCATAGGTGATGATGCAGGTTCTGTTGGGCTCATGCCTTTTTTCAGCAAGATATTCGCGCAGCTGCAGACTATAGTTGCTGCGGCTTACGAGGAAGCCGGTCTTGTTCTCCACCCACGCGCTGTCAATTTCCTGAATGTCGGTGACATATACCACCGAGTCGTTGAACGAGGCGGCGAAGCCGAAAGCATAAATCTTTTGTCTTACATAGTTGCTCTGGGCGTCGCAGTAAACAGCACAAAGGCAGAAGGCTGCCAATATAGAAAAGAACAGTTTTTTCACGTTTGCTTATTTTTTATATTCATTCTTCAGATCTCACTCACGCCGGATTATTGCCCCAAGTAGGTTTTCAGCATCTTGTTCTTGGTGCTGTGCCGGAGCCTCCTGATGGCCTTTTCCTTGATTTGCCGCACACGTTCCCTGGTAAGTCCGAATTTCTCGCCTATTTCCTCGAGCGTCATTTCGGGCTGGTTGATACCATAGAAAGCCTCAATGATGTTTCGCTCGCGGTCGTTGAGCGTTTTCAGTGCGCGGTTGATTTCTTCGCGCAGGCTCTCCATCACCAATGAGCGGTCGGCCAGTGGCGCATCGTCGTTCACGAGCACGTCGAGGAGGCTGTTGTCGTCGCCCTCGGCAAAGGGTGCGTCAACGCTCACATGCTTGCCGTTCACCATGATGGCATCCTCAATCTTCTCGTGGGGCAGGTCGATGCACTCTGCTATCTCTTCAATGCTGGGGCGGCGCTCGTTCTCCTGCTCGAACTTGTTCGACATGCGGTTGATTTTGTTCACGCTGCTCACTTGGTTGAGCGGCAAGCGCACAATGCGGCTTTGCTCGGCAATGGCCTGGAGTATGCTTTGCCTGATCCACCACACGGCGTATGAAATGAACTTGAAGCCGCGCGTTTCGTCAAACTTCTCGGCAGCCTTGATGAGCCCCACGTTGCCCTCGTTGATGAGGTCGGGAAGCGACAGCCCCTGGTTCTGATATTGCTTGGCCACGGAAACCACAAAGCGCAGGTTGGCCCGCGTAAGGCGTTCAAGGGCTTTTCGGTCGCCTTTCCTGATACGCTGGGCAAGCTCCACTTCTTCGTCAACAGAAAGCAGTTCCTCGCGACTTATCTCCTGAAGATATTTGTCGAGGGACGCACTGCCGCGGTTCGTAATTTGAACAGTGATTTTTAGTTGCCTCATGGTCGTTATTGATTAGCAGATGCAAAAGTACGGGTTTTCCGTCAAATTACCGAATAATTTACAGAAAAACTTCATTCATTACCTATAAAAGGGGACTATCCAGCGACAAAAAATCGCGGCCAAGCATTGCCGGCCGCGATTTTCATGTAGTATTTCTCTCTTCACATCACTCTTGAAGCTGCACGGCGAAATAGCCTTTCTTGCCCGTAGGATATACGCCCTTGATGTAGAGCACGGGGTCTTTGCTCGTTGAAGCGGCTTTCACGGCCTCCTGCAGGTCGTCGGTGGTCTTGATGGTCTTCTCGTTGGCCGTAAGGATAATGAATCCGTCGGGAATGCCGGCATCCTTGATGGCGCCCTTGCTCACCTTCATCACTTTCAGGCCATAGTTAAGCTCCAGCTGCTTCTTCTCATCTTCATTGACGGGACGGAAGGTGGCACCCAGCACGTCCATGTCGGCACTCTTCACCACTGAGGTGTTGCCCTGGGCATTCTTCAACGTCACGTTGGCCGTCTTCTTCGACTTGTTGCGCAGGTAGGTAATGGTCACCTTGTCGCCGGGACGTTTGTTGACCAGGTATTCCTGCAGCTCGGCCATCTTGGTGAGCGACTTGCCGTCGATGGCGGTGATGACGTCGCCTTCCTTCAGTCCGGCGGCTGCACCGGCACCGTCTTCGTCAACCTTTGCCACATAGATGCCGTTGACCGTTCCGAAGTCGGGAACATCCTTGCCCTCCTGCTTCAGGCCGTCGGTATAGTTGTTCAGGTCGGAGCCTTGGATGCCGATGAGTGCGCGCTGCACGGTGCCGTAGGTCTTCAGGTCGCTCACCACCTTGTTCATAATAGAGGTGGGAATGGCGAAGCCGTAACCGCTATAGGAACCCGTTTCGGAATAGAGCATGGAGTTGATGCCCACCAGCTCGCCGGAGGCGTTGACCAGTGCGCCGCCCGAGTTTCCGCGGTTGATGGCGGCATCGGTCTGAATGAAGCTCTGCACAGTGTTGCCGCCCTGCATGGAGCGTGCCTTGGCGCTCACGATGCCTGCCGTGACGGTGGTGCCCAGGGTGAGCGGGTTACCGATGGCCAGCACCCATTCACCAATCTTCAGCTTCTGGCTGTCGGCAATGGTGATGGCGGGCATGTCCTTGCCGTTCACCTTGATGAGGGCGAGGTCGGTGGTCGGGTCCGTACCGATGATTTTTGCCGAGAACTCACGGTTGTCGGTCAAGATGACCGTTATCTCGTCGGCACCCTCCACCACGTGGTTATTGGTGACGATGTATCCGTCGGCCGAAACGATGACACCCGAGCCTGAGCCCTGGCGTTTCGGCGTCTGCACCTGGCGCTTCTGCCTTCCGCCGTTGGGGTTGCCGAAGAAGCCGAACGGGTCGAAGAAGTCGCTGAACGGGTCTTCCACTTCCACGGTCTGCGTCTTGCTGTTCTGCACCACCCTCACCGTCACCACGGCGGGCAATGCCTTCTCGGCGGCATAGGTCAGATCAACGGGCTGTCCGGGAGCAGCGGTCGTGCCGGTGGAGCCGGAGGCGCCGGCAAGGTTGGTCTGGTTGGCATAGACCTTGACAAATGAACTTGCTGAAAAAGCAATGGCAATAATGCACATTGCGTAAACCAAATAATTTTTTACGTTCTTCATGTCTTATTAAATATTGATGTAATTTTATGCTGAAAACATAACTATGACGAAGTTTCTGCCAAAGGGTTTAACCAGGGCCGACACCGTGTCATGTTGTATTTATGAGTGCAAAAATAGACGCAAAAAATGTAAAACTGTCATTTTGTCATTTCCTTTTGTCCTCTTTTAACACAATCAGCCTCACAATTAAAACATATTTGCGGCTTTCTAAAGTTTTTTTACATTCATTTCACTAAGGAAATTCATATTAATTTTCCCGAAGAAACCTTTCGCGACGGGTGCTGAGCATGGGAAAAGGAGCCGACGCCTATGAGCGATGGACCGACAATGCGGGTTACGGACTTGCGGTTGTTCCGACGCTTGGAAGCGTCGGCTCCTAAGACAGGCTCGCAGCATGGCAGAGTGTACCAGAAATGGAAGAATATACATTCTTGCAAGAAAATGGTAAATGCAGCCAGTCCAGACCGCAAAAAACTCCAGTCCTTCTGCGGTTAGGACTGCAGTCGTTTGCGGTCTGGACTGCAGTCGTTTGCGGCCAGGACTGGGCCGGACTACAACTCAGGGTTAAGGAATGTGCTGAAAGACAGCGCATTAACAACCATTTTTCCAACTCAAAAACAATATGGAAATCAACCTTATGCAAAATCATGGATGTTTTTGCATAAACTTTCCTTTCTGCTCCCTTTCCTTGGCATTGCCCACGCCTTGTTATTTGTCATATTTAGGTACATCGCTGCCTTTACACGGAACTGAAATAAAAGGAAAAAAGAATGAAGGAAAAAGAAAAAAGAGCAAATATTTGCAGGTTTATGAAACAATAAGTATCTTTGTAAGCCGTTTAAATTAAATAGCGGCATGAATTGCTAACACCTATTTATTTATATTATACGACTATGCGACAAAGAAAAACTATCCTCCTCGTGGCCGGCCTGCTGCTGTTTTCTGCCCATATCCATGCGCAGAAATGGTTCCTGGTGGGCTACAATAACAACGGCGACATCTTGAAACAGGGCGGCATCTCTGCCGAAGTTGACATACGGCAAGACCTTGACTGCCTGCAGTCGTCGCTTGGCAACAGCGCCCCCTACTTCGCCATCATGCGCAAGAACGGCAACGGCGTGTGGTTCAACAATGTATATAAGGCCACCTTCGAGCTGCGCGGCTCGGCCCCCACCCTTCTTGCGGCTCCCGCCGGTGATGAAGTGACCATCGACGTGGCCGACGCCTATGTGGTGGTCAACGGCTGCCTGCCGGGCACCACCATCAACGTGGCTACTGCCGACGGCAAAAGCGTTTTCTGCCGCAAGGCGGCCAGGGAGCGCACCGTCATCGATACCTCAACCTTGGGCAAGGGCATTTATATTGTACACCTGCCGGGGCGGACGCTGAAATTCTGTAAAAAATAAGAAAGGGCTAGGCCATGAAGAAAAGACTTTTTACACTGACTGTCCTTATGCTGGCTTTTGCCGGCTGCCTGAGGGCGCAATATGAGATTTACACCAACGACGGTGCCATGTATTTCTGGGAACAACAGCAGTTGCGCGTCAACGAAAGCGGGCCCGTGAGCTCGTGGACATTGCAGACACCCAAGCCCATCCTGCTGAGCGACGTGCGCGACGTGGTGCGCGGCTACACCGTGCTCACCGTGATGGTGAACAGCTCCCCGGCAATGTTCGACCACCGCCTGCAGCTCGCCGTGGGCGAAACGGCAACGTTCACCGCCACCGTGTCGCCGCAGAATGCTTCCATCAAGGACTTGACCTGGACATCGAGCAACCCACAGGTGGCAACGGTCAGCAACGGACTGGTGACCGCCGTGGGCGAAGGGTCCACCACCATCAGCGTGACGGCCAACCAGGGCGGATATACCGTGAACTGCTATATCATGGTGAAGGGCAACAACACCGTGCATGTTACCAACCTGACCTTGTCGCCCACGGAGATGACGCTCTATGTAGGCGACGAGGGCCTCATTACGCCCAACGTAACGCCTGAGAATGCCACGGTGAAAGACGTGACATGGTCATCGTCGGCCAACAACATCGCCACGGTGAAAAACGGCGTGGTGAAAGCGCTGGCCGTGGGAACGGCAACCATTACCGCCAAGACCATCGACGGCGGCGTGGGAAAGCAGTCGTTCAAATATGCCACCTGCAGGGTGACCGTCAAGCAGAAACCGGCCGAGGAGCCCGACCAGCCCACCCTGGGCATCAAGTTGCCCGGAGCCTCTTCTTACGAAAAGCTGACGGCATCGACATGGGGACTCGTGGGGCAGCATTTCTCGGTGAAGGCCTTCGCCGACAAGAACCTCACACGGCCCTTGCAAGGCTCCTACACCGTGACACCGCGCGGACAGGGCACCATCAGATATACCGCAAGCCAGAGCGACGTGGACCTGTGGGGAACTTATAACATTCCCGAACCCGTCGCCTTCAGCTTTACTTCGGCCGACGGGGGCACCTCGGTGGAGGGCAGCACGCTCTTTGAAATCAATCCCGCCGTGGTGGTGGCCACGACGACGGGCGTATGCGTCAACGGCAAGATGATCAACAACCGCAACACGGTGAAACTGATTTACCATCCCTGGAACGGGGTGTGCGAACTGGCCAACATCAACGCCTCGACCAGTGAGAGCTACATGGACGGCGTGAAGAAATACACCTATCCCGGACGAGCCGACGCTTTCTGCTTCGACGACAACGGAAACATGATTGCGGCGGTGGCTGAACCTGCCAACAACAGCGTGAACCTCAACGTCTATGCCAACAACCAAAGGCTGCTCTACCTGGAGCGCATGGTGAACAACGGCCGGCTGCCAAGCATCTGGGCAAGAGGCAACACCTGCAACAACGGCCAGCCCGACAGGAACGGAGGACTCATCTGCACCACCACGACCGGCTACAACAACCTGGCGGGCACCGCTGCTCCCGGATGGTCGGCCTCGGGCTGGAACTTTGACAGCAACAACACCCTCTGCCCGTGGGTGTGGGAAAGCAGCTATGCCCAAATGGGCTATTACGCCTTGCTCGACAACAACATTTCCGTATGTGCTGTGAACACCAGCACCTTGCCAAACGCCACCGCCTACGACCCTGTGAACAGCATGACGTCCATCTGCATGGACGGCGACCCTGTATGTGAACTCGGCAACGCCAGGGTGTGGAGCGACGGAAGGCAGATACTCTTCACCCACTATGTGGCAAAAGACAAGACATGGCTGCTTGGCTCCCTCAACGAAAATTACCAGGAAAACACGCTCTGCACAAGGTCCTTCGACCCCGTGCCGCAGATGTTTGCCGAAAACCTCATGGGGGAATGGATAACCGCCGGCACGCAAAACGGCACGTTCAAGGTCTTCAACGGCCAGGGAGAAATCTATTTCACCACGACGACACTTAACGGGAAGACCATCAACGACTTCGTGCTGGCAAGGACACTGCCCGAAGGATGGTATCAACTATTGAAATAAAAGAGCCTTTAAAAAGTTGACAAACTGATGAAAAGCATTCTTTCGTATATCATTACCTCCGCGTGCGCCCTGTTTGCCGGCAATGCCATGGCACAGGATGCGTGGCCCAATATCAACCCCACGGCATTCTTTTCGAGTTCCGACGGCGAGGAAGAAGAATCAACGCAATTTTCGGGCTCGGCACCGGTGAAAGGCCGCTTCCTGGCTCAGCCGGAAAACACCGACGGATGGTCGGCCACTTACGAATGGCGGTTCACGATGGAAGGCGAAGAGTCGCCCTACCTAACCAGGTATGAAGAAAATACCGAATGTACGTTCACACAGGCAGGAAGCCACGCCATCGTGTGCTATGCCCTCTTCATACAAGGCAACGACACGGTGAGTTTCACCGATGAATATTGGGCCGACATGCAGCCCATCCGCGTCACGGTGAGCGAAAGCCGGTTGGAAATGCCCAACGCCTTTTCGCCCAACGGCGACAATATCAACGACATTTACAAGGCAAAGGACGGATGGCAAAGCCTCGTGGAGTTCCATGCCACCATCTTCAACCGTTGGGGACAGAAAATCTACGAGTGGAGCGACCCCGCAGGAGGATGGGACGGCACGTTCAACGGACGCGACGTGAAACAGGGCGTTTACTATGTGCTGGTGAAGGCGAAAGGTGCCGACGGGAGGAAATACAACATCCGGCGCGACGTCAACTTGCTCAGGGGATATACCGAGGGCCAAGGGGCAACGGAATAAAAACTTAACCGCTTGGAGTTGTCATCCACAATCGCCAAAACTCCTTTGAATTAACTTAGAAAAAGTTGGAAAACGATAAAATTTGCGTATGGGGTGCCCGTGTGCACAACCTGAAAAACATTGACGTTGAGATACCTCGCGGAAGTTTGACCGTGATGACTGGTCTTAGTGGAAGCGGCAAATCGTCGTTGGCCTTCGACACCATTTTTGCTGAAGGCCAACGCAGGTATATTGAGACTTTCTCGGCCTACGCCCGCAACTTCCTCGGAGGCATAGAACGTCCCGACGTTGACAAAATCACCGGCCTTAGCCCCGTTATCAGCATAGAGCAGAAAACCACCAACAAAAACCCGCGTTCAACCGTGGGCACCACCACGGAAGTATATGACTACCTGCGACTTCTCTTCGCACGCGCCGGCACCGCCTACAGCTATATGACCGGCGAGAAAATGGTAAAATATACCGAAGAGAAGGTCATCAGCATGATTCTTTCCGACTACGACGGCAAGGCCATCTACATCCTCGCGCCATTGGTGAGAAACAGAAAAGGACACTACCGCGAACTGTTCGAGAGCATGAGGAAAAAAGGTTTCCTCAACATCCGCATCGACGGCGAGGTGAAAGAAATTACACGCGGAATGAAGGTTGACCGCTATAAGAACCACAACATTGAGGTGGTCATCGACAAGTTGCGCGTGCAGGCCAAAGACGATGAACGGCTCAAGAAAAGCGTGGCAACAGCCATGAAACAGGGAGAGGGGCTGCTGATGATTATGGAAAAAGACAGCGGCAGCGCCAAGTATTACAGCAAGCGGTTGATGTGCCCCACAACCGGCATCTCTTACAGCGACCCCGCCCCCAACAAATTTTCGTTCAACTCGCCCGAAGGAGCGTGCCCTCATTGCAAAGGACTGGGCTATGTGCATGAAATCGACATGGACAAAGTCATCCCCAACCGCAACGTCAGCATTTACGACGGGGCCATCACACCGCTGGGGAAATACAAGAACCAGATGATTTTCTGGCAAATAGCCGCCGTGCTCGAAAAATACGGATGTGACCTGAAAACAAAAGTCGGCGACCTGCCCGAGGAGGCACTTCGCGAGGTGCTCTACGGCACACTTGGAAACGTGAGAATAAGCAAGGAACTGGTACACACTTCGAGCGACTACTTCGTGGATTTCAACGGCGTAGTGAAGTATTTGAGAAGCGTCATGGACAACGACGACAGCCAGGCCGGACAGAAATGGGCCGACCAGTTCCTCGCCGTCACCGACTGTCCGGAATGTAAGGGCATGAGGCTCAACCGCGAGTCGCTTTCCTACAAAATCGGCGACAAGAACATCTCGGAATTGGCAAAAATGGACATCTCGGAACTGAAAGAGTGGATGGTAAATGCCAAAAACGTGATGACTCCACAACAACAACAAATTGCCGCCGAAATAACGAAGGAAATCATCACGCGCCTCGACTTCATGCTGGAGGTGGGACTGGAATACCTCTCGCTCGACAGGCAGTCGGGAACACTTTCGGGCGGTGAGAGCCAGCGAATAAGACTGGCGACGCAGATAGGCTCACAACTGGTCAACGTGCTTTACATCCTCGACGAACCAAGTATCGGACTCCACCAGCGCGACAACGACCGCCTGATACGTTCGTTGAAAGAACTGCGCGACCTCGGAAACACCGTCATCGTCGTTGAACACGACAAGGAAATGATGCTCAGTGCCGACTATATCATCGACATCGGACCGGGAGCCGGACGAAAAGGCGGCGAAGTGGTGTTCCAAGGGAAACCCGCCGATATGAAAGACAAGGAAACGCTCACCGCTCAATACCTGAACGGGAGACGTTCGATTGAACTGCCCGCCGCAGGCCGGCGAAAAGGCAACGGAAAGAGCATCAAGATAATAGGAGCCAGCGGCAACAATCTCAAGCACGTCGATGTGGAGTTCCCACTTGGAAAACTCATCGTCGTTACTGGCGTTTCGGGTTCTGGAAAGTCAACACTCGTCAACGAAACCCTGCAGCCCATCCTCAGCCAGCATTTCTACAGAAGTCTGAAAAAGCCCATGCCCTTTGAAGCGGTGGAAGGAATTGAAAACATTGACAAAGTGGTCAATGTGGATCAGGCTCCCATCGGCCGCACTCCACGCAGCAATCCCGCCACCTACACGGGCGTGTTTGCCGACATCCGAAACCTTTTTGTCAACCTGCCCGAAGCAAAAATCAGAGGCTACAAGCCCGGACGTTTCTCATTCAACGTGAAAGGCGGACGTTGCGAAACTTGCGGCGGCAACGGATACAAGACCATCGAAATGAATTTCCTACCGGATGTCATGGTGCCCTGCGAGGTATGCCACGGAAAACGCTACAACCGTGAAACGCTCGAAGTGCGGTATAAGGGGAAAAGTATTGCCGACGTGCTCGACATGACCATCAACCAAGCGGTGGAATTCTTTGAAAATGTGCCGGAAATACTGAGGAAAATAAAAACCATCCAGGACGTGGGACTGGGATATATCAAACTCGGACAGCCTTCCACCACCCTGTCGGGCGGTGAAAGCCAAAGGGTGAAACTGGCAACGGAACTGAGCAAGAAAGACACCGGAAAGACACTTTTCATCCTCGACGAGCCCACCACGGGCCTGCATTTCGAGGACATCAGGATGCTGATGGACGTGCTTCAAAGGCTGGTCAACAAAGGCAACACCGTTGTTATCATTGAGCACAACCTCGACGTCATAAAACTGGCCGACCACATCATCGACATGGGCCCCGAAGGCGGACGCAACGGCGGCCGGGTGATGGCCACGGGAACGCCCGAGGAAGTGGCAAAAAGCAAACAGGGTTACACGCCTTATTACCTCAATAAGGAGTTGGAGGAAATGAAGGCCAAGCACTGATCGGCACACCTTTCGCCATCCACCGCCGCCGACACAATGCCGCCGGCATAACCAGCCCCTTCGCCGCAAGGGAATAGTCCCTCGCAGGCCAGATGTTGCAAGGAAACACCATCGCGAAGTATTCTCACGGGAGAGGAGGTACGTGTCTCAATGGCAATCAGCGTGGCATCATTTGTAAGAAATCCCCTGCTCATCTTACCGAATTTACGGAAACCTTCCTGCAACCTCCGTGAAATAAACGGCGGAATCCAGAAATGCAACGGACTGGCAATGAGTCCCGGAGCATAGCTCGACGTGGGCAAGGATGCACAGAGACGGCCGTTCACAAAGTCGGCCATGCGCTGTGCGGGCGCCGTTTGCCTCATATTGCCCTGTTGCCAACACAATTTCTCAAGATGTACTTGAAGCCGCATCATGCGCAACGGGTCGTCGCCGTTGATATTGGGAAGACGGAACTCATCGAGGTCTTCGGGCCTCACCTCCACCACCATTCCGCTATTGCTCCAAGCCGTGGAGCGGTGCGACGGGCTCATGCCGTTGACAACAATCTGCTCCGGACCGCTGGCAGCTGGAATGACAATCCCTCCCGGACACATACAAAAACTATAGACTCCCCTTCCTTCCACCTGCGTGATAAAGCTATATTCGGCCGTCGGCAAGTATTTTCCCTTACCTTCGCGGCTATGGTATTGTATCTGGTCGATGAGGTGGCTGGGGTGTTCAAGCCTCACGCCTACTGCCAACCCCTTTGCTTCAATGGCCATTTTTTCATTGGCAAAGTATTGATAAACATCCCTGGCCGAATGTCCCGTGGCAAGGATGACAGGACCCCTCCATTCCTTTTCCTCGTTCGTCGAAACATTGACGGTTCGCACGCCGACCGCCCTGGGCATTTGTCCATGTTCCATTTGAAGTATCAACTCCACCATCTTGGTCTGGAAATGCACTTCGCCACCACATCTGATAATGGTGTTCCTCATGTTTTCAATAACGCGAGGCAATTTGTCGGTGCCGATATGCGGATGGGCATCCGACAAGATGGAAGTGCTTGCCCCGTGCTGACAGAACACATGAAGTATTTTCTCAGTGTTTCCCCTTTTCTTACTGCGTGTGAACAATTTACCGTCTGAGTAAGCACCGGCGCCGCCTTCCCCGAAACAATAATTACTCTCGGTTTCCACGCTATGCGTTTTTGCTATCTGAGCAAGGTCCAATTTGCGGTCCCTTACATTTTTTCCACGTTCCAAGACCACCGGTCTCAGCCCGAGCTCAATGAGCCGCAGGGCGGCAAACAATCCGCCGGGCCCCGCTCCCACGACAATGACCTGGCGACCATCTGACACATCCCCATAATGGGTTTCAACATATTCCTCCGCTTCGGGAAGTTCGTTGACGTATGCCCTCACTTTCAGGTTTACAAAGACCGTGCGTTGCCGTGCGTCAATGCTTTTCTTCAACACGCGCACCGCGCATATTCCGTTCATGCCCTTTTCCTTTGAAAGATAATCTTTTATGGCCTGCTCGTCGGCGGCCTGGCTGGGCAATAGCCTAAGCGACAATTCTTGAATCATTTTTCCTAAACGACTTATTTTCTAAACGTCTATTTCCCCAACAATGTTTTTTGGAAAAAAGTTAATACTCGTTGTTGTGCATCGGGCGGACATCCGTGGGGCATGTCCCACAACTCAGTGATAAGTTGTTCCGAGGCATGCTGGCTGTCCCACACGTCGTGCATGATTTTAAATGCTTTCTCGGCTCCCGGCACTGGGAAAAGCTTATCCTGGCTACCGTTGATGAACAGCGCGGGCTTGGGACACGCCAGGCTGGCAATGTGTGGATAATCAAGATATTGCCGAAGCGCGGGAATGCAGTTGGCAAATCCGCCATTCTCACTTCTTCCGTAGTTGAGGGTGAGTTGCACGTCGCTGGTCACCATCCAGCACACCGCCGCCATGGCTTTTATCTTGTCTGAGAGAGCGCCGAGCATCCATGCCCTGTAAGCGCCCATGGAACACCCGGCACAGCCAATGCGTTCGGCGTCCACCTCGGGCAACGAGGCCAGCAGTTCGGTGGTGGCCATGTCGTCGTAAGTCATAAAAGCGCTCAAGTCGCGACCATACATCATCATGTTTCCTGCCATGATGTCGTATTTTGAGCGGTCCACGCCCTCTGCCCTGCCCCTCTCGCCCCAGGCGGGAGCATCGGCCGAGAAGACCACAAAGCCATGTTGTGCCAGGAAATCGCCCCAAAACTGCCCTCCATAGACCACGTCCTGCCATTCCTCGGCATCTTTCATCACCGTGGAATCTTCATGGAAAGGCCGTATCATCTTTTCCTTCCCTATGAACAGGTGGGCGCCGTGGTCATGCAGAAGGTTGATGGCGGGATGCTTGCCGGGCGCATCGGGCACCAGCAGATAGGCCCGCACCTTATAATATTTGCTGAGCTGGAATTCCAGTTTCCGCGCCTTATAGCCGTTGCGTTGTTCCTCGTCGAGCACTTTCAGCTCAAAGCCGTTCACGGGCGGCGCCGGCGGCGTCATCATGCACTCCAGCACCTTGGCGCGCGCCGCTTTCTTCCATTTCTTGAAATTCTTCTGAGGGGCATTCCCCCAGGCCAGCGGATAGGTCATGTCTTTTATCAGCTCGTCGCAATAAACGGGCATATTCTTCTTAAACTCAAAGAGTTCCCGTTTCTGCGCACTGACCGACACAGAGAAGAACAACAGGCTGAGAAGCAATAGTTTTTTCATTGTAATATATTAGGAGTTCATGGCCCACACCGACCCATCCCGTAGGAGGGGAAGCCCTTTGGCCGTACGTCTTCCCCCCAAGGGGGGGATTAGAGGGGGGCTTTATTTTTCATTTATAAGCTTCACTTTCTAAATTCCGCCACGCAAATAGCCGTGGCCACGGCTACGTTCAAGCTCTCTGCCGTAGGCTTGCCCGGCGGGAACGAGGGAATTTTAATGCGTTCGCCCACCAGTGCCTCCACCGCCGCCGACACCCCGTTGCCTTCATTCCCCATGACGAGGATGCCGTGGCCCGTAAGACGTTTCGCATAGAGAGAGTCGCCGTCGAGGAAAGTGCCGTAAACGGGAACGCCCCGGGAAAGCGAGGAAAGAAACGCCGGCAGGTCCACATAGCACGGCCTCACCCTTGCCAGGCTACCCATGGTGGCCTGCACCACCTTCGGATTATAGGCGTCGGCGGTGCCTACGGAACATATAATATGGCTGATGCCAAACCAGTCGGCAATGCGGATGATGGTGCCCAGATTGCCGGGGTCCTGCACATTGTCGAGCGCTATGTAGAGCTCTTCCTCCGGGTGCAGGTCCTCAGGCGCATTGGCAGGAATGGGGAACACCGCCAATACCTGTTGCGGATGTTGAAGGAAACTGACACGCCTCAGCTCCTCCTCCGTGACCAGTACGTCTTGCGCCCTGGGCTGCCGCCGATGGCCGTCATACCACTCCCGGGTGGCCACCAGGCGCTGGGGCTCCATCACCGCCATCAGTTCACCAACCACCTTCGGACCTTCGGCCACAAACGCCTTTTCGGCGCCGCGAACCTTCTTCACTTCCAGCGAATGGATGTATTTTATCAAGTTTTTGCTTATCATGTGGCAAAAGTACGATTTTTTTTGCTAATTTTGCATTCAAATTCAGAAATAATGAGATTTTCATTATTAAAATGTGTCATCTTCCTGGCCGTGGCAATCACCCTTGCCGCCTGCACCTCCTCGCGCAATGCCACCGATGAACCGATGCTCCACGACGTGGCACTGTTGTCCGACAACCGCGACATCAGGCTCACGGACCTGGAGCCGTACATCAGGCAACAACCGCAGGTCAAGTGGTTCATACGCAAGAAGGACGTGCCCCTCGACTCCGTGCTGACGGCCCAGACCGCCCACGACCTCACCACGGCCATGCAAAACATGGGCTACCTGAACGCCGCCACGACCATCGACACCACAAGGCTGAAGCACCAGAAGGTGTCGCTCAAATATCACCTCCACCCGGGCGAGCCCTTCCACATCCGCAACCTTCAATACGACATCCGCGACGACTCCATCGCCGCCTTCCTTAGCCGCCACCCCGAAGCATTCATCCTCAAGGAGGGAATGATGTTCTCGGTGAACGAGTTGAACAACCAGCGCAAACACCTCACAACGTTGCTCAACGACAACGGCTACTACCGCTTTCACAAAGACTTCATCACCTTCACCGCCGACAGCACGCTCGGCTCACACCTTGTGGACCTCACGCTCAAGTTGTCGCCATGGCGCGTCGGCGGCGACACCGTCGCCACCCGCCATCCCGTCTATTACGTCCGAAACGTCAATTTCGCCCCCCACGCCCAAACGTCCACGGCCACCCTCCCCCTGCGCCCCTCGGTGCTCAGGGAGAACACGGCCATACGCACCGGCGAGC
The DNA here is from genome assembly GCA_017474515.1 of Prevotella sp. Classification (GTDB taxonomy): domain Bacteria; phylum Bacteroidota; class Bacteroidia; order Bacteroidales; family Bacteroidaceae; genus Prevotella. The sequence continues at coordinate 26,076 of JAFVHN010000035.1, read as the reverse complement.
CCTATAGCGCCGCCGACCTGCAGAAGACTTACAACAACTTTGCAAGGCTCTCGGCGGTGAGATACACAAATGTCAACTTCTCCGAAGACCCCGACACCACGCTCCTCGACTGCCTCATCCACCTGAACACCAACAAGCCCAACACCCTCAGCTTCCAGCCCGAAGGCACCAACACCGCGGGCGACTTCGGTGCCGCGGCATCGCTCACCTACGAGAACCGCAACCTCTTCCACGGCTCCGAGGTGCTCACCATTCAGCTTCGAGGGGCCTTCGAGGCCATCACGGGGCTGGAAGACTATCAGAATCAGGACTATAAGGAATACAGCATTGAGACGAAGTTGCTCTTCCCGCGCCTGCTCGCACCCCTCGTGTCGAGGGCTTACCGCCGAAGGAGCACCGCCTCGTCGGAACTTTCCGTGAGCTATAACCTGCAGGACAGGCCCGAGTTCCACCGCCGACTGTTCAACGGCTCGTGGCGATACCGATGGACCGACGCCGCCAAGCACCACTCCTACCGCGTGGACCTGCTCGACCTCAACTACATCCACATGCCGTGGATTTCGCCTATCTTCAAACAAGAATACCTCGATGCCGCCGGAAGCCGAAACGCCATCCTGCGCTATAACTACGAGGACCTGTTCATCATGAAAATAGGCTTCGCCACCACCATCGTGAAGGGCAACCACGCCATCAAGCTCAATGTGGAAACGGCCGGCAACCTGCTCTCGGGCATCAGCCGCCTTACGGGGAGCAGCAAGAACACCAACGGGCAATACACGCTTTTCAACATTGCCTACGCGCAATACGCCAAGGCCGACTTCGACTACTCGCGCACGGTGACGCTGGCCGGAAGCAACCAGCTGGCGCTACATGCCGCACTGGGCGTGGCATGGCCCTACGCCAATAGCCGCGTGCTGCCCTTTGAGAAACGATACTTCTCGGGCGGCGCCAACTCCGTAAGGGGATGGACGGTGAGGGGACTGGGGCCCGGAAAATTCCGCGGAAACCATGGAGCCATCGACTTCATCAACCAGACGGGCGACATGAAGCTCGACCTCAGCATGGAATACCGCACCCACCTTTTCTGGAAACTCGCGGGGGCGTTGTTCATCGATGCGGGAAACATCTGGACCATGCGAAACTATCCCGAACAGGAGGGCGGACAATTCCACCTCGACAATTTCTATGAGCAGATAGCCGTGGCCTACGGCGCCGGCCTGCGCCTCAACTTCAGCTACTTCATCCTACGCTTCGACATGGGCATGAAGGCCGTCAACCCCGCCTACGAAAACTCCAAAGAGCATTGGGCCATCGTTCATCCACGGTTATCGCGCGACTTTGCGTTCCATTTCGCCGTAGGACTCCCCTTCTGATTTCTTCCTCTTTTTCTACCACGGATGGTCTTTGTTTAACCACGGGTGTACTTTTAACCACGGATGAACACAGACTGACACGGACTTTTTAAAACAACGGATGGTATTTTTTACCACGGAAGAAAACGGACAGACACGGACTTTTTTTAAACAACGGATGTTTTTTACCACGGATGAACACGGAATGACACGGACTTTTTCACGGATTTCCATCTTTATATGATTCCGGTGTAGGGACATACTTTATGTATGTCCGCACGCCTCAAAAGATGACATGCCATCACGCCTTTTTTCGGACATACATAAAGTATGTCCCTACGCATTCATTACAAATCCGCAAAAATTCCGTGTCAATCCGTGTTCATCCGTGGTAAAAAAACACCATCCGTGGTTGAAATAATTCCGTGTTCATCCGTGGTTGAAAAAACATGTTTTTCCGTGGTAAAAAAACAATGTAAAGCCGCAGGAAAATTGTCAAGATTTTTCATGGTTTTTGGGAGCGTGAAGGAAGTTTGACCGCAAATCGAGGGGAGAGATTTTGAAGTTTGAGAGGAGAAATCTTGAAGATTGAGGAGGGAAATTTGCGGTCAAACCGGTCGCTATTTTAAACCCATTGATAATCAAGCAGTTAGAAAACCACCGAAAATTTGGGAATTTTGTCAAGATTTTTCATAATTTCTACACACAAACTTACCCACCAATTTTCAAAGCAAAAAGAGCTACTTTTTTCATAAAAAAACAGTGTCCATCCGAGGCCATCCGAGGTAAAAACAAGAGGAAAAAACGCCCGCCAGCGGTTTTTATTGAAAAAAGTGCCCGTCATTCAAATCTTTTTTGTACTTTTGCAAACGGTTCGGGGGAGAAATCCCGAAACCGCAAAGAAGCATTTGCTATTATTTCGCGTTAAGCCAAAATGCCCAGGAAACAGTTTGGAATAAAAAACGCTCTGAAGTAATAGAATTTGTGGGACACAGGTATGTGTGCCCCACTCCCTGCCATTATAGCGAATGTATTCGCGCCTTAGGGCGTGGTACATTCTTATTGGCAGGGATGGGGTTCCAATTCCTGGGCATGCCCCAGCTTAACGCATAAGGATGGCCACGCTTTCTTTGTGCGCAGGCGATTGATAGTCAGGTGCCTACATTTGTCAACTATCAATCGCGACCATGGCTAACGAATCTTTATCAAAGGCGAAAGACGCCAAGAACGACGAGTTCTACACCCAGTACCGCGACATTGAGCACGAGGTGGAAGCCTATTTGGAGTACAACGCCGACGTGTTCCGCGACAAGACGGTGTTGTTGCCCTGCGACGACCCCGAGTGGAGCAATTTCACCCGCTATTTCGCCCAGAACTTCCAACGGCTGGGCCTTCGCAAACTCATCTCCACCAGCTATGCCTACGAGAGCAAACGCTACAAAGGCCCCATCCAGCTGACACTCTTTGAAACCGAAGCCCCGCAATATGATGCCAGCAAGACGCATACGCACGGCAAGATATTCGTATTGGAACGGAACGACAAACAACGCATCGACATCAACGACCTGCAATGGAATTATTTGGAGGGTGACGGTGATTTCCGAAGCCGAGAGGTAACCCGCTTGCGCGACGAGGCCGACATCATCGTCACCAATCCGCCGTTCTCGCTCTTCCGAGAATTTATGGCCTGGATTATGGGGGCTGGAAAAGGGTTTCTGGTCATCGGAAACATGAACGCCATTACCTACAAAGAGATTTTTCCACTTATCAAAGAGAATCAATCTTGGCTTGGAGCTACAGGCTTTGTTACCGATATGGTGTTTGGAGTTCCTGAAGGAACTATTGTTAAAGAGAGTGATAAGAAAAAAGCAGAAAAACTGGGTTATATAGGAAATTACACACGACTTGGTAATTCCTGTTGGTTTACTAACCTCGACCACGGCCGCCGCCACCAGCCCTTGCAATTGATGACGATGGAGGACAACTTGAAATATAGCAAGCACAAGGAAATCAGAGGGAAAGAAGGCTATTGCCATTACGACAATTACGATGCCATAGAAGTGCCCTATACCGATGCCATTCCTTCCGACTACGACGGCATCATGGGTGTGCCTATCTCCTTCCTCGACAAGTATTGCCCAGAGCAGTTTGAAATAATATGGCAAGCAAGTGGAAACACGCGAGCTTCTGCACCATCTGAGGTATTAAAAGAAATAAGTTATAAACAACACCCAGAAGATAGAGGTGGTTGTACTGTTATAAACAATAAACGAACTTATGGTAGAATACTCATCCGTAAAAAGCAATAACTATGGAAACAATTCTTAAAACCTATACCGTAGAGGAAATATGTGAAGGGTTTGTCTATAACGAGCTGGAGGGAAAGGGATTGCATGGCCTTGGTGGGAGGTTGACCATTCAACCGGCATACCAGCGCAACTATATCTACGCCGACGGGAAAAAGGACGTGGCGGTGGTGCAATCGGCACTCCATAAATATCCTTTGGGCCTTTTCTATTTCAACAAGACCGAGGACGAACGGTTGGAAGTGCTCGACGGACAACAACGCATCACCTCCTTGGGACGGTTCGTGACGGGAAAGTTCGGCATCATCGACGACAACGGCATTCCACAATATTTCACAAGCCTCTCGACGGAACTTCAAAGGCTCCTGCTCAACACGGAATTGCTCGTTTATGAGTGCGACGGCACGGAAGACGAAATACGCAAATGGTTTGAAACGGTGAACATTGCCGGCGTGCCGCTCAACCGCCAGGAACTACTCAACGCCGTCTATTCGGGCGAGTTCGTGACGCTGGCTAAACAGGAGTTCAGCAACTCGCAAAATGCCAACATTCAAAAATGGAGCCATTTCATCACGGGCGCCGTCAACCGCCAGGATTACCTTGAGCGGGCATTGCAATGGGTGAGCCGCAACAACGTGGAGAAATACATGAGCCAGCACCGCCGCGACACGGACATCAACGAGCTGAAAGCCTATTTCAATAGCGTCATCGACTGGGCCGGCACGGTGTTCGTGAATATGGAAAAGGAAATGCGCGGACTGGAATGGGGCCGGCTCTACGAAACCTATCACAACGTGCCCTATCATCCGACAAAGGTGGCCGAGCAGGTGCGAATGCTCTATGGCGACCCTTACGTGAAGAACCGGAAGGGAATTTTTGAGTACATCTTGGGCGGACAGGTGGACAAGAGGTTGCTCGACATCCGCATCTTCGACGAGGCCACGAAACATACCGTCTATAGCCGGCAAACCCAAAAGGCCATGGAGCGCGGGGAAAGCAACTGCCCGCTATGCGCCTTGGGGAACGATTTGAACCGCACGAAGATATGGAAACTATCGGAGATGGATGCCGACCATGTGACGGCGTGGAGCAAAGGCGGCGGCACCGACATCGAAAATTGCCAAATGTTGTGCAAGTCGCACAATAGGGCGAAAGGGAATAGATAGTGAAACCCCATCACCGGCCGGTGATGGGGTTTCACTATCTATAAGTTTTGAGTTATGAGTTATGAATTATGAAATTACCAGCATTGGGCCACTATAGTTATGAGGTTGAAGCGGCAATTCCTACCTTTTCATAACTAATAACTCATAACTCATATTTCAAGATTTTTAAATCCCCGCGGGGATTTAAAAATCTTTCGTCATCTCAGCCACTTCACCGTTGATTTTGTCGATGAACTCCTGGATGGTCATGACGGCCTGCTCGCCACCACCCTGCTGGCGCATGGCGACGGTGCGGTCGGCTTCTTCCTTCTCGCCCACAATGACCATGTAGGGGATGCGCTTGAGCTCGTTGTCGCGGATTTTACGGCCCAGTTTCTCGTTACGCAGGTCGAGGGTGGCACGCACGCCCTGAAGGTCGAAGAGGCGGGCCACTTCGCGGGCATAGTCGTTGTACTTCTCCGAAAGGGGCAGGATGGCCACCTGGTCGGGAGTAAGCCACAAGGGGAAATGGCCGCTGGTGTGCTCAATGAGCACGGCGGTGAAACGCTCCATGGAACCGAAGGGCGCACGGTGTATCATGACGGGCGTCTTCTTCTGGTTGTCCTCGTCGGTGTATTCCAGTTCGAAGCGCTTGGGCAGGTTGTAGTCCACCTGGATGGTGCCCAGCTGCCAACGACGGCCAATGGCGTCCTTGATCATGAAGTCGAGCTTGGGACCGTAGAAAGCGGCCTCGCCGTATTCCACCTTTGCGGGCAGGCCCTTTTCCTTGCATGCCTCCACGATGGCCTGCTCTGCCAATGCCCAGTCTTCATCGGTGCCCACGTATTTCTCGTGGTCGTTGGGGTCGCGGAGCGATATCTGCGCCTCGAAGTTGAAGCCGAAGGCGGTGAGCACGATGTTGATGATGTCCATGACGTTGAGGAACTCCTGCTTCACCTGGTCGGGACGGCAGAAGAGGTGGGCATCGTCCTGAGTGAAGGAGCGCACGCGGGTCAGTCCGTGAAGCTCTCCGCTCTGCTCGTAGCGATAGACCGTTCCGAACTCGGCGAGGCGCAAGGGCAGGTCGCGGTAAGAGCGCGGCTTAGAAGCAAAAATCTCACAATGGTGGGGGCAGTTCATGGGCTTCAGCATGTATTCCTCACCCTCCTCGGGGGTGTGGATGGGCTGGAAGGAGTCCTTGCCGTAGTGGGCATAGTGGCCGCTGGTGATGTAGAGGTTCTTTGAGCCGATGTGCGGGGTGATAACCTCTTGATAGCCAAAGCGCTTCTGCACCTTGCGCAAGTGGTCTTGAAGGCGAAGGCGCAACTCGGTGCCCTTCGGGAGCCAGATGGGAAGGCCCTTGCCTACTTTCTCGGAGAACATGAACAATTCCATTTCCTTGCCAATCTTGCGGTGGTCGCGCTTCTTGGCTTCCTCGAGCATGACGAGGTATTCGTCGAGCATCTTCTTCTTGGGGAAGGAAATGCCGTAGAGACGTTGCATCTGCTCGCGGGTGGCATCGCCGCGCCAGAAGGCTCCGGCCACGCTGGTGAGCTTGACGGCCTTGATTTCGCCGGTGTTGACAAGGTGCGGGCCGCGGCACAGGTCGGTGAAGTTGCCCTGGGTATAGGTGGTGATGGTGCCGTCTTCCAGGTCCTGGTCGATGTGCTCACACTTGTAGGTCTGGCCGTCGGCGGCAAACTCTTTCAGCGCTTCGGCCTTGGGAACTTCGCGGCGCACCACGGGCTCCTTCTTTCCGGCCAGCTCTTTCATCTTGGCCTCAATCTTGGGGAAATCGCTCTCGCGCACCGACTCGCCGTTGGGAAGGAGCACGTCGTAGAAGAATCCGTTCTCTACGGCGGGGCCGAAACCGAACTGTATGCCGGGATATAGTTCCTGAAGGGCCTCGGCCAACAGGTGGGCCGACGTGTGCCAGAAGGTGTGTTTACCCTCGTCGTCGTCGAACTTGTAGAAAATGATGGAGGCATCGTCCATGATGGGACGGTTGAGTTCCACCGTCTCGCCGTTCACACCGCAGCTTACCACGCTGCGTGCCAGAGCGGGCGAGAGGCTCTCGGCAATTTCAAAACCAGTGACGCCCTGTTCATACGAGCGAACAGAACCGTCGGGGAAAGTGATGTTGATCATTCTATATTTTTAATATTATCAAGCTTGCTTGTTGAAGTATATTATTGGAGTTTAGGAGTTAAAATGCTATTTTAAGTTGTGAGTTTTTAGTTACGAGTTATGACAGCAGCCTTTTTCACCATTTCAATTATTTAATGGCGGTAGCAAATTCTTCACTCTTCACTTTTCACTCTTCACTTTTCACTCTTCACTTTTCACTCTTCACTCTTCACTTTTCATTCTTCACTCTTCACTCTTCACTTATCAAAGCCCTGCGGCAAAAATCCATTCGTAAATGCAGCTGAACACGCCGAAAAGGAGGATGCCCACCGTGCAGAGGGCCAGAGCCACCTTTGTGCCGATGCTGCTCTTGAAGGTGGGAAGGGCGTCGGCGGCATCTTTGATATACATGGCCTTGACGATGAGCAGATAGTAGTAAAGGCTCACCACGGTGTTGACCAATGCAATGAAGACGACGAAATAGGCCCAGAACGAACCTTGTGCGGCAGCAGCCATAAAGACGAAGAACTTGCTGAACATTCCGGCAAAGGGAGGAATGCCGGCCAGGGAGAAGAGTGCCAATGTCATCAACAACGACAACTTGGGATTCTTGGAATAGAAACCGTTGAAAGCATCCATGTCGGTGCGTCCGCCATTATGTTCCTCAACGGCGGCAATGACCGCGAATACGGCCAAGTTGGCAACCACATAGACCAGCACATAATAGGACAAGGCGGCCACTCCCTGCTGGCTATTGCCAACCACGGCCAGCATGATATAACCGGCCTGGGAAATGGAGCTGAAGGCCATGAAGCGCTTCAGGTCGCTCTGTCTGATGGCAAACAGGTTGGCGATGGTGATGCTGAGCACAATGACAATGTAGAGCAGGTACTCCCAATAAGCGGTCATGGGGACGAACACCTTCATAAGGATGACGCAGAGGGTGAAGGCGGCGGCTCCTTTGGAAATGACGCTCAGATAACCCGTCACCGTGGTGGGCGCTCCCTGATAGGTGTCGGCGGTCCAGAGATGGAACGGCACCAACGAAATCTTGAATCCAAGACCACTGAAGAAGAAGACAAGGCCGATGATGTTGAGCGTAAGGTGCTCGCCCATGGATGCCGAAAGCATCGGGGTGAAGTCGGCGAAATAGAGCGTGCCGCAGGAGCCATAGAGGAACGAAATGCCGTAGAGCATGACTCCGCTGGAGAAGGTGGCCGTAAGGATGTACTTGGCGGCAGCCTCGGCACTATTGTGGCGGTATTTGTCAAGCGCCACCAGGCAGGCCATGGGCACGGAAGCCATTTCAAGGCCAAGGAAGAACATGAGGAAATGTCCGGCGGAAATCATCATGTCCATGCCAAGAAGGGTGGAAATGACGAGCATGTAGAACTCTCCCTCCTTGAATGAGGTGTCGGGGCGCGACAGCCACTGACGGGCCTGAATGACCACGATGAGTGTGCCGACGGCCAGGATGGCCTTCATCACGCAGGCTGCCTTTGTGGTGACATACATGCCGCCAAAGGCTTCGTCGGGACCGGCAACAAGACACAGGCAGGTGTAGCCAAGGAACAACAATGCCACAACCGTATTGAAAAGACCGCTGGGAGCAGACTCCTGAACGGCTTTCTTGCCCGACCGGCAGAAGTCAATGATGAACACCAGGATGAGCGCAAGGACAAGGTATGCCTCGGGCAACATATTGAAAAATTGTGCGTAGTTCATAATTACATTCCAGCGATTAAGATGTTGTTAAGAATTGATGTCACGCCGCTGTCGATGACATGGCTGGCCCACATGGGGAAAGTGCCGAGACCGGCAACACAGAAGATGAGGCAGCAGACGGCAACGCGCTCGTCCCAAGTGGCATCGGTGAGCTTCACCGTGTCGCAATGGGGATACTTGACATTCTCAAAGAGTATCATTCCCACCGTACGGAGAATATAGACTGCCGTGATGACAATGGAACTGCAGGCAATGATGGTGCAGGCGCGGTGGAAGGTGTCGGCGTGCTCAAACGAACCCACGAAGATGGTCATTTCGGCAATGAAACCCGAGAAACCCGGAAGGCCCAGGTTGGCAAGACCGGCAATGACATATCCGCAGGCCAGGAAGGGCATGATTTTCATCAGTCCGCCCAGATAACGGATGTCGCGGGTGTGGGCGCGGCCGTAAATCATGCCGATGAGGGCAAAGAACAAGGCCGTCATCAATCCGTGGGAAAGCATCTGAAGGATGGCTCCCGTACACGAGGTCTGTGTCATCATAAGGAGTGCAAAGAGCACAAGACCGCAGTGTGAAACTGACGAATAAGCATTGATGTACTTCAAGTCGGTCTGCACACAAGCGGAGAAAGCGCCATAGACCACAGAAATGGTGGTGAGGATGAGGAACACCCAAGCCAGTTCGCGGGCGGCATCGGGCAGAAGGTACATGGCAACGCGGAAACAGCCATAGCCTCCAAGTTTCATCAGCACACCGGCATGGAGCATGGAAACAGCCGTGGGGGCCGAAGCATGACCGTCGGGCGACCAAGTGTGGAACGGGAACAAAGCACCGAGCACGCCAAAACCAATGAAGATGAAGGGGAAGAACACCTTCTGGATTTCAACGGGAATGTTGTGGAGGGCGGCAATTTCATTAACATTCATCGTAGTGGCACCACTATAGAAATAAATGCCGAGAATGCCGAGGATGAGAAGAGCCGAACCGCCCATCAGCATCAACGTAAGTTTCATGGCTGCATATTCACGGTTTCCACTTCCCCATACACCAATAAGCAGGTACATGGGAATGAGGGCCACCTCGTAAAACATGAACATGGTGAACATGTCAACGGAAATGAAGAAACCAAACACACCCGATGACAGGAGCGTGAACCACAGGAAATATTCCTTGGTAAGCGGCTTGAGCTGCCACGAGGCAAAAGTGCCCGTGAAGACAATGATGCTCGACAAAAGCAGCATCACCACGGAAATGCCATCGACACCAACAGAATACTTGATGTTGAGCGGACGGAACCATTCAAACTCTGCCGTCAGCAACATGACATCAGTGTTTCCCGCTGCACGTTGTTGAATAAAATAAATGGTCAGCCATATCGAGAGAGCCAACAGGCAGGAGGCTCCCACTACCATGACACCACGCACCTGCGCAAGATTGCGTGCTGCCCACAAGCCGAGCAGCATCAAGGCCGGAATAAGTACAAATAATGATAATATACTCATAATTGTTATTTCTGAATTACATTTACAACGTTAGATGGCAAGAAGGATTAACGACAGTGCAACCGTTCCCGTAAGGAACCACACGGCATATTGGCGCACATCGCCACTCTGCCACGGGCGGATGCTTTCGCCACCCTCGTTGGCTCCCCAGGCCATGAAGTTGAACGTGCCGTCGATGACATGGCGGTCGAACCAGGCAATGGGCGTAGAAACGCAACGGAAAATAATGCGGTGGGTGACAAACTGCCAAATCTCGTCTTGATAGAAACGCTTGTAGGCTGCGCGGTGCAGCTTCGGGAACGTCTTATAAAGACGGTCGGCCACCGGCTGGCTTTCACCTTTATAAATATAGGTGGCCAAGCAAATGCTCAGAATGGCAATGACGGTTGACGTAAGGGCAATCTGAGTGTCGAAGTGAATGGTGTAGTCGGTGCCGGCAGCACTGACGAAACTACCAAAACTGCCTCCCCACCCTGCGAATCCTGCAATGGTGGAATAAACACCTACGCCAAGGGTGATGACACAAAGCACAATGAGCGGAATGGTCATCGACAACGGCGCCTCATGCGGGGTGTGGTGAGCATGGGCTTCCTTGTTCTCCGTGCCCCAGAAAATGCCGTAATACAGGCGGAACATGTAGAAGGCGGTCATGGCGGCAATACCGGTCATAATCCAACCCACCACAGGACTGTAGGCAAAACATGCCGTGATGATTTCGTCCTTGGAACTGAAGCCCGAGAAGAACGGAATGCCGGCAATGGCCAGACAGCTGATGAGGAAGGTAATATGGGTGACGGGCATATACTTACGCAGACCGCCCATCAACGACATTTCATTACTGTGAACGGCATGGATGATGCAACCGGCGCCAAGGAACAGGCAAGCCTTGAACATGGCGTGGGTGAACAGATGGAACATGGATGCCATATATCCCAGCTGCGTGTGGTTGTCGAGCACCCCCTCGTGGCCGGGAAGGCATACGCCAAGTGCCACCATCATAAATGCAATCTGAGAAATGGTGGAGAAGGCAAGCACACGCTTGATGTCGCTCTGGGCACAGGCCACGGCAGCGGCATAGAAAGCGGTAAAGACACCCACCCACACGATAATGCCCATTTGCGGCTGGGCATACTGAATCCAAAGAGGGAACATCCTTGCAATCTGGAACACACCGGCAACCACCATCGTGGCAGCATGGATGAGGGCACTCACAGGAGTGGGACCCTCCATGGCATCAGGCAGCCAGATGTGCAACGGGAACATGGCACTCTTACCGGCACCGCCGATGAACATCAGCACCAATGCCGTGGGAAGGATGAAACCGCCGGCAGCCAACGCTTTTGCAGCATTGCCCATGATGAAGGGTGTGGTGCCTGCGCCCATCTCGACATGATTGACAAAGGTGAAACTGAAGGACTCGGTGTAGAAGCCGAAAATAAGAATACCGATGAGGAAGAACATGTCGGCAAAACGGGTGACAATGAAAGCCTTCTTGGAAGCGGCAACAGCAGCCTTGAGGGGATAATAGAATCCGATGAGAAGGTATGAGCTGACACCCACCAACTCCCAGAACAGATACATCTGGAAAATATTGGTTGCCAAGACAAGGCCAAGCATCGACATGGTGAAGAGCGAAAGGAAAGCGTAGTAACGCTGGAAGCCCTTCTCGCCGTGCATATAGCCGAACGAGTAGATGTGTACCATCAGGCTCACCGTGGAAATGACAATGAGCATCATGACCGAAATGGGGTCAAGCAGGATGCCAAGGTCAAAATGCAGACGGCCAAGAGGTAACCAAGTAAAGTTATAAGGAACGAGCGTTGGCAGTGTACCATCGGAAAGGCGCTCCATGGAGAAATAGGTAAACGCCGTAAGATAAGACAGGATGGTGACAACAGCCAGCGAGGCAGTGCCAATAAGCCCGGCAACCTTATGCGACATCTTCATACCCGCAAGTCCCAATATCAGGAACGAGAACAGCGGCAGAAGAAGAATGAAAATCGTATATTCCATAAATAAAACCTGTAATGTTAATTTTTCATCTCTTGAATACTGTTCACGCTGTCACTGTGGAAGTTACGGTAAACGTTGATGATAATGGCCACGGCGACCGCCGTTTCGGCTGCTGCCACGCCAATTGCGAACAGGGTGAAGAAGAATCCTTCAAACTGCCCTGGGAAGAGAATGCGGTTGAATGCTGCAAAGTTGATGTCAACAGCATTGAGAATCAGCTCAGTGGAAATGAGCATGGCAATGAGGTTCCTGCGAGTGAAGAACCCGAAGACACCGATGAAAAACAACACGGCGCTCAGCACAAAGAAATATTCTACTGGTATCATCATTTACTCCTTTCTTGAAATAACAATGCCGCCGATGATGCATGCCAACAGGAACAGTGAAATGAACTCGAAGGGGAGCACATACCCGTATTTGTCGGCTCCGACAAGCGATTCTCCGATGACTTTCATCGAAACCTCCGTGTCGGCAAGGTCGGCGAACTTGTTGATAAACTGATTTTTCAGGAACACCGTAACCACGAGTGCCAGTCCGAGCAGCGAGAGGAAGGCGCCGTAGATGACACGCGATCCTTTCAAGCGCTCCACCAATCCCTGCAGGGTGCGCTTGCTCACCAACTGAATGGCGAAAATATAAATCATGGTCACGCCGCCGGCATACACACTGATTTGTGTGGCACCGAGGAATGTGTAGTCAAGCAGGAAATAAATGCCTGCAATTCCAAAGAGCACGAAAAGCAGGAACGTGGCAGCCCTCATGATGCTCTTTGTGGTCACGCAAAGAATGGCCGAGCCGATGATGACAGCTGCAAGAATTGCGAAAAGAATCGTATTTGCCATAAACGTCCTCCCTTATTTCGTTTTAGTATTAAACTTTCCTATTTCCATGGGTGCGCCGCCGTCGATGATGTTGGGCAGCGAACCGCCTTTGTAAACCTCCTTGTCGAGGTGCAGTATCAGCGCATTTTTGTCGAACACCGCATTTTCAAAGTCGTTGGTAAACTCAATGGCATCGAAGTTGCAGGCATTGGTGCACAACTGACAGAACATGCAGTCGCCAAGATGGTACTGATAGTCACGCAGTTCGCGCTTCTTCTTGCCCGTTTCCTCGTTGGTCACCATTTCAGAAACGATTTTTATGGTGCCGTTGGGACAGGTCTTCTCACACAACGTGCAGGCCGTACACTTGTAGCTGCCGTCTTCATTGCGCTTGAAAACCAGCCGGCCACGGTGTCGTTTGGCCACATGGAGTGTCGTCTTGCGGTTCTCGGGATATTGCTCGGTTGACTTCGGCGTGAAGTATTCTTTCATGGTCACCTTCAGGCCGGTGTAGAGCGTCTTGAGGCCATGCCCGACTTCTCCGAAATATGTTTTTTCTTGTTGTTCCATTATAAAATTGTCTTTTGTCAGGAATGCCACATTATTTAATATATAGTCCCAGGGCAACCACCACAGTCATCAATACGAGATTGACGAGCGACAGGGGCATGAGATACTTCCACTCCAATTTCAAAATCTGGTCGATGCGCAGGCGGGGATAAGTCCAACGCACCCACATCAGCAGCCAGACAATGAAGAATGTCTTGCCCATAAACCAGACGATGCCGGGAATGTAGTCCATGACATTGTCAAAGGCGGCAATGCCGATGTTGATGGGAGCCCAGCCACCCAGGAAAACGGTGGCGGCAATGCCCGAAATGATGAAAAGGTTGAGGTATTCAGCCAGATAGAAGAATCCGAAGCCCATGCCCGAATACTCCGTGTGGTGTCCGGCGGTCAGCTCGCTTTCGGCCTCGGCCATGTCGAACGGTCCGCGATTGGCCTCGGCATTGCCGGCCACAAGGAACACCAGGAAGGCAATGATGGCCGGAATGTGGCCTTGCACAAGCAGCCACCGCCAGGGTCCGATCTGTGCTTCCACTATTCCGCTTATCTGCATGGTGCCCGTAAGCACCACGGCCGTGATGAGGCACAGGCAGAGCGACATTTCGTAGGAAATCATCTGCACGGCACCGCGCATGGCCGACACTACGGAATACTTGTTGTTGGAACCCCAACCGGCAAGGAAGATGCCCACCACGCCGATAGAGGAAATGGCGGTGAGCAGGAACACGCCCACGTTGAAGTCGAGCACACCGGCTCCTTTGTTCCAAGGCAGGAAAGCAAACGCTCCCACAGAGCCTATCAATACGAGGAAGGGTGCAAGGGCATAGAGGAACTTGTCGGCACGGTCAACGAAGAAAATCTCCTTGATGAGCATCTTCAGCACGTCGGCAAACACCTGCAGGATGCCCCACGGGCCCACGCGCATGGGGCCCAGGCGGCACTGGAAATAGGCACACACCTTGCGCTCCATGAATATAAGTGCAATGGCAATGAGGGCATAGCCCACCAGGATGAGAAGACCGACAACCACGCACTCAATCAATATCGTCCAGAAATCTCCAAGACCACAGGTGTCGCGGAGAAGACTGTCGAACCATTGTGTAACTATTGAAAAGTCAAACATATAAAACTATTGCTTAGATTGAAAATACAACTATTATCGGTCAATGTCGGGAATGACGAAGTCGATGGCCGCACCCGTTGTCACCAGGTCGGCAATTTTCTGACCACGGAGCATCGGATCGAGGGCGCCCACAAGTGTCAGACCCATCGGCCTGAGTTTCAACCTGTAGGGACTCTTGTCGCCCCTTGAGTCGAGATAAACGCCAAATTCTCCGCTGGCTCCTTCCACCGAGAAATACCACTGGCCCTCGGGCACCTTGATGATGGGCTTCTGCTTCACATAGAAGTCGCCGGCCGGTATGTTGTCGATGAGCTGCTCGATGATGGAGAGGCTCTGATACATTTCCTGAATGTGGATGGTATAGCGGTCCATGGAGTCGCAACCTGTCATGGTGATCTGCTTCCATTCCACCTGGTCGTACATGTCGTAGGGATGGTTTTTCCTCACGTCGTTCTTCCATCCCGAAGCACGTCCGGCAGGACCGGTCACGGCGTAGTTGATGCAGTCCTCAAGTCCCATAACGCCCACGTTCTCAAAGCGGTTGTGGGTGATGATGTTGTCGCCGAACACATCTACATATTCCTGGATGATAGGCTTCATATAGGCCACAAGTTTCTTGACATTCTCCACGAAATTGGGGTCGATATCGTCTTGCAGGCCACCTATTCTATAATAATTCTGGATAAGCCTGCCTCCGGTAGTTTCTTCCATCACGTTCAAAACGTGTTCACGGTCGCGCATGCTATAGAGGAATGCCGTCAGGGCGCCCAGGTCCTGGGCGCAGCATCCCACATAGAGCAGGTGGGAGTCCAGTCGCTGAAGTTCATCCATGATGGTGCGTATGTACTTGATGCGGTCGGTCAGCTCCACGCCCATGCCTTCTTCAATGACTCCCACCAGGGCATGGCGGTGCATCATGGCCGAAAGGTAGTTGAGCCTGTCGGTGAGGGCAAGCGTCTGGGGGTAGGTGTAGCTTTCGCACATCTTCTCAATGCCGCGGTGTATATATCCGAGGTGGGGATAGATGCGCTTCACCGTTTCGCCGTCGAGCACGGTCTGCAAGCGCAATACGCCGTGGGTGGAGGGGTGCTGGGGGCCGATGTTGATGACGTACTCGTCGTTGGTGAACAGGCGGTTCTTGCGGCACACCAGCTCGCCGTCGGCATTGAGCGAATATTCAAGCCCGTAGTCGGGTTCCTCGTCGTCGTCGAGCGAATAGGAATCGTCGAACTTCCAGTCCTTGCGGAAGGGATGGCCCTTGAAATCGTTTCTAAGGAACAGCCTCCGCATGTCGTGATGGCCGAGGAAGATAATGCCGTAGAAGTCATACACCTCGCGCTCCAGCAGGTCGGCGGCCTTCCACAGATGGCTCACGGTGGGGATGACGCTCTCGCCGTCAACCGTCTTGGCAAGCATCTTCACGCTGGTGCGCTCATGGCTTTCCGTGTTCTCAAGGATATAGATACATCCCAGTCCTTCTTCGCCGAAGTCTTCACCCACGATGGTCACCAGGTAATCGAAATGCCGGGCATCTTTCAACTTTGCCATTTCGGAGGCAAACTTGTCGAAATCAAATACTTTGTTTTCTAATTTCATTTGCTTTCCTCCTTATTTGCTTTAAGTTCTTCAACAAAGTTTTCGGGAACATCGGTCACCACGATGGGACTTTTCCATCCCGAGGCAATGGCCTCGTTTGAAAGGCCCAGCTCGCGCTCTTCCTTGTTCTGCTTGTGGTTGGCACCACCGAAGAATTTCTCTACCTTCACCTTGCGCTGCAGCTGCATCATTCCGTAGAGGATGGCTTCGGGACGGGGCGGACAGCCGGGAATATACACATCCACGGGAACAATCTCCTCGATGCCCTTCACCACATGATAGCTCGACTTGAACGGACCGCCGGAAATGGTGCATCCGCCCACGGCCACCACATACTTGGGCTCGGCCATCTCGTCGTAAAGGCGCTTGAAGGCGGGAGCCATCTTGTGCGTGATGGTGCCGGCCACCATGATGAGGTCGGCCTGGCGCGGGGAGTTGCGCGTCACCTCGAAGCCGAAGCGCGAGAAGTCATAACGGGCGCAGCCCACGGCCATGAACTCAATGCCGCAGCAGCTGGTGCCAAACGTGAGCGACCAAAGCGAATTGCTGCGGCCCCAGTTCACCAGCTGGTCGAGGCTACCCGTGACGACGTTCACGCCGCCCTCGTGCAGTTCTTCCACAATTTTCTCCAACGACGCATTGTCCTTGAACTCGTCGTAGGGAATACTCTTGATTTTCGGTTTTCTCACTTCCATTCCAAGGCTCCTTTCCGCCAGGCATAAGCCAGGCCAAATACCAGTACCAACAAAAAGAAACCAATGCTCAGCAATGCCATGGCGCCATATTCTTTCACCACGACTGCCCAAGGATAGAGAAAGACGGTCTCCACGTCGAACATGAGGAAGAGGATGGCAAACAGGTAATAGCCGATGCTCACAGGAAGCCACGACGTGCCACGTGTGGGAATGCCGCATTCAAACGGCTCTCCCTTCACGCGGTTATAGGAGCGCGGACCCAACAGCTTGGCAATTACGTATGCGCCGACCACCAGAACGACAGCCGTCAAGATAACAGTAATTAACAAAATGAAATACATATATGTGTAATTGTTATAATATAATTCAAGTTTCGCATTCGCTCAACTTCTTGGAGTTTCAGGAGTTCAGGAGTTACAGGAGTTCAGACAATAGTTCTGAAGGCTCCCTTTTCGTCAGTTTGCAGAGGTTGGAAGTGTTGTCTGAACTCCTGAACTCCTGTAACTCCTGAACTACATCAACTTGAGAAAGTTAAGTAATATAATTATCAGCTCTCTCAGCCATATAATCGTAAAACGGTTGCAAAGGTACGAATAAACGAGCGAAATGCAAAAGGAAAACTTGTTTTTCTTTTCATTTCCGAGTGGGAGTACCTTATTTAAAGGTACGAATAAACGAGCGAAATCAGCGATTTAGCGAGCGACATGCAAGCTTGCTTGCCAATGTCCGAGCATGAGCTGATTATAAAAATGCAAAAGGAAAGTTTGTATTTCTTTTCATTTCCGAATGAGTGTACCTCCAAAATAACGCCAGTCCAAACCGCAAACGACTCCAGTCCAAACCGCATCCGACTCCAGTCCAAACCGCATCCGACTGCAGTCCTACTTCAAGACGACTTAAAGTAGGACTGCGCTTTTCACATGTTAAGACATTATGAATTAACCTGTTATCTTTAATCCTACGATATATATTTATGCGAGTGTCTTTTTCAACGCCGTTTTCGCTTGTTTCCAAAGCCTGTAGCAGCATTTTTCATGTATAAAAGAAATGCATGAAAATACAAAGACGGGCCGACATAACACCTTCAACTTGTCAACACAGGCATCAATTTTACCCGCCAAGGGGAATTAAAACGATTTTTTATTTGCAAATTGATAAAAAAGCCGTATTTTTGCACGGCAATCAAGAAATTAACAATCTACATTATGAAAACCATTCCATCTGCACTCTTGCTCATGGCCCTTATGACAACACCGGCCATGAATGCTGCCGGCATCACGTCGGCACCTGTGAAGAACGTTATCAAGAAAAGCCCCACTGCAAATGTTGACGGCATCAACTTCAAACTGGATGCCAAAAACAACAGGGCGAAAGTGGTATCGGGCACCAACCTCTATGCCGGCGACGTGGTGATACCAGAGAAATTCACCGAGGATTCCGTCACCTACTACGTGGAGGAAATCGACGCCGGAGCCTTCAAGGACTGCGTGACGCTGGTGAACATCACCATTCCCACCACCATTACGAAAATCGGCTCCGATGCTTTCAAGAACTGCTCCTCCATCGAATCGATAACCATCCCCCACTCCATCAGCGAACTTAAAAGCAGTACCTTCGAGGGATGTAGCAACCTGAAGGAAGTGGTACTGCCCGAAACCCTGAAAACCCTGGGCAACGACCTGTTCAAGAATTGTACGGCCTTGCAACACATCACCATCCCGATGGGTGTGACCAAACTGCCCAATGACATTTTCGAGGGTTGCACCAGCCTCACCGACGTTAACTTGCCGGCATCACTTGAAGAGATAGGCAGCGACGCTTTCGCCTCCTGTTCAAGCCTTGAAGAAATTGTTTTTCCAAATGGTGTTAAGGCCATTGGAAGCGAGTGCTTTAAGAACTGTTCTTCACTGAAGTCTTTCACCGCAACAACGGCGATGTCAAAGCTCTCCAACAGCCTTTTCGAGAATTGTAACAACCTGGTGAACGTCAACATTTCATCGGCCATCAAGACCATCGAAAACGAAGTGTTTAAGAACTGCTCGAGCCTTGATAGCATCAACATTCCCAACTCGGTGAAGACCCTCGGTTCGTCCGTGTTTGAGGAATGCAACAACCTTCGCATTGTCAACATTCCCAACGGCTTGACATCCATTCCCACGAAGTTGTTCAAGAACTGTAGCAACCTTGCAAGCATTTCCCTTCCCAGTTCCATCAAGGACCTCAACGCCGCCGCCTTCTACGGGTGCTCAAGTTTGAGAAGCATCGAAATTCCGAGCGGTGTGAAAGAACTGGGCGGCAACCTCTTTGAAGGATGCTCGGCACTGGAGTCGGTCACCATGCTTGGCGGCACACCGGCGAAAATCAAGAAAGACACCTTCGACAAGCATTTCTGCATAGAGGGCACGCTCTTCGTCCCCAATGTCTCGCCCTACAAGAGCGATCCCAAAAGCCCTTGGAGCAAGATTCGGAAAATGGAAAAGATAAGAAAGTGAAATTGGTAGTTCAAGTTTCAACTTCTTGGAGTACAGTAGTTCGGGAGTTACAGGAGATAAAATGCTTTTAAATTATGAATTCTTAGTTATGAATTATGCACGGCAGCAAAAACTCATAACTCATAACTCAAACTTAATAGTTCTGAAAACTCCATTTCCATCAGTCGGCAGAGGTCGGAAGTAATGTCTGAACTCCTGAACTACTGTAACTCCTGAACTACATCAACTTGAAAAAGTTGAGTTAGTAGTTTAGGAAACTGGCCGTTTAATAGTTTGGGAGATTGGGAAACAGGCGTTTAGACCTACATTCCCAATCTCCCTGACTTTTTTATTCTACTTTGTCGTAAACCTCATCCGTTACCGGTTCGAGCCACTCATTCGACGCGCCTTCCTGCACGTCTTTATGAAAGGTGAGGTGCTGGAACCAACTATCTTTGGCAGCCCCATGCCAGTGCTTAGCCTCAGCAGGGATGGCGATGATGGTGCCCGGCGTCATGGCAACGGCCGGCTTGCCCCATTCCTGGTACCATCCGCGGCCGGCAACACATATCAGCACCTGCACTTGCTTGTGGTGGATGTGCCAGTTGTTGCGGCAACGGGGCTCGAAAGTAACGTTGGCCATGCCACCATCCATTTGTGCCAGATAGCTGTTTCCGGTGAAATACTTGGCGTAGGCGGTATTGGGTTCTCCCTTCGGCCAAATAGAGAAATCAACCGTTTGCACCGGACTATAGTCATTGCCGAAGACCGCCGCCAACGCTCCGCGGAGTCGTTCGGCCTCGGCCATACCAATCTTTTCTTCCAACAAGGCAGGCATTTCCCTTAGCGCCTCGTCGCTGACGCCCATGTTCCTTGCCCCTGACACGTGGGCACGCAATTGCGGCTCACAACCGGGAAGGGCTGAGATGGCGGCCACCGTGACGACCTCGCGCTCGGCAAACGTCAGGTTGTTGCGTGCAAAAATGTCGCCGAAGAGGTGGGCCTTCAGGTAGTAGTCGGTCTGAGGGGCGAAGGAATAAGTAAACGGCTGGCCGCCAACGAGTTGTGTCTGCACGCGGGTACCCTGTTCCAGGGCGTCGTAATCCTTCGGCAGGGGGTCGGCCTCGCGGCCTGCTTCAACACGAAGTCCGGCCTCTTTGCGCTCATTGATGACCTGTTGCAAAGCACCTAACGCATTCAGCGAACGCGGAAAACCCGTGTAGGCGTAGAGATGCGAAAGGGCCTCCTTGGCCTCGCTCACCGTCAGGCCGTTTTCAAGTCCTTCGTTCAGGGCTGCTTTCAATGCCGCGATGTTTCCTTTTGCCTCGTTGGCTGCGATGGTCACGAGCGCCTGTTGTTTTGTTGTCAGAGCCATGTCTTGTCCTTTTGTTTGAAGTGTCAACATAAAAAGTGCCGCCAGAAAGATTGTTATTTTCTTCATTTCAAATTTTCTTTGAAAAACTCGGAAAGTGTGTCCCAGGGTATCAAGTTCTTCGGCTGGCCTTCCCCCGTCAGCTCGGTGTAGCCGCCGTCGTAGAGGTCGCAATGCGTGGCCCCGGGAATGATGAGCAACTGCTTGTTTTGAGGATTGGGATTGGGCTTTCCTATGAAGTTATATCCATCAGCTTTGCCTTCAACCATATATTTATAGGCGGCCTCGCCGAAATAGCGCGAGTGTGCTTTCTCGCCGTGCATCACGAGAACGGCAGAACGTATCTCGTTGATATAGTAGAGGAAACGACTGTTGGCGTAGGCCTGCGTACCAATGGCGCGCCAGCCGTCGTTCGAGTTGCCGCTGCGCTCATGATAACCGCGCGTGGTTTTGTAGTAGTCGAAATAGTCTTTCACAAATTGAGGGGCATCTTCGGGCAACGGGTCAACCACCCCACCGGCCATTGCCGAAGGGTCGGCCAGGCGCTGTTTGGCGAGTGCCTCACGGGCGGCATGGCGCGATTCCTCTTTGTCTTCACTGTCGAAATAACCATTGCCGCTGACGCGCGTCATGTCGTACATTGTCGAAGCCACGGTGGCCTTGATGCGTGTGTCGGCCGCGGCTGCGTTCAAGGCGATACCGCCCCAGCCGCAGATGCCGATGATGCCGATGCGACCGGCATCCACATTGTCTTGTTTTGAAAGGAAATCCACGGCTGCCATGAAATCTTCGGTATTGATGTCCGGTGATGCCGTGCGACGGGGTTCGCCGCCGCTCTCACCGGTGAACGAAGGATCGAAGGCGATGGTCAGGAAACCGCGCTCTGCCATGTGCTGCGCATAGAGTCCCGAACTCTGTTCTTTTACCGCGCCAAAAGGCCCGGAAATGGCAATAGCCGCCAGTTTTTCACCTTCCGCCACACCCTTGGGCGTGTACATGTCAGCCGCCAGCTCAATGCCGAAGCCGTTCTTAAACGTAACCTTTTTGTGGTCCACTTTGTCGCTCAGGGGGAACGTCTTGTCCCACTCTTGTGTAAGTTGCAACGTTGTATTCATATTCTCTTCTGATTTGGTTTGTCCTTTGTCTGTGCAGCCGGCAAGCATACCGCCTGCCAACAATGCGGTCAAAACGATTGTCTTGACTTTCAGCCTATTAAACATTATTCTCATTGATGTTATTGGGATAATACTTTCTTTCCATTCTTGATGTAAATGCCATGCGAAGTATCTGACAGTTTCTGGCCGTTCACCGAATAACACGCGGTCTTTTTGCCCGTGGCCGATAATTGGTTGATGGCCGTCTGGCCCGAAGTCAGCGACAACGTTACGCTGATGTTGCTTTCTCCGGCTTTCAGGAACGTGCGAAGGGCGCTCTCCGAAAGGCCGTCAATCTTTCCCAATCGGGTGTAGCTCCATGAGTTGGTGCCATAGAACAGGCAGATGTTGCTGCCGTTGTAGAGGATGACGTCGCCCGGCTGGGCTGTCGTCTGCTGGTCGTTTGTGGGCAGCGAAAAGCCCAGTGCACCCCAAATTTCAAAACCGCCGCTGCTGTTGAGCGTCACCGTGACCGGTGCTTGCTTCAACCGCTCTACCAAGGCCTTCGTGGCGGCATTCTCAACGAGCGTCACGCTCTGCGTCTGCCCGCCGATGGTGATAAACATTTTATCCATAACAGTTTGTTCTTCTGCGAAATCCAGTGTCTTGAGCCAGTTTTCAATGAGCGAGGCACGGTTGGCGTGATGGGCGGCATTTATCCACAATGCTTCGCCCATCCAGTTGACATCGGCCAAAAGCCGCCGGGCATCGCTCACCACTCCGCTGATGCCGCTCGAGTGGCTCGAAACAATCAATGCCACATGCTTCCCCGCCATTTCCTGTGCGTTCTGGAAAAGGTACGTCTGCATGATGGCCGCCATCTGGCTCCACCACAACGGCGTTACGATGATGATGTTCTCATAGTCGGCGACCGATGTCACCACCGCGTCTATGGCGGGATAACTGCTTATGTCGTTGGGATTTGCGTTGATGGCGTTCAGCAATGCCATCCCCAGCTCATAGCCGTTGGCTTCATACTTCTGGCCCTTTTCCGCGGGCTGGATTTCCAACACGTCGGCCTCCATCTGCGAGGTCAGCGAGCCCACTATCTCGCGGCAGTTGCCAGTATAGCTGTAATACACCACAAGCGTCTTGCCTTGTCCCCCATTGGTGCGGGGAGAAAGCACCTCTGCCATTGCCTCGTTGTCGGAAGAACAACAGGTGCACAGCAGGGCAGTCAAAATAAAAATAAAATGCTTCATGTTACCTCAATGTTACAAAAGATTTTTTTCGAGTGCAAAGATACGAATAACATCTAAAAAAGGCATTACATAAATTGGCTGACAATATACCAATTTCGCAGATTAGTGAAGCCCACCCCCGGCCCCTCCCGTAAGGAGGGGAGCCATGAGCCCGTACGCCTTCCCCCCCTTTGGGGGGATTAGAGGGGGGCTTCACTCTTCACTCTTCACTTAAAAAGAGTCCAATCTTTTTTCACCTTTTCACTTTTTTTATTACCTTTGCCCCGTATGAAGAAGATATTGAAAGTTGACAGTCCCAACGACTATGCGCGGTTCGTGGATGCCCCCGTGCTTCATCCGCTGGTGAGCATCATCCACTACGACGAGCTGCCGCCTTTCCGCCACAGCCTCAACAACTACGGCGTGTATGGCCTTTTCATCCAGCGTCAGTTTCCCAAAGACCTCTCCTACGGCATGAAAACGCTTCAGGCAAGCGACGCCTCCATCATTGCCGTTGAGCCGGGACAAACAGGCGGACTGGAGGACAACGGCGAGCGCATCTCACTGAGCGGATGGGCACTACTGTGGTCGCCCGAACTGCTACACGGCTCCGAGCTGGAACGTCAGACTGCCCGCTACCAGTTTTTCTCATATTTCTTCACCGGCTCGCTGCGCATGGAACCCCACGAATGGCTACGCATCACGCAGCTCGTTTCGCTCATGCGGCAGGAGCTGGCCGATAACGACGACTCGCCCACGCTCAGAAACATCCTCCTGGCCTATCTCCACCTCATATTGGAATATTGCAACCGCATCTACCTGCGCCAGCTCTCGCTGGAGGACAATGTCGGCAACGACCTGCTGAAACGCTTCCACAACCTGCTGAAACACTATTTCCGCGAGAACCGCCAACTGACGCTCGGCCTGCCCACCGTTGCCTATTGCGCCGCCGAGCTGGCCTATTCGCCGCGCTATTTCGGCGACATCGTACGCAAGGCCACGGGCGGCACCGCCATCGGATACATCCACAACTACGTGGTCAACCAGGCCAAGAGCCTGCTTATGAACGGCCACAACGTCAGCGAGACGTCGCGACTGCTCGGCTTCGACTTCCCGCACCATTTCACACGGCTCTTCAAACGCACTACCGGCATTACGCCCTCCGAATTTCTGGGGAAAGAATTGTTGCGCTACGCTAAATGATAAATGAAAAATAACAAAGGAGTTTAGGAGTTTAGGAGTTCAGGAGTTCAGACGTTACCGATGGCGGCAGCAAATTTTTAACTCTTCACTCTTCACTTTTCACTTTTAAATGGCGGCAGTAAAATTTGCGCTTCGCTAAATGATAAATGACAAAGCATTTTATTTATTAGTTCTAATGCGGCAGCCTTTTTTCACTCTTCACTCTTTGTAGTTCAGGAGTTCGGGAGTTTAGGAGTTCAGACGTTACTGGAAGCCCACCCCCAGCCCCTCCCGAAAGGAGGGATTTTAAGTTTTGAGTTATTAATTATGAGCTATGGCGGCAGTAAAACTCATATCTCATAACTCATACTTTAAAGATTTCAAAATCTTTCCCCCCTTTGGGGGGATTAGAGGGGGGCTTTATTCTTCACTCTTCACTTTTCACTCTTCACTGGTCCCCCCACGGGGGGACAAGAGGGGGCCTCACTCTTCGCCCGTCCAGGGATTTCTCTCCCAAAGGCGATAAACGCGGGTGGCATGTCGGGCATCGTGAATAATGTGGTTGCCGGCGTCAGCATTTTCTATTACCGCCTCGCGTTCCCAGCTTCCCCGGGTGAACTTGAACTGAGCGGGCAGATGTAGGCGGAGGTCGATGGCGGCCACGCTATCGCTCACGATGGGCATCTTAACGCCTTTCGCCTCCCAATTTCCCAGCGCATCCTGATTGCCAGTGATGTAGATGGTGTCCGTGAGGTTTTTGCCTCGCAGTTCGATGTGGACGGGGTAGGTCTCTTCGCCGACATAGCTCACCAAATTCTTGGCGCCGAAAACGATGTAGTCGTTCAGGGCTTGTGTGAGGCTGGGCATGAAGCCGTTGTAATGGTAATAGCCGGGGAAGGTATGCACGGATGTGACAGTGTTTTCGGGGAAGTGGGACTTGTCCTTTAGGAACGTGCTGACACGCTCCCAGCCCGCCTTCCACTCGTCACCCCAGTACTCAGGCTCGCTGTCAATCTCGCCTGACATCGACGCGTAGATGAAGCGGGGAGCCTTGCGGTTCTTGAACTGGTGGTTCTCAATGTCCGTGGCCAGACGGTACTCGTCGTAGCAGCAGTTGGGCGATATGGCGATGTAGTCGTCGAAGAGGTCGTCGGTAATCATCGCGTCGAGCACGAAAGACGCGCTCAGCGAATGGCCGATACCGAGGGATCGTCCCGACGTGCGGTAGTTCTTCTTCACGTATGGCATCAGCTCATTCTTGACGAATTTCTTCAGGTCGGGCGATTTGCCGTAGTAGTAACCCTCCCTGAATAACCCGTTGTTGCCGTGCAGGGGCATGGGCAGATAGTCGTGGTTGCGGAAATAGTTGATGTCCCAAAGTGTAGGCGAGCAGATGCCGACGATGATGAAACTTGTGCTTCTGCCGCCGTCGGGGTCGGGCTTGCAGGCCATGTTGAGCAGGCAGTGTACGAGGTCGAACATCTCGCGGCACTGCGCGTCGAACACGTAGATGACATCGTAGTAGGTCTGGTCGAACTGCTGATAGCCTCCAGGTGTGTAGATGAGCACCTGCCGCTCGTGGTTGAAATACTCCGACTTCATCGTGAGTTCCTTCACGCTTTCAAGTTGTGCAAGCGCAGGGAAAGGCAGTGCGAGGGCAAAGAGAATGGTGAGAATGGTTTGTTTAAACATATTTCATTGACAGAGGTGATTAGGGCCTCTATTTATTATACGATGCGCAAGC
>JAFVHN010000034.1 GCA_017474515.1 Prevotella sp. | reverse complement strand
GTGGGAAAGATGAAATACCGCTCCTCCTACGGCCAGAACCTCCTGCAGCATGCCCGCGAAACGGCCAATCTTTGCGCTGTGATGGCTTCGGAACTGGGACTGAACCCGAAGAAGGCCAAGCGTGCCGGACTCCTCCACGACATCGGCAAGGTGCCCGACGAGGAAAGCGAATTGCCGCACGCCCTCTATGGTGCCAAGATAGCAGAGAAATTCAAGGAAAAACCCGACATTTGCAACGCCATCGGTGCCCACCACGACGAAATGGAAATGCAGACGCTCCTGGCTCCCATCGTGCAGGTGTGCGACGCCATCAGCGGTGCAAGGCCCGGCGCAAGGCGCGAAATCGTGGAGGCTTACATCAAGCGCCTCAACGACCTGGAGGCCATTGCCATGAGTTATCCCGGCGTCACCAAGACCTATGCCATCCAGGCAGGACGCGAACTGAGGGTTATCGTAGGAGCCGACAAGATGGACGACAAGGAAACGGAGGCTCTGTCGGGTGAAATTGCCACCAAGATCCAGAACGAAATGACCTATCCCGGACAGGTGAAGATAACGGTCATCCGTGAAACCCGCTCGGTGGCCTACGCCAAGTAACGCCGCTTCTATCACGCCCAATAAGGAGAGGAAACGATGAAAACCCAGAAAATGTATGAGGCCCACGACAAGATGATAAGCCTCATTGCCGACAACTATAACCTTCTGGAAAGTCTCGGAAGGTTCGGCATCAATTTGGGCTTTGGCGACAAAACGGTGGAAGAGGTCTGCTCAAGCCAGCATGTGGACACCTATACCTTCCTGGCCATTGTGAACTTCTCCATCAACGGCTATCGCGACTTCGACGACAACAACCGCATCTCGGTGCCAACGTTGTTGCATTATCTGAAAGCCTCGCACGAGTATTACCTTGGCTTCCAACTTCCCAATATCAGGAAAGGACTTAAGGAGGCCCTCGATGACGACGACAATCTGGCGCGCCTTATCATGAAGATGTACGACTCGTATGCCCATGAAATCCGAACGCACATGAAGTATGAGGAACAGACCGTGTTCCCCTACGTCGATTCTCTATTGCGCGAGGAGGTCAAGGGCGATTACGACATCGACACCTTCTCGAAGCACCACGGACAGGTGACGCACAAGCTCCGCGAGTTGAAAAACATCATCATCAAATACCTGCCGGGCGATGCCCAGCGCAACAACCAGCTGGCATCGGTGCTCTGCGACCTCTACAAGAACGAGGAATGGCTGGGGCTGCACTCCGAGGTGGAGGACCAAATCTTCATTCCCGCCATACGCCGCCTGGAGCTCAGGCAAAAACAAAGCGACGTGAGCGTGAAGATTTCAAAGATGATAAACCAGGGAAACGGCGGCAACGAAACCCTCAGCGACCGCGAGAAAGATGTTGTCATCAGCCTGGTGCAGGGCATGTCGAACAAAGAGATTGCCGATCATCTGTGCATCTCGGTGAACACCGTCATCACCCACCGCCGCAACATTGCCCGGAAGCTTCAGATACACAGTCCGGCCGGACTTACCATCTATGCCATTGTCAACAACCTTGTTGACATCAGCCTGGTGAAACTTTAAAAGTGAAGAGATAATTTTTTTTAGTGAAGAGTGAAAAGTGAAGAGTGAAGAATTTGCTGCCGCCGTGTTAAGCGGTATTTGCAAATTCTTCACTCTTCACTTTTCACTCTTTACTTTTTAATAGGCGAAGAGCGGATAGTTCTTCATGGTGTCGTTCACGCGCTGGCGCACGGCGGCAATGACTTCGGGGTTCTCCGGGTCGTTGAGCACCGTCTCGATGAGCTCGGCAATGAGCACCATGAGGTCCTCCTTGGCACCGCGAGTGGTGATGGCCGGCGTTCCCAGTCGCAGGCCGCTGGTCTGGAAGGCAGAGCGGCTATCGAAGGGCACCATGTTCTTGTTCACCGTGATGTCGGCGGCCACGAGTGCATTCTCTGCCACCTTGCCGGTCAGTTCGGGATATTTCGACCGCAGGTCCACCAGCATGGAGTGGTTGTCGGTTCCTCCGCTTACGATGTGGAATCCGCGTTTCACCAGTTCATCGGCCAGCACCTTGGCATTCTTCTGCACCTGAGCTGCCCACTCCTTGAATGCCGGCTGCAAGGCTTCTCCGAAGGCCACGGCCTTGGCAGCGATGACATGCTCGAGCGGTCCACCCTGTTGTCCGGGGAACACCGCCGAGTTGAGCAGTTGCGACATCATTTTCACCTGTCCCTTCGGTGTGGTCAGTCCCCACGGGTTCTCGAAGTCTTTGCCCATCAGGATGATGCCTCCTCGCGGTCCGCGCAAGGTCTTATGGGTGGTGGAAGTCACGATGTGTGCATATTTCACGGGGTTGTCGAGCAATCCGGCGGCAATGAGTCCGGCGGGATGCGCCATGTCGATCATGAGCAGCGCGCCCACCTTGTCGGCAATTTCGCGCATGCGCTTGTAGTCCCACTCGCGGCTGTATGCCGACCCGCCTCCGATGATGAGCTTTGGCTTGTGCTCCAGGGCCAGCTTCTCCATCTCGTCGTAGTCCACGCGTCCCGTCTCTCGGTTGAGGCTATATCCCACGGGGTTGTAGAGAATTCCGCTGGTGTTCACGTGCGAGCCGTGCGAGAGGTGTCCTCCGTGGTCCAGGTTCATTCCCATGAAGGTGTCGCCGGGTTTCAGCACGGCCAGCAACACGGCGGCGTTGGCCTGTGCGCCCGAGTGAGGCTGCACGTTGGCATATTCGGCGTCGAACAGCTTGCACACGCGCTCAATGGCGAGCCGTTCCACCTCGTCCACCACCTGGCATCCGCCGTAGTAGCGCTTGCCGGGGTAACCTTCGGCGTACTTGTTGGTAAGCCATGACCCCATGGCCTCCATCACCTGGTCGCTTACGAAGTTCTCACTTGCAATCAGTTCCATGCCTTTCAGCTGGCGCTGGTGCTCTTTCTCAATCAGTTCAAAAATCTGGTTGTCTCTTTCCATTTTCTACTATATAACTAACGTTTGTCGTCGCTATGTGCCAGGGAGCGCGGCCGCAGTGCCCGCCGCTCATGCGGCTTGGGAATGCCCGCTCTTATAAAAATATGTGCAAAAGTAGTGGTTTTTCGGCAAATGGCAAAATGTTTCACGCATTTCTTTACAACACCCCCTTTCCGGTCCTGTTTTTGGGAAACATTTTGTCAAGATTTTTCAAAGAAATTTTACTCTCTAAAATAGTTTGACCGCAAATCTCGGGCAGAGATCTTGAAGTTTGAGAGGAGAAATCTTCAAGATCTCTGCCCGAAATTTGCGGTCAAACCCAGTCGTATTTTCAATGCGCTGATTTTCAACACTTTACAAAATCGTCAAAATTTCATCGATTTTGTCAAAATTTTTCATAATTCCTATACCCCTGGCTATCCACCAAAAAACAGCACCATCCGGGAGCCATTCCAGTGTCTTTTAAAGGCAGATTGTAGCTAAAAATATGTTCACGAATTTTGAAACCCCAAAAACTTTTCGTACTTTTGCAGTCGGGTATAAAAAGTCTGTTAAAAAAGAGTATAACAATCATCTGAGACTATTTCTTAAATCAATGAAACTGATATAAATACCAATTCATGATGAATTCTAAATTAAATTTCGAGTTGTTTATGAGTCAACTATATGAGACAAATGCAACGCTCGACTTCTATTGTGATTTCGACAAAATTGAAAAAAATGTGGCTGATATTGCAATTAGTTTGAACACTTTAAACTATTTGATTGGCCAAGAAGATATAGTTGCAGCTGTATCTCAACTGTGGGAGAGAGATAAAAAAGTATTTGATGTACTAGATATATTGATTGCCACTCGCAGAAAAGACAAGAAGAAGTATTTACTTCCTGACAAGACAGCATGCCGTATAAACGAATTGTTCAAGTCAAAAGAGGGCGTTGTAGAGTTTCTTAATGGCACTGGGTTGACAAAACTTTTACGGACCAGAGAGATTAAAAATTTAGTGGATTATGTTTTTGGCGTGGAAACTGGCCTTGACAGTAATGCACGCAAAAACCGCAGTGGGCATGTTATGGAAAATTGGGTTTATGACATTTTTACCATCAATGGCATTCCTTGTGAAAAAGAAGTCCGTTGTGAAAAATTGCCTGATGTTAAAAAGGTTCTTGGCAAGGACATTAAGCGTTTCGATTTTGTTGTACATACAAATAAAACCACATATCTCATAGAAGTGAATTTCTACGCCGATGGAGGTGGTTCAAAACCGAGCGAAGTGGCCCGGGCATACTCTGAATTGTCACCAAAAATCAACAAAATAGATGGTTATAAATTTGTTTGGATAACAGACGGCAAAGGATGGGACGGAGTTGGTTCGTTTCGCGAAGCCTATGAGGAAATACCTTATGTTTATAACCTGACAAGCATATCATCCTTTATTGAACTGTTAAAAAGCGAATTATAATGTCAGTTATCACTCCTTACTTTCGGTCTTCTGACCGAGCATTCACCCTGCTCCAAGGTGACTGTTTCGAGCTTCTACCAAAGTTCAATTTCCATTTCGATATGATCTTTGCGGATCCACCCTATTTCCTGTCGAATGACGGGATAAGTGTGCAGGCGGGGAAAATTGTCAGTGTTAACAAAGGCGAATGGGATCGTGGGGGCACACCTGAACAAATCAATGATTTCAACAAGAAATGGATTGGCCTCTGCCGAGATAAACTTAAAGATAATGGGACTATATGGATATCAGGCACCTATCACAATATCTTCTCTGTTGCCAACAGTCTAACAGAACTTGGTTTTAAAATCCTCAATGTTGTTACATGGGCAAAAACTAACCCGCCGCCTAACATTTCTTGTCGTTATTTTACATACTCGACAGAGTTTATTATATGGGCAAGAAAGACGGCAAAACGCCCACATCGCTTCAATTATGAACTCATGAAACATTTGAACGACGATAAGCAAATGACAGATGTTTGGCGTTTGCCTGCCATCGCACCATGGGAGAAATCCTGTGGCAAACACCCCACTCAAAAACCACTGGCATTGCTTACACGTATTATTCTTGCCAGTACCGAAAAGGACTCTTGGATTCTCGACCCCTTCGCCGGTAGTAGTACAACAGGCATTGCTGCCAATCTTGTTGGTCGCCGCTACCTTGGTATAGAAAAAGAAATAGAATTTGCCGAGATGAGCAGGAACCGTCGTCTTGAGATTGATAATAATAAAACCTATGGCGATTATCGTTCTAAGATAAAAGATATCGCACGTTCAGAGGCTTATGAACCAACGGGCATTGCATGTAATGAAGAACCAATAGAGGATTTGCCCTTTTAATTGTATATTATCAGGGCATCGTCAGAATGAAGATCGAACATTATTGTATTTTTATTAGTTGTGGGTTCTAACCCAAACGATTTATCAGTAATATCAAGACAGATGAAAACATGGAACATGACGGCTTTGCGCCGTGTGGCGGCGGCGTGCGTGGCGGTATTGCTGGCACTGCCGGGAGCAGCTCAGCAGACCGCCTACAAGACTTTTGTTTACACGAGCGATGAGCTTGCCAACGAAATCAGCAGGATGAACGGCGAGCGCGATGCCTCGCGCGGTTATCTCGGCGACCTGTTCAACGCCACGAAGGGTTCGGCCAAGGGC
>JAFVHN010000033.1 GCA_017474515.1 Prevotella sp. | reverse complement strand
TTACAGGAGTTCAGAAGTTACAGGAGTTCAGACAATAGTTCTAAAGGCTCCCTTTTCGTCAGTTTGCAGAGGCGGAAGTATTGTCTGAACTCCTGTAACTTCTGTAACTCCTGAACTACATCAACTTGAGAAAGTTGAGTCACTCAAAATTATTTTGTCTTTTCACTTTTTAAAAAAATCAACTTTTTTTTTGTTTTATGGGGCGTTTCTACTATCTTTGCACCGAAAAAGCGAGAAAACGAAGATAAAGCATGAGAGTGACGCTCCTTCAGACCGACATTGAGTGGGCAGACCCCGAGGCAAACATGGTGGCGGCACGCCGGATGATGGACCAGTGCGACAGCCATGCCGACCTGTATGTGCTGCCGGAAATGTGGGCCACGGGATTCGCCACCGACCCCGAGTCGCTGGAGGCATGCAGGGCGGGCCGGCCAGAGGCTCCCTTGGAATGGATGAAAGCCGCCGCCCGCCAGCGCAACGCCGCCATCTGCGGAAGCCTGCTCTATTTCGACAGCCAGAAGAGGCCGCACAACAGGCACTACTTCGTGGAGCCCGACGGCAACATCCACCACTACGACAAGCGCCACCTGTTCATCTACGGGGGCGAAAAGTCTTTCGTAAGGGGAGAAAAGCGCTGCCTGGCCGACTTCCGCGGAGTGAGGTTCATGCTCACCACCTGCTACGACCTACGCTTTCCCGTATGGATGAGAAACAACTGCCACTACGACGTGCTCGTATGCGTGGCCAACTGGCCCGAAAACCGGCAACACGTGTGGGACACCCTCACCAAGGCCCGGGCCATTGAAAACCAATGCTACGTCATAGGGTGCAACCGCACCGGCCACGACAAATACTGCCAATATGCCGGAGGCAGCGTGGTCATCGACCCGAAAGGATACGTCGTGGCAGAGGCAAAAGGCCGGCTGGCGCAGGCCATCACCGCCGACATCGACATCGACGCCCTGCAGGCGTTCAGGAAGAAATTCCCCGTATTGCCCGATGCCGACAACTTCAGCCTCACCGACCACCTTTTTTAATTTTATTGAATTATTAAACTTTTCACCTTTTCATAATGAAAGATTCAAGCAAAAAAGCCGTCAGCCTGAAGACATTGAACAAAAGCAATGTCTGGGACATACAGGAAAACGACATCTTCCGCCTGTGGGAAGCCGCAGAGAAAGATGCCGACCTGAAAGAGAACATCAGCCACTATCTCGACATCATCCGCTCGGCATTCGACATTGAGGAAATGAAAATCGACAAACCGCAGATTCTCAAGAAATACGAGGCAAGGGGGTTCAAAATCGGGCAGATGCGAATGGATGAGAACACCAAACTGAAATTCGCCGTCAAGAAAAAACCCATCAACAGGGTCACCGACCTCACTTACGAGAACATCCGCCACATCTCGGCCGCAAAGCTCATGGAGGTCATCGACAGGAATTTCGGCGGAGGATGGGACAGCCTTTCACAAAGCATCCAGGACATCATACAGAGCGGCTTCGACATCAGCACCACCACCCTGCCTAAAGACAGGCTCCACAAACACGGGGGCATGTACGAGAAAAAGGTGGAAGACGGCTTCGAGGTGCTCGAAATTCCCAAAGGCTCGTGGGTGGAAGCCATCTTCGCCAAGGTGAAACCCCTGGTGGAAATGCCGAAAATGGTTTACGACGAGCATGAAGACCTCGACCAAGACGACCTCGACGACGAAGACGAAGGACCGGAGGTGGAAGACCACTACAACGACGACCTCGACGACGACGACGAATACGACGACGACAAGCTCACCGAGGAAAGCTACCGCACCACCATCGACGAAAACCCCGAGGACCTCGACCTCAGCGCCGTGGAAGTGGCCGACGACGACGACTATTAAACCGCATATACACCAAAAACCAACAAAACCGCCTCCGGCAAAAGCGCCGAAGGCGGTTTTTCTTGTCTCCGCCCCTGCCCTTTTGGCGGAAACTTTATCCCACGGAATCGGGGCTGCCGTTTTATTTCACGACAATCTTCACAGCCTTCCTGCCCAAATCCACAACGGCAACGGTGCCTGGCCTGAGCGAAGTTTTGACGGTGGCCGTGTGGTCAACGGCGACGGCCGACCCAACGAGCATGCCGTCGGCGGTAAAGACTTTCACCTCCGCGTTGTTGCCGATGCCTTCCACGGTAATCACTCCGCCACGGCTTTTCACCAACACAGGCATAGCGGCAATTTCCACCGTTCCCGTGGCCACCTCATCTACAGGCTCCGTTTCCATCCAGCATAAAGTGGCAGTGACGGTTTCCGACGGCCTGTAGTCTTCTTTCGTGGCAAACACCGAGATGTTATAGGCCACGGAAAGAATTATCCTGTTTTCCTTCCGTTCACCCATGTCGGCAGAAGTGATGCTCGAATTAAACTCCACGCCCTCCATGTCGCAAGTGAATACAATTTCCCCGTCCACATAACTGATGACGGGCGCGGCACAGGGCGCAGGAATGTCGCCCAGCATGTTCTTGAAATTTTTCCAAGGCAACGCATCCCTGTAGGCGTCATACGATGTCACGACGACATGGAGCGTGGCATCGCCGATATTGGAGCCGTCGAAGGCATTGGCCGCCGTTTCCGGCACCTCCAGCGGCATGCAATACACATTGGCCAGACTTGTGCAGCCTTGGAAGGCATAAGAGCCTATTTCACTTACACCTTGCGGGATGGTAAACGCAGTGAGGGCCGTGCAATTTGCAAAAGCATTCGCACCGATGGAAGTGACCGTCGGCGGAAGCGTCAACGAGGTAAGGTTGCTGCACCCCTGGAAAGTGTTGTCGCCAAGGGCCGACAAACCCGTGAAGTATTGAAGCTCGTCGAACGAGGTGATGTCAGCATTGGCAGCAAACACTTCGCCAAGGTCGGTTACTACCGCCGCCTCCTGATAGCTCAGCGAGCCGTTCCCGTCAGTGTCCCAGTTGTCCATGCACAAAGCCCGCACCTTCAGGTCGGAGAACCAAATATGGTTCTTGTCTTCCACTATGTCACTTGCCACAATGGGCACAATGTTTCCGAAGCCACTCCAGTGAGTAGCGTTGGCATAACTCTCAACAGCCGATGCCGGCACATGCAATGTCGCGGACTGAAGTGGAACCCTTTCATCAAAAAGCAAACTGCCCGTTTCCGGAACTGTTTCGGCAAAGCAGTATAAATCCTTCAGACTGCTGCAACCCGAGAAGGCTAACAAATCAACAGATGTCACGCTGGCGGGAAGCGTAATCGTGGTCAGGCTGCTGCAACCGGCGAACAACGCCATTTCCACCGTTGTCAGACCGTTGGGAAGAGTGATGGAGGTCAGGCTGGTGCAAAGCTCAAAAGCCCCGCCGTCAATAAACGTCACGCTGGAAGGGATGGTGATGGAGGCCAGATCCGTGCAACTGTCGAAAGCCATTAAACCAATGGAGGTCACGCCGTCGGGTATGACGACAGAGGTCACACCGCTGCAGTGGTAGAAAGCGGTTGCTGCAATGCTGACAGTGCCGTCGCGCAGCGTGATGCTGGTGCCGTATGGCGCAGTTCCCTTGTATTTGTATGCAACCGAATGAATATACAGCATTCCATCGGGCAGGTTTTCAAACCAGGGCGTTTTCTCAAAAACATATCTGTCAATATTAGTAACACTGGCCGGAATGTTAATCTCTGCCAGGCTGCTGCAATTATAAAAAGCATTGCCTTCAATGTATGTCACGCCGTCGGGAATGGTGATGGAGGTCAGGCTGGTGCAGCCCTCGAAAGCTCCGTAGCCTATGGTTGTCACGCCATGGGGAATGTTGACCGACTCCAGACTGCTGCAGTTATTGAAAAGATATTCGCTAATGGTGGTCACGCCGTCGGGAATGGTGAGCGAGTTCAAATCGCTGCACTCGGCGAAAGCATAAATGCCGATGGTGGTCACGCCGTCAGGAATGTCAATCGAGGACAGGCCGCTGCAACCGTAGAAAGCGTAATAGCCGATGGTGGTCACTCCGTCGGGAATGGTGAGCGAGGACAGGCCGCTGCAGCTGGCGAAAGCGCCTTCGCCGATGGAGGTCACGCCGTCGGGAATGGTGAGCGAGGTCAACCCCTCACTGCCATAGAAAGCATATTCGCCGATGGAAGTCACGGCGTAAGGAATACCATTGTAAGTCAGGGATGAGGGAATGTCAACCTCGCCAGAATAGGAATCGGGTGCGTCATAGCCCCCGCCGTCGGTGTTTGTCACTTCAGCCGTACAGGCCGAAGCGTCAAGGTTGTAGTAGATACCGTCGATTTCAACGGGACCGGCCTGCGCCAACAGGGGCAGAAGGCAAAGGAGCAAAAACAATGGCTTTTTCATGATTGGAGCTGTTAAAAGTTACAAGATGATTGTCAAAGGTGACGATGACATTGCAAAAATACAAGAAAAACATGAAACGGCCAATAAAATGGAAGATTTATTTTCCAAATTCCGGGTTGCCCTGCCCGAAATAAAACAAAATAAAAAAAAAAGTTCTTTCCGACGTCACATTTTGCCCTTTTCAGCAGTTATATAGATGAATCGGTTCAATAAAACAGAAGTTTAACAATAAAAAAAAAACAAAAAGTATCATGAGCGTAATAGATTCTTTAGTCCCGATTTTGGTACCCATCGCCTGTGGATGCGTACTTCCTATCTTGATTATATGGTTTGACATCCGTAAGAAGATGAATGATACCAACAAGCGTACTGAAATCGTGTTGGCAGCCATTGAGAAGAACCCCAATATGGATATCGAGGAACTGATGAAGAAGATATCCCCCAAGAAAAAGTTGTTGAAGGAGAAGTTGCTCACCAAACTGCTGTGGGGATGCATCACCGCACTGTTAGGACTCGTATTAATAGGAATTGGCGCTTGGCTTGGTTGGGTTGGGGGGTCCAATCCTAGCGACATCCTGACAGCTTCATGCTTTGGTTTTACTATGCTGGCTATCGGCATCGCCTTCCTCATCAGTTACTTCATGGGCAAGAAGATGCTCGCCAAGGAAATAGAGGCAGAAGAACAACTACTGACAGCTGAAGCCAACAGCAAGTGACACGCGACGTATTCATAGCCCATGTAGAGCGTGAGCAAGAGGCCCTCCGCGGTTTCTTGCTCGCCCTCTGCTGTGGCAACAAGAGCGATGCCGACGACCTGGCGCAAGACGCGCTGGTGAAGGCCTACCTCTCATCGGCGGGCTATCAGGAAAAGGGACGGTTCCGCTCCTGGCTTTTCAAGATTGCCCATAACACGTTCCTCAGCCACAAGGCAAGTGTTCGCACCACCGAAACGCTCGACGATGCCCGCTCACTCATCAGCCCCCACGCCGCCGACAACAGCTTTGAGCATCAGAGCCTCTACCTCGCCCTGCGCACCCTGCCGCCCAAGGAGCGTTCGGCCATCACCCTCTACTACCTGAGTGGCTACGACACCAAGGAGATTGCCGCCATCACCGACACCTCGGAGGATGCCGTGAGGAAACAACTCTCGCGAGGTCGCGACAAACTTAAAGCAAGATTGAAGTTATGAACAAAGACAAAGCACTTGAGGAACTGTTCCTCGCCCAGCAACCGCATTTCGACGACAAGGCCGACTTCATGGCTGCGCTCACCCGCCGGCTCGATGCCGTGGAGTACGTCCGCCGGCACCAGGAGGCCACCATCCGCCGCTACAAGATGGCAATGGTTGCCGCTTTTGCCATTGGCGTGGTCAGCGGAGCCGTCACCTTGGCTTTCGTTCTTGCCTTGCCTGCCGACATGCCCCTGTTCACCGTTCAAGCGCAATCGGGCATTCTCCTGTGGCTCGCCGAAAACTCGCGTGCCTTCTCCGCCACGGTTCTCGCCCTGCTGATGAGCCTCGGCATAATGAGTATTGCAAATAATGTCATTGATATTATGCGCATACAAAAAGGTTATTTGCATGCGGAAACCATTTGAAACACCGCTCACGGCAACAACAGCTTTACTAAAAGCCCCCCTCTCATCCCCCCATAAGGGGGAAGACGTACGGCGGTTTTCTCTCCCGAGGCCCCTCATGTCCCCCCTTGAGGGAAAAGATTTTGAAATCTTTAAAGTATGAGTTATGAGATATGAGTTTTACTGCCGCCATCATAATTAATAACTCAAAACTTAAAATCCCTCCTACGGGAGGGGCCGGGGGTGGGCCATTAGGGCCGGGCCACTATTTGAGACAAATAGACGGGTAGCGGGATGGGTGAAAATTGGTAAAAATATTTGACAAAACGGGCAATTTTTCATCATTTTTGTAAGTTGTTGAGTTTCAATTATTTGTAAATCTCGCCAAGTTTGACCGCAAATTTCGGGGAGAAATTTGGCAATTTGAGAGGAGAGAATTGGCAAATCTCTCCCCGAGATTTGCCGTCAAACCTCTTTGGGTAATCCAAATTCTTTGAAAAATCTTGACAAAAGTTAGGGAAGATAAGTTGAAAAATTGTGAAAGGCTGCATACGAAAAACTCATAACTCAAATCTCATAATTCATAAATCATAAGATACTCTCCCACCAGAAATTTGGTTGTTTGGCGGAAAACTAATACCTTTGCACGCAAACATTCAACAATCAATAAAAAAGCTCAAGGACATGAAACATCTATTCTTCACAGTTGTGCTCTTTGCGGCATCGCTGGCCACGGCCATGGCGCAGCCCGACCCCGATTTCCACATCTACCTGTGCTTCGGCCAGTCGAACATGGAAGGAGCCACACAATGGGCATCCTCCGACAACCAGTATGTTGACCCGCGCTTCCAGATGCTGGCCACCACCGATTTCGACACCCCCAAGCGCACCATGGGCAACTGGTACACCGCCTTCTGCCCCATTGTGAGCCCTATGGGGAAACTGGGGCCCACGGACTATTTCGGCCGCGTGATGGTGGCCGCCATGCCCGCCAACACACGTATCGGCGTGGTGGCCGTGGCCATGGGTGGAGCACCCATCGAAATGTTCGACAAAGACCTCTATCAGGCCAAGATGCAGGAGGACCCCAGCGCCTGGCATGTGCAGCTGGCCAACCGCTATTATGGCGGCAACCCCTACCAGCGGCTCATCGACATGGCACGCCTGGCTCAGCAACAGGGCGTCATCAAGGGCATCCTACTGCACCAGGGCGAGTCGAACAACACCCAGCAGGACTGGCCCAACAAGGTGAAGAAAATCTATAACGACATGCTTCAGGAC
This sequence comes from Prevotella sp., assembly GCA_017474515.1. GTDB lineage: Bacteria > Bacteroidota > Bacteroidia > Bacteroidales > Bacteroidaceae > Prevotella. The sequence goes on along the minus strand of JAFVHN010000033.1, from coordinate 16,674 downwards.
CTGGGGCTGAACGCCGACGACGTGCCCCTGTTTGCCGGCGAAACAGAGTATCAGGACCAGGGCGGGGCGTGCTGGGGGCACAACGCGGTGATAGCGCGCCTGCCGCAGGTCATTCCCACGGCCCACGTGGTGAGCGCCAAGGGATGCCCGGGCAACGGTCAGGACCAGTGGCATTTCAGCCAGACCGGCTACCGCATGCTGGGCAAGCGCTATGCCTTTGAAACGCTCAAGGTGATGGGCCGACCGCTGAAGGCCGATGACGCCTACGACATGCCCGACAACCTTCGACAATTCGTAACGGTAACGGCCCTGCAGGCTCCCGCCGACATCATCATCCGCCCGGGAAGTTCCAGGAGCTTCAGCGTGACGGCAACCTTTGCCGACGGGCACAAGGAGGACGTGTCGGCAGAAGTGGTGCTCACGGCGCCGGCGTTCATAACAGCCGCCGACGGCATATTGACGGCCACCGCCGAGGGACAGGCCACGGTGACGGCCACGTTCACCGACTTTGCCGGCAACAGCCTTTCAACGACGTTCAACGTGGAAAGCACGTTGCAGGGCAACAACCACGTCCTCGTGGTGAACAACGGCAACGCCGGTCAGAACCTGTGGGACAAGCAGTGCAACACCGTGCTGAAAAAGGCCATGACCAAGGGCAAGACCTATGTGGTGAAAGCCAGCATCAAGGCCGACAACAGCGGCGAATGTGCCCTCTGGCCCGTATGGACCGACAGCCCCAACAAGAACCAGTGGGGCGGGAGCACCGACGTGCAGTATCTTGCCTCCTACCAGCTGACGCCGTCGTTCCAGGAATACACATGGGAATTTCAGGCCCAGTACCCCAACGACAAGCTGCAGTTCGCCTTCGGCTTCATCGGCGGCAAGGTGTATTTCGATAATGTCACTTGCAAGGAAAAAGGTTCCGACGAGGAGATGGTTGTCAACGGCGACTTTGAGAGCGACGACCTCTCGAACTGGGAAATCATTGCTTGGGCCGGCCAGACCATGATTATCGAGGAGTCGGTAGAGACCGCCGTCCGCGCCGTCAATGCCGATGCCCGCCACCACCACGCCATCTACGACCTCAGCGGGCGCCCGGTAACCTCCGGCCGCCTACGCAAAGGCATCTATGTGGTGGATGGGAAAAAAGTGGTGAAATAACAAAGTGAAGAGTGAAAAAAAGAGTGGACTCTTTTAAGTAATGAATGATGAGTTATGAGTTTTTTCCGCTCATAATTCATAACTAAGAACTCGTAACTTAAAAGAGTTCACTCTTTCCCCTATTTATACAAGAAGCGCTTGATGCTCATTTTCGGGGTTTTCTCGAAAGGCTGGTCCATGAGCACCACTTTGTTTATTTTGCTGTATGCGGGAAGGGATTTGTTGGCTGCGACGCGGATAAGCTCGGGCAGGGCGTCGCGTGTTTCCTCGTCAAGGTCGTCGGGGATTTCGGGGTACACCAAAGCCACGATTTTTCCTTTTCGCTCCACGACGAGGGCCTCGCCGACGTAGGTGCATCCCGTCAGCACGGCCTCCAGTTCCTCGGGATAAATGTTCTGGCCCGAGGAGTTCAGAATCATCGACTTGATGCGCCCTCGGATGAAGATATTGCCGTCGGCATCCATTGTTCCCAGGTCGCCGGTGCGGAACCACCCGTCCTCGGTGAATGCGGCGGCGTTGGCCTCGGGGTTCTTGTAGTAGCCCACGGTGAGGTTGCTGCCCCGGGCCTGTATTTCGCCGGCGGTGTTCTGCGGGTCGTCGGAGACGATGCGTATTTCGTGAACGGGTTTTCCGCATGAGCCGGGCACGAACTCCGTCCACCATTCCCATCCCAGCAGTGGGCAGGCCTCGGTCATGCCGTAGCCCACGGTGAAGGGTAGCCGCATCTTACAGAAGCATTGTTCCACTTCGGGTTTCAAGGCCGCACCGCCCATGATGAAGCAGCGCACCTGTCCGCCGAAGGCTTCGAGGATTTTCTTCCGCACCGTCTTGTAAATCATTTTGTTTACTCCGGGCACGGCGAGCAGCACTTTCATTTTCTCCAATGCCGGCCTGATGGAATTGGCATAGACTTTTTCCATCACCAGGGGCACCGTGACCACCATATAGGGTTTCACCTCCTGCATGGCCTTGAGCAACGTGGTGGGCGACGGCGTCTTGCCGAGGAAATAGACGGTGACGCCGTCAATGTTGGGATGAATGAACTCAATGGCCAGGCCGTACATGTGGGCCATGGGGAGCATTGAGACGATGGTTTCTCCCGGTTGGTTGGGGAAATGGGTGTTGCTGAAATGGTCGGTGTCGGAAATGGCGCCGTAGGTGAGCATCACGCCCTTGGGATTGCCCGTGGTTCCCGAAGTATAGTTGATGATGGCCAGGTCGGCCGAATTGTCCGTTGGGAACGACACCTGCTCGGGCTTCAGCCCTTGGGGCCACCGTTTGTTGAAGGATTTTCCGCGGTTTTCCCACGCCGTGGCCACGGCCTTGTCGCGATGCCACAGCAGCCGGCCGTCTTTCACGCACACGGCGGCCCTTAGCACGGGCATGTCCTCCACCCGGAGTTTTGCCCATATATCCTCGTCGGTGAACAGCACCACGCTGTCCGAATGGTGGGTGAAGGAAGCGACGCTGCTGGGATGGAAGTCGGCCAGGAGCGGCACCGCCACGCAGCCATTGACATTGACGGCCCAGAAGGTCATTGCCCACCGTGCGGAATTGCGGGCACAGATGGCCATCTTGTGGCCTTTGCTGATGCCGGCATCGTTGAGGAAACAACCGAACTGCTCTATGTTTGTGGCCAGGTCGGCGTATGTAAAGCTGTCGCCCCCGAAGTCGCAGAGCGCCTTCTGGTCCCATCGTCCGTGGATGGTTTCCTCCAGTTTCTTCAGGTAATGTTTCATTGAAAAAAAATAAAAGCCCCCCTCTAATCCCCCCTTGGGGGGAAGACGTACGGCCATCTTTTAAGTGATGAGTGATGAGTTTTGCTACCGCCATAAATCATGATTCATAAATCATAGCTTATGACAAAAATTCCTTTATCATTTATCATTTAGAGCAGCGCAGCCCGTCATTTATCATTTAGCGTAGCGCGAAACAAGTATTGTGCAAACTCGTGCAGGGATTTCCGCCACACCTGCCACTCATGGTCGCCGGGATAGGAGTTGAAACGCACTTCCACTCCCCCCTGGCGCATCTTTTTCACGATGCCGCGGGTGTATTCAATGCGCGGGTCCTGCTCGCCACAAGTCAGGAAGAACACGTCGAGCTGCCGATTGAACGCCTGGGTGTCGCTCAGTATGCCCGGCACCTCGGTTTCCAAGTCGAAGTTGGAGGCGCCGGAAATACCGCCGAACATTCCCGTGGAGAACACGCCCACGTTGGCAAACACCGCGGGTTCGCGCAATCCGATATAGAACGACTGCCCGCCGCCCATCGACAGCCCGCACAAAGCCCTGCTCCTGCGGTCTTTCTTCACGCGATAGGTTTTCTCCACAAACGGTATCACATTCTCCAGCAGTTCACTACGGAACGTCTGCATGCCCTGCCAGCTGTAGCCTCCGCGCATGCCGCCATTCCGCGCCTGCACGTTGCTATTAGCACTGACCACGATGGCCGGCACCGCTTTTCCCGCGGCTATGAGGTTGTCCATGATTTGTGCCGTGCGGCCCTGCTCCATCCATCCGCGATGGTCTTCGCCTCCGCCATGTTGGATGTAAACGACCGGATATTCGCGGTTGCTTGCGTCGTAGCCGGCCGGAGTATAGACCATCAGGGGCCGCCAAGCCTGCTCTACCTTCGAGTAATAATACACGGTGCGCACGTCGCCATGGGGAACGTCGTGAACCTCAAAGTCTTCCGTCCCCGCCTCGGCTATCTCAATGGCGCTCGACCACCGTCCGCAGCCGTAGAACGTCTGGCTGGCGGGGTCGGCCACCGAAGCGCCGTCGATTACCAGCGAATAGTAATGGAAGCCGGGCACCTGCGGTTTGGTGGTCACCGTCCAATTGCCACCGTCGGCCCTGGTCATGTCATACTTCGTGCCGCCCAGGTCTATCTGAACGCTCTGGGCCTGCGGCGCGTTGGCGCGGAACATTACGCTGTTATCAGCCAGTACACGCGGAAAGGAGCCTCGGTTGACGTTTGTCACCGGTGAATACGACCCTTCGGGGAAACGTTCACCGCGCATCCCCTGGCCTTCGGTCTGAATGCAACAAAAAGCAGTCAGCACCACGGTTAGCATCATTCTGAAAGTTTTCATGTTTAGAAAAAATCTATTCATTCAAAAAAAACTGTTGCAAAGTTACGAATAAGCGAGCGAAATGCAAAAGGAAAATGTATTTTTCTTTTCATTTCCGAGCGAAAGTAACTTCTGTAATGTTATTCAACTATCGTGCAAGTTCAATAATTCCTCTTTTTGTGACGGATATCAACACAGGTATAAACTGGTAAAAATTTTTGACAAAACGAGCCGTTTTTCGCCGTTTTTGTAAGTTGTTGAATATCAGCTATTTGTAAATCATGCCAATTTTGACCGCAAATTTCGGGGAGAGATTTTGAAGTTTGAGGGGAGAGAATTGGCAAATCTCTCCCCGAAATTTGCGGTCAAACCTCTTAGGGTAACCAAAAATCATTGAAAAATCTTGACAAAATGGGGCGGCGCTTCGCTAAATGACAAAGGCGGCAAACCCCATCACTCATCACATTCATCATTTAAAAGAGTCCACTCCTCGACTTAAAAGATGATTTTTCACTCTTTACCCGTCACTCTTCACTATATTTGTTGCAGCATTGCCGGAAAAATCTTATCTTTGCAAAAAAATAGAAGAAAACGTATTTGTAGGAAAAAAACAATGAAAAAAATGTTGCTTTGGGCAGTTGCCCTGATACTGGCATTTTTGCCTTCTGCTCCGATGAGCGGGCAGGAAGTGGTGAGGGCGTGCGGCCCTGTGCCCAATGAAAACCAACTGCGCTGGCACGACATGGAGATGTACGCCTTCATCCACTACTCGCTCAACACCTACACCGACGAGGAATGGGGGTTCGGCAATGAGCCGCTGGAGCTGTTCAACCCCAGCGACCTGGACTGCCGCCAGTGGGCCCGCGTGTGCAAGCAGTCGGGCATGAAGGGCATCATCTTCACCGCCAAGCACCATTGCGGCTTCTGCATGTGGCCTTCGAAATACACCGAATACTCGGTGAAAAACACGCCATGGAAACAGGGCCGGGGCGACGTGGTGCGCCTATTGGCCGATGCCTGCAGGGAAGAAGGGCTGAAATTCGCCGTCTATCTCTCGCCCTGGGACAGAAACCACAAGGACTATGGCCGCCCGGAATATGTGACCTATTTCCGCAACCAGCTGCGCGAGCTGCTCACCCAGTATGGCGACATCTTTGAGGTATGGTTCGACGGTGCCAACGGCGGCGACGGATGGTATGGCGGTGCCAACGAGACGCGCACGATAGACCGCACCACCTATTACCAGTGGCCCGAGACATACAAGATGATTCGTCAGCTGCAGCCCGCCGCCGTCATCTGGAACGACGGCAGCGACCGAGGCGACCTCAGATGGGTGGGCACCGAGGCCGGAAACGTGGGCTCTACCAACTGGAACCTGATGCCCGCCCGCGGCGACACACCCTGGCACATGCTGCACTATGGCGTGGAAGACGGCGATGTGTGGTGTCCGGGCGAAACGAACACGAGCATACGCCCCGGATGGTTCTACCACGAGGCGGAAAACGAGCATGTGAAAAGCCTGTCGAAACTCATGGACACTTACTATAAAAGCGTGGGGCGCAACTCGTGCCTGCTGCTCAACTTCCCCATCGCCCCCAACGGGCGCATACATCCCAACGACAGCCTGCGCGGCATCGCCTTCAACAAGATGGTTCACGAGGTGTTCAAGACCGACCTGGCCGCGAAAGCCAAAATACAGAAGCAGGGCAACACCACCCTCCTCGAGTTCGGAAAGCCTACTATGTTCAACCGCTTTGTGGCAGAGGAAGACATTCGCCACGGCCAGCGTGTGAGGAAGTTCACCCTCGAGGCCCTCATCGATGGGAAATGGACGGCACTGAGCGATGCCCTTGCCGACGACGGCGACGGGCTCACCACCATCGGCCACCGCCGCATCGTGTGTTTCCCCACGGTGACGGCCACAATGCTCAGGTTCACCGTCACCGATGCAAAGTGTGAGCCGCTCATCAGCCGCACCTCCGTCTATCTGGCTCCTGAGCTGACGGCCGACATCCCCGACTCAGGCGAGAAACATTGTAGCAACCTCCACTTCTTCTTCAGCACTCCACGGCAAATGATGATAGACTGGGACAACGAGCAGACCATCACCTCTCTGCGCTACCTGCCTCCGCAAAACACGCGCGAGGGAACGGTCACCCACTACACCCTCTGGGCCTCCACCGACTGGGCAAACTGGACGAAGGTAGCCTCGGGCGAGTTCTCAAACATTGTCAACAACCCCATTTGGCAAACCATCAGGTTCCAACCCGTCAAGGCCAAGATACTCCGGCTCGACGCCGACCGCCTTGCCTCGGGTGAACGAATGGCCTTCAGCGACATTGAAGTAAGAAGAGATGGCCCAATCCCATGAGAAGAATCTATTTTTCAACTATTCATTTTTACAAATACAAACTAATATGAAAAAGACAAAGCATTTGATTGCTATCTCAGCTATGCTAAGTGCAAGCATCAGCACGACGGCACAAACCAACCGTCTCTTTGACGACAGCTGGCAGTTCACACGCGAAGGGAAAACCATTACGGTTGACCTGCCCCACGACTGGGACATCTTCGACGCTCCCGACCCCGCCACGGGTGCCACCGGAACCGGCGGAGGATGGTTCCACGGCGGAAAGGGCGAATATCGAAAGAAGTTCAGCACCCCAAAGGCCGAAATCGTGAAGCTGCACTTCGAGGGCGTCTATCAGAAAGCCGAGGTTTTTGTCAACGGCGAGAAGGCCGGACAGCATGGCTACGGCTACACGCCGTTCACGGTGAACATCACCCCGTTCCTCTATAACGACAAGCGGCAGAACGAGGTGGTGGTGCGCGTAAACAACAGCGAGCAGCCCAACTGCCGCTGGTACTCGGGCTCGGGCATTTACCGCCATGTATGGCTCGAAACCATGCCGGCCCTGCACATTGCCGAGAACGGCGTGTTCGTGACCACACCGGAGGTGAACGCCGCAAGAGCCACCGTCAAGGTGGAAGTGACGGTGGCCAATGAGTCAGACCGCGACCGCGAAGCCGTGGTGTCGGTGGGTGAACAGCAACTCTCGGCCAGCGTGCCGGCCGGGCAGACAAAAACCGTCTCGACGACATACGTCGTGAGCAATCCGCAACTGTGGTCGCCCGACCATCCCACCTGCTACGAAACGACCGTGGAGCTGAAGGAAGGCGGCAACGTCATCGGCCGGCAGACGGCGAAGTACGGCATCCGCACCTTCTCGTTCGACACCGAGAGGGGCTTCGTGCTCAACGGTCAACCCATGCTCCTCAACGGCGCCTGCGTGCACCACGACGACGGCGTGCTGGGAGCCATGGCCTTCGATGCCGCCGAAATACGCAAGGTGAAGCAGATGAAGGAGGCGGGCTTCAACCTCATCCGCACCAGCCACAACCCCACCACGCGGGCATTTCTCAATGCCTGCGACTCGCTGGGCATGCTCGTCATTGGCGAGGCCTTCGACGGGTGGCGCACGGCAAAGCTGAAATACGACTATTCCACCATGATCGACTCCTGCTACCGCCAGGACATCCACGCCATGGTGCTGCGCGACCGCAACCACCCGAGCATCATTTCCTGGAGCCTGGGCAACGAGGTCATTGAGCGCAAGGACATCCGCGTGGTCACCACAGCCCGCCAACTGAAAAGGGCCGTGCTGGAAATCGACACCACGCGCCCCATCACCGAGGCCCTCTGCGCCTGGGACCGCGACTGGGAAATCTACGACCCCCATTTCGAGGTGCTCGACATCGGCGGCTACAACTATATGATTTTCAAGCACGCCAGCGACCACCGGCGCGACCCCGGGCGCGTGATGTGGCAGACGGAGAGCTATCCGCGCGACGCCTTCCGCAACTGGGCCACGGTGAACGACAACCCGTATGTGGTGGGCGACATGGTGTGGACGGGCCTCGACTACCTGGGCGAATCGGGCATCGGACGAACCTACTACGAGGGTGAACGGCCGGGCGAAAGCTATGCCGAGGGCGGACAGCCCGACTGGCATGGCACCTATTGCGGCGACGTTGATGTAACGGGATGGCGAAAGCCCATCAGCCATTATCGCGATATGCTCTGGAACGACACCGACAATCTCTATATGGCCGTGAGAGAGCCCGACGGTTTCCGCGGGAAAATCCACGAAACACAGTGGAGCACATGGCCCACATGGGAGAGCTGGAACTGGGAAGGCTGGGAAGGCAAGCCCATTGAGGTGGAAGTCTATACCAAGCAACCGGAGGTGAAACTTTACTTGAACGACCAGCTGGTGGAAACAAAGCCGGTGAGCCGCGAAACGCAGTTCAAGGCAGTGTTTAAAGTGCCCTACCAGGCCGGGGTGTTGCGTGCCGAGGCCGGCGGAAAGAACGTCACGCTGGCCACCGCCGGAGAACCCGTCCGCCTGCGGCTCACCGCCGACCGCAACGTCATCAGCGCCGGAGGCCAGGACCTGGCATACATCACCGTAGAGGCCGTTGACAAAGAGGGCCGCCTGTGCCCCGATGCCGCCATCCCCTGCCAGGCCGTTGCCAAAGGGCAGGGACAGCTTATGGCCTTCGCCTCTGCCGACATGAAAGACCGCGAGCCCGCCACCTCTCCCAATGTCACCACTTGGAAGGGCCGCGCACTCCTCGTTGTCAGAAGCGGAAAGAACAAGGGAAAAGTGCAGGTAAGCATCAAAAGCCCCCTGCCCACCGCCTCCATCACCATTCAAAACAAGTAATAACAATGAGGAATTAGGAATGAGGAATTTTGAGTTATATAATTCCCAATTTCTAATTCCTAATTCCTCATTCCTAATTCCTCATTCCTAATTGCTAATTCCTCATTCCAAAATTCCTTTTCAATGAAAAAAGTTCTCTTTTTATTTGCGTCAGTGCTGACAATGACAGCCTTGGCACAGGAACCCCACGACTGGGAGAACCCTGCCGTGCTGGGCATCAACAAACTGCCCTATCACGCCACGTTGCAACTGCCCTCCAAATGGAAGGAATGCAAGGAAATTGTAAGCCTCGACGGAGAGTGGCTCTTCCATTGGAGTCCCAACCCCGATGAGAGGCCCGTGGGATTTGAGAAAGAGGACTTTGATAACAGCCTGTGGAACAAAATAAAAGTGCCCGGCAACTGGCAGCTGCAGGGCTTCGGCACACCTATTTACACAAACATTCAATATCCCTTTAAGCGCAACCGGCCAAGCGTGACGAGTGAGCCGCCACACGACTGGACGGCCTACGGGAACCGCAATCCCGTAGGCTCGTATGTGACATTCTTTGAGGCCTCAGACGACATGCTCTCAAAGAACCTTATCCTCCACTTCGGAGGCGTTCACTCGGCTTTTTATGTATGGCTCAACGGACAGATGGTGGGCTATAGCCAGAATTCCATGTCGCCGGCAGAATTTGACGTCACGACATTCATTCGCAAGGGCAGCAACAAACTTGCCGTGGAGGTCTATAGATGGTGCGACGGCAGCTACCTGGAAGACCAGGACATGTGGCGCCTCAGCGGAATCTTCCGCGAAGTGCAACTATGGGTGAGGCCTTTGATTCATATTGCCGACTATCGCGTGACGGCAGTGCCCAACCGCGACTTCTCGCAGGCCAATGTCACCGCCGACATTGCCCTTTGCAACACTGGCGGACAAAAAGCGAAGAAACTGACGATAGCCTTGAAAATCAATGGCAAGACCATAGAAAAAACGCTGAAAACACTGGCCGCCGGCGACACTACGCACGTCATGCTCACCCACCTCATTGACCATCCCCGCCTATGGTCGGCGGAAAAGCCCAACCTCTATGCATTCAGCCTGGAACTGAAAACCTCTCCAAAAAAGGGAAGCCCGGAAGAGGTCGTGGAGCATTTCGACTACCACCTTGGCGTGAAGCGCGTGGAGTGCATGGGCGAGGTGTTCAAAATCAACGGAAAGAACGTGAAATTGCGCGGCGTCAACCGCCACGACCACCATCCGCTGACTGGACGCTACGTCGATGATGCCACCTACGAGGAGGACATCCGGCTGATGAAACAGGCCAACATCAACTTCCTGCGCACCTCGCATTATCCCGACCGCGAATACCTCTACGAGCTTTGCGACCGATGGGGCATGTACGTCATGGACGAGGCCAACCAGGAAAGCCACGGCTATGGTTATGCCAATCAGGAAATGGGGCACGACGACGCTTGGCGCCAAGCACATGTGGACCGTGCCGAGGCATTGGTGAAGCGCGACTACAACCACCCATGCGTCATCTTATGGAGCCTGGGCAACGAGGGCGGCGTGGGGCCGAACATCCAGGCCATGTACGACACGGTGTGCAGCCTCGACTCCACGCGACTGCCTTTCTACGACTGCCATCCGCAGTATTCCGCCCTCCATGACTTCGGTTATCCCTCGCCCGACGTGTTGCGCACCGAGGCAGAAAAAGAAACGGAGAAACCGCTCATCGCCCGCGAATATGCCCACGCCATGGGAAACTCAATGGGCAATTTCCAAGAATATTGGGACGTCATCTACGCCGACAGCAGCATCGCCGGAGCCGCCGTCTGGGACTGGGTGGACCAAGGGTTAAGTGAAAAAATAAAAGTGAAAAGTGAAAAATTAAAAGTGAAAAGTGAAAAAATAAAAGTGAAAAGTGAAAAATCGCCATCCGACGATATGGCGGCAGCGAATTCATCACTCATAGCTCATAACTTAAAAGAGTCCTCTCTTTTTCACTCTTCACTTAAAAATTCTTCATTCCTATACGGCGGCGACTTCGGCGACAAGCCCAACGACGGCAATTTCTGCATCAACGGACTGGTGGGACCCGACCGCAAACCCCATCCCCACTACTACGAGGTGCAACACGTTTATCAGCCCCTGCAATTCGTGCGCCAGGGCGACGGCATAAGCATCGTCAACCACGACTATTTCACCAATGCCGACGAATACGACATCACCACCGACACCGTCACCATCGGAACGGAGCGCCTGCTCAACGTCAAAGCCCGTCTGAAAGACGACAAGCCGTGGGCGGAAAAGGGCTTTGTCGTGGCCGCCGAACAATTTGTGCTGAAGCCATATAACTTCTCCACGGGCATCAGCGGGAAAGCGGCCGTCATGCTACGAAAAGACGACCACATCGTCGTCACCACACGAAACGCCATCATCCACCTTAACCCCCAGGGTGCCATCAGCGGCCTCGTGGTGAACGGTGAGCAGATGCTCGAAGAAACACTGGAGCCCTATTTCTGGAAACCGGAGAACGACAACCAGCGCGCCGCCGGCTTCGCCCAGAGGCTGGCAGCATGGCGCGAGGCCGCAGCACAGCGGCAGGTGAAAGCCATACGCACCGTGGAAAGGAAAGACGCCGTGGAAATCAGCTACGACATGCACCTGCCCGTGGGAGCCGACTACACTCTAACTTATACCATCATCAACGAAGGGCAGATAATGGTCAGCGCCGACTACCGACCCACGGCCACCGACATTCCAACCATGCCGAAGTTCGGAATGCGCATGCGGCTGCCCGCCGACTACAGGACCGTAAGCTATTACGGCCGCGGACCGTGGGAGAACTATCCCGACCGCAAACGCTCGGCCTTTCTCGGCCTTTACGAAATGCCCCTGAGCGACTTCCAAACGGAATATATCCGCCCACAAGACAACGGCAACCGTTGCGACGTGCGGTGGCTGACCATCGGAAATGGGAAGAAAACCCTACGCATAGAGGGTTGTCAGCCCCTCAACATCCGCGCATGGGACTATGGCGAAGAGGACCTTGAAGCCGCCGGCCACCCCGACGAAATCCGTCGCGGCCGCTTCGTGAACGTCAACATCGACCTTAACATCCACGGCGTGGGTGGCATCGACACCTGGGGCCAGCGCACCCTGCCGCAATACACCATCCCCGGCAACAAGCCCTGCCACTACAGCTTTATCCTCAGCTGGAACGAATGAGAAATTAGGAATGAGGAATTAGGAATGAGGAATTGGGAATTGGGAATTATATAACTCAAAATTCCTAATTCCTCATTACCAAAATTACAAATCCCCCTTAAACGTCTTTACGGGATTGCCGCGTTGAAGCGTGTTGTGGTTCATCCACACTTCCCTTGTCTGGCATTGCCGCCGGTCTTCCTCCATGGCCGAAAGTTTCATCATCAGCCGCTCGAGCGCCAGCCTTTTGTTCTGGCTTTGCGAGCGAAGGTCCGATGCCACCACGCTGATGCCCGTGGGCCGATGGGTGGCCCTGACGGCCGTTTCCACCTTGTTTACGTTCTGACCGCCGGGCCCTGAGGCCCTGAGCGTGTCGTAGGCGATGTCGCGCTCGCTGACCTTGGACGTTTCCAAGGGCTTGAAAGCATGCACCCCCACGAACCAGTTCTTGCGGCGATGCCAGGGGCGGAAGGGATTCTTCTGCGCCACCCAAAGCACCGGGCCTTCCCAGCCGCTTGTCAAAATGCCGGTGTCCTCGCCTTCTACGGCAAGGGTTGCCGAGAACATGCAGCCGTCTTGCGGACCATCCTCGTGTTCCACCATTGTGGCCTCCAATCCCAACGCTTTTGCTTGACTGATAATTTTTTGCATGACGAGCACCACCACGCGGCAGCACTCCACGGGACCGCGCCCCGATGTGATTTGTATATACGTTTTCATTTCAAACTCTTAATTATTAACTCATTCATGTTTCGCATTCACTCAACTTCTTGGAGTTACAGGAGTTCAGGAGTTACAGGAGTTCAGACAATAGTTCTGAAGGCTCCCTTTTCGTCAGTTTGCAGAGGTGGAAGTATTGTCTGAACTCCTGAACTCCTGTAACTCCTGAACTACATCAACATGAGAAAGTTGAGTTAACTCATAATTCATTGCTCATTCTTACGATTTTGGGAATGATGGTCCCCTCTATGTTCACCAATTCTTTCTGCGCCTCCATCACCCTGCGGATGTCTTTATATGCCAAGGGCGCTTCCTCGGTGCTTCCTCCGATGAGGGTTACGCCGCGTTCTGCCAGCTGCTTCATGAGTGCATGGCGGCTGATGCTATTGCGGGCGTCGAGGCGCGACATCGTCCTTCCGGCGCCGTGGGATGCCGAGAACAGCGACGCGGCACACCCCCGTCCCGATACGATATAGCCCTCCGTGGCCATACTTCCGGGAATGATGCCCAATTCTCCCGAATGGGCCGGCGTGGCACCCTTGCGGTGCAGGATGACGGCGGTGCCGGCGCCGAGCGTTTCACGCCATGCGTAGTTATGGTGGTGGCTGATGGTTGCCAACGGTCTCAGCCGGAGGGCCCTGGCCACGTTCTCATGGATGATGTCGTGGCAGGCGGCGGAATAGTCTCCCGCCAGCTCCATGCACGTCCAATACTGCTGACCGGCCTCACAGTCAAGACTCAGCCAGGCAAAGGGCCCGGCCTGTCGGGGAAGGCGGCAGGTGGCCTTGGCAATGGCCGTGAAGTGTTCGGCAATAGCGGCCCCCAGACCGCGGCTGCCCGAGTGGCTCAGAATGGCGAGATAGCGTCCGCCGTCGAGCCGCAGGGCGTTGGCCGGCGGGAGAACGACCTCGCAGATGTCAACAAAGTGGTTGCCCTTGCCGCTGCTCCCCAGCTGGCGGATGGCTTTTTCGCGCAATTTCCTCAGCACGGGAATGTTGCGGAACTCACCACGGTCGAACAACGGAAGGTGCGGCCTCGAGGGAACCACGCCGTCGGGCCCGAAGGCCGTATGCTCCACCAATGCCCTTACGGCACGCTCGTGGTGATTGTTCAGGAAATCGGGTTCAGCGTCGAGGATGGTCAGCTGCATGCGGCAGGCAATGTCCTGCCCCACGGCGTAGGGGATGACCACATTGCCGACAGTGGCCAGCACCCCGCCGATGGGCAGTCCGTAACCGTCGCACCCGTCGGCCATCAGCGCCCCGGCCACCGTCACCGGCAGGCGCATGGCGGTGGCCATCTGCTGCTTGGCCAGCTCACCGATGCCCTCGGCGCCGTAGATGGCGTAAGGGAGAGGGGTGTCGCGCAGGCCATAGGCAACGGCTGGGGCCGATGCCGGCATCAGCACCGACGCCAGCTGCGCCCACACCCCGTCGTTCAGGTAGTGCTCCGGACGGCCGATGACGTCCTCCAGCGTCCTCACAATTTGTTCTTGGCTATCGTGTTTGCAGTGTTTGGCAATGGTTGCCATGGCTATACTGCGGGCCATGTTATCGTTGTACCCCAACAAGGTCAACGTCTTGGGTTGTATCTTGCCCATCATTATTTGTACAAAGTATGAAACTCAGCAGCCCTCACGCTGCTGTTGACTGATAAAAGAAATCAAGAGCGCAGGCCCCGGGCCCGCGAAAAGAACCATGTCTTTGACGTTTGTGCCAGTGGAGTTCTCTCCCAAACAACCAAACGCCCCCACAAAAACCAAATAGGGAAAAGCCCACACCTAAAAGCCTGCAACCCAAAGGGGCTGCAGCTGCCTTTCACAGGGGCCAGGTGTAATTTCTTACTTTATACTCATTCGCACAACCCTTTCCATCAATTAAAAGGGTTTGACAATAAAAACGCTGCAAAAGTAGCACTTTCGCACGACATCACCAAATTTTTCCAGCATAAATCTTGAAATCACAAGCTATCAGCCATCGCAACATTCGTTTTTTAACCCAAAGACTTGAGAGATGTGCAGCCGGAAAAAGCATAATCCCCTATCGTGGTCACACCATCGGGAACGATAATGTTTGTCACAGATTTGTCCGTAATTTCCTCCAGCGTCTTGCCGTCGTTGTTGAATCGTAGAATATTGTTCATAAATCAATCTGTTTGGTCTATTTGGCGATTAATCGTTTAAACTACAGTGGTGGAGTTGGCAATTATATACCTTTCACCTTTAATACGACCACCACACTCTCTGATAATTATTTTAGGCAATTATATAGGGTTTGACCCCAAGGAGTCTAATTTATTATGTGGTATAATATATTGAAGTATTATTTACTTTGCATAATAAACACTGTATCTTATTAATTTCGTCTTTGCAATTTAGCAATGTACTTTCATCCAACCACCACCAATCACGTCCTTGCGTTTGCTTATTTAGCAAGAAGTCAAATGTTTCATTAATGGCATATCCGTTACGGTCTGCTTTGTATAAGAATACTATCTTGTGATTATTCCCTTTTTTATAAAACGCAAAAGCACTTCTACATTGTCTTGTCCTAGGAAACGACCTATTTGGAAATGCATCTATTAATTCTTGCTCTTGAGTAAGTACCAAAGCTTTTATATTTCCCATATCATCAAGGTATATAGCACTGTTGATACAATCTATGTTTTGCATTGAAATGGGTACAATTGTTTGTATCTTTAGAATGTCAGATTTTGAAATTGTTCTAATCATCGTCTTTTTATTTGAATTATTGCGCAAAATTACATTTTATTTCTGATTTTATAGTATTTATTTAAAAAAAAATCGCATAATGAATGAAGAAATTTAATTTTGAAACACAAACTGCTGAAAAAATATCGCAAATTAAGAAGGATGCAAAGCAATTTAGCAATCAGCCAACAATAGTAGAAAAATATACAAAAGTTTTGGAAGACACACAATTTGCTATTGATAACATTGTAGATTGTATAACAAATAGAAGTGTTTTAAGGAAAGTCTATATTGATTTCAGTAATGGTGATGTTTCCTTTTTGGATGCACTTTTAGGATTAGACGAAAGAGGTGAAAATGGAAGTCGTTATAGAGATTTCCTCACATTAGATGAAGCAAATATTGTAGGAATGAGAGTAGCAGACCATTTTGAAACTATCAATTCTACTCTTGATAATGCCAACAACAAGGTAACATACTTAATGCAAGTAGTATTAATACAAACACCACCAAAACCAGAGGCAGGAGATGCAATAAAAAGTCACCAAACTGTGAGTCATACAAAAGTACTAACACAAGGGTATGTTGACAGTGGAAGAAATTGGAATAACTTGGTAAAATTGTTAAAAACATTGGCAGACTATTTAACTTGTGCAGATTACACAAATGACAGTATGGTAAGTAGTGGCGAAAAAGAAATAATAACGTGTAAAACAAATATAAATATGAACAAGAAGCTTATTAGATTAACAGAGTCAGACCTTCATAGAATCGTGAAAGAGTCTGTAAAGAAGATAATAAAAGAAGAAGTAATAAACCACGGCGTATAGGTCATTTTGCAGGCTGTAATCGACCACATGTTGTTCTATAGGTCAAATTGCAGGCTGAGATTTCGGCCTGCAATTTTGCTGTGTCAATAAAAGTTCTTACCCTTACATCGCAGTCTGAAGCATAGTGGAGCTCTGCTGGGGAGCAACTCCATGAGGAATAGGACTGTGCAGATCGACAAGTATGGGCAGGGGTCTCTATTGGCGGGGCTCCTGCTTTTTCATACTTAGAGATTCTGCCAATGTCCTGAAAAACCC
>JAFVHN010000032.1 GCA_017474515.1 Prevotella sp. | reverse complement strand
TTGTTTCCTACAGGCAGCTGAAGGCGTCGATGATGCCCACGAAACGGTTGTCGGCGTTCATGACCACGAGAGAGTGGATGTTGTGCTTGCGCATGAGCTTGGCGGCCTCGGGCAGCATGGCTGTCTCGGCAATGGTCTTGGGGTTTCGGCTCATAATCTCGCTCACGGTGAGGTCGAAGAACTCTTCGCGGCGGTCTTTCATCGCCCTTCTCACGTCGCCGTCGGTGACCACGCCGACCACCTTTCCATTGTCTATGGCCACGGCAATGCCCTGTTTGGTCTTGCTGATTTCAATGATGGTGTCGCTGACCCTCGTGGCTGGTGACACCACGGGCAGGTTGCTGTCCACCATGTAGTCTTTCACCCTGGCCAGCAGCCGTTTGCCGAGATTGCCACCGGGATGGTAGGCGGCGAAATCGTCGGGCGTGAACTGCCGTTTCTTCATCAGGGCACAGGCCAGGGCGTCGCCCAGCGCCATGGTGCAGGTGGTTGATGCCGTGGGCACGAGGTTGAGTGGGTCGGCCTCGCGTTCCACACGGATGTTGAGAATGCAGGCGGAATATTTTGCCAATAGTGACGACGCGTTTCCCGTCATGCCGATGATGGGGATGTTTCGTTTCAATAATAGCGGGATGAAGCGCAGCAGCTCGTCGGTGTTGCCCGAATAGGAGATGGCCAGCACCACGTCGTCGGGCGTGAACATTCCCAAGTCGCCGTGGTAGGCGTCGAGGGGGTTGACATAGAACGACGGCGTGCCGGTGCTTGCCAGCGTGGCCGCTATTTTCGCCCCGCAGTGTCCCGATTTTCCCACGCCGGTGACAATGAGTCTTCCGCGGCAATCGTATATGAGGTTGACGGCGCGGTCGAAACCGTCGCCCAACTGAGGAATGAGTTCCAAGATGGCGCGTGCCTCCTCTTTCAGGCACCGCGACGCCTCTTGTTGTATGTTGCTGGTCATTATTTGAATGAGGAATTATGAATTTGGGATGAGGGTTCTCACGATGTTTTCAAAGTCTTTCAGTGCCACCATGTTGGGGCCGTCGCTCATGGCCTTGTCGGGGTCGGGGTGTATCTCGAAAAAGAAGCCGGTGGCGCCGAAAGCCTTGGCCGCCAGTGCCATGGCCGGCACATACTCGCGGTTGCCGCCGGTGCTGCCCCCCGCGGCTCCAGGCCGCTGGACGGAATGAGTGCAGTCCATGATGACCGTCGGCACAATGTTTTTCATCACGGCGATGTTGCGGAAGTCCACCACCAGGTTGTTGTAGCCGTAGATGTTTCCGCGTTCGGTCAGCCACACGTCGTTGTTTCCGCTTTCGCGCACCTTCTGCACGGGGTACAACATGTCTTCGCCGGAAAGGAACTGCGCTTTCTTGATGTTGACCGTCTTCCCCGTCCTGGCCGCCGCCACGAGCAGGTCGGTCTGCCGGCAGAGGAACGCCGGTATTTGTAGCACGTCGGCCACCTCGCCGGCGGGCTGAGCCTGCCAGCTCTCGTGGATGTCGGTGAGGAGCCGGAGGCCATAGGTCTGCTTGATGTCATGGAGCATGGCGAGGCCCTTTTCCAGTCCCGGGCCCCGGAAGGAGCTGATCGACGTGCGGTTGGCCTTGTCGAACGACGACTTGAAGATGATGTCGAGACCATATTTGCGATTAAGCCTCACCAGTTCCTCTGCCACTTCCGCCAGGCATTGTGCCGACTCAATGACGCAGGGACCGGCAATGATGACGGGCTTTGCCGTTGTTTCGCTTTTGATGAAATCACTCATAACAAAGAATTCCTGACTTTGAAAAATACATTATAATCACAGCTCGTAGCTATAAAGAATTTGTATGGAAGGCCGGCGCGACAGTTCTCCGGGATTGCTTCCCGGCTGTCCTTCAGGCACTTCCATACCATGTTCGCCATAGAATTGTTTCCAATAGGGAGTCACCGTTCCCGTGGTGTCGTGGAACGACATGGGCACCTGTCCGAACAACCATTGCCCAGCTTCGTCCACATAACTGCTTACCACGAGTTCGCTACAATATACGGCCCTGTTGTGAGAAAGGAAAAGGCTGTCGTAGGGCATGCCCACGAAGGCGCGGGCGTTCTGCAGGCTTCGTGCGGCGTCGAAAGGCCTGCTCACCCTTCCCACCAGGAGGTGCAGGCGGCTGCTTTCACGCTTGTTCTGCTCCAAGAAGTCGTTGAGGGAAGTCATGCGCACACCCTGTCGCGGAACGGCCTCGATGATGCTGTCGCCCGCATAAATGGCCACATGGTCAATCATGGCATCGTCATAGCCCTGTGTGACGTCGGTGATGCCGTTGGCGCGGGGAGAGACCACAAAAAGCAAGTCTCCCGGCAAAAGTTTGCTGAAGCTTTCAAGCTTTTCCACCCCGGCGTTCCTCTCAACGCATCCCGTCAGCATGATTATAATATAAATAATGTATAATCTTTTCACGATGCAAAGGTACGGATAAGCGAGCGAAATACAAAAGAAAAGCCTGTTTTCTTTTGTATTTCCGAGCGAAAGTACCTTATCCAAAGGTACGGATAAGCGAGCAAGAAACAAAAGAAAAGGCTGTTTTCTTTTGTATTTCCGAGCGAAAGTACCTTATCCAAAGAATGGATTAAAAGGAAAAGAGAATGGTCGTCCGTGCAAATTATTCCCTTTTTTTCTTCTTTATTCAATGTTTTCATGTACCTTTGCACAATAAAATAAGAACCCCATACATTATGAAACATTTTTTCCTTACTTTAGGGGCATTGATGATGTCTGCCCATTTGTTTGCACAAATATTCACAACGCCAGGTGACGGGTCGGAATGGACCCTTACTCGGCTTGCTCAGACCGAAGGGTCGGGAGTCAGCCTTTCCTCCGATGGCCAACATTTCATCATGTCGAACGACGTGACCATTTCTGCCCCCGACCGTTTTGTTCTGGAGCCCGGAGCCGTGGTTGCCATGGCCAACGACGTGAGGTTCAGCATCCTCGGCCCCGCCGTGATGGAGGGTGGGGAGGCTAAGGCGCTCTTCTGCCCCGTGGATGACGAGGCACAGCCTTACGGCCTGTGGATGGAGGGCGAGGAGCGCGTCACCCTGCACAATGTGGCGTTCAACGGCGCCGGTTTGTCGGCCCATGTTTCCGGAGGCATGGACATCACCGGCTGCTCGTTTGTCAACCACAATGGTCGGTCGGCCTCCTATGCCCTGAACATGGGCCCTGACAAGAGCGACTACCATGTGTGGAACTGCCTGTTCCAAAATTGCGTGCGCTCGGCCATGGGCAGCGGGGCCAACATCAGCGTGAGCCTGCTGGTGGAAGATTGCACTTTCGAGTACAATGGCACCAGCAACGGCAACTATCCCCAGCTCAACCTCACCGTGGGCGAGAGCGTGGTGCTGCGCCGCAATGCCGTCATCGGCGACCGCTCCCATACGAAAGTGGGCGGCGTGGTGGTGGCCAACCTTATGGGACTTGCCGGCGAACACAACACGTTGTTTGAAGACAACATCGTGAAGGACAACCGTTTCGGCATTGCCACCTACCTGGAGCAGAAGGCGACTTACAGGAACAATCTTATCGCGTTCAACGACACCGAGACCAATCCCATGCAGGGCGGTTCCGGCATCAATATCTACGACCCTTATGCCAGTCAGGAGGCACGTTTGGAAGGCAATTATATTGAGAACAATTTGTGGGGAGTCACCATCCAGGGAGGAAAGAATGTTAATCTCGGCAAGACCGAGGACCCTTCAGCCGAGGACTATAACCCAGGCCGCAACACCTTCTATAACAACGGGTTCGACGGCGCCGTCTATGACCTTTATAACAACTCCACCAACACTGTCTATGCGCAGGGTAACTATTGGAAAACCGCCCTTACGCAGGACGAGGCCGGCATAGAGGCCGTTATCTTCCACAAGGCCGACGATGCCACTCTCGGCGAGGTGGTGTACAAACCGTGGAGCACCGAAGACCAGACGGCCGTGGAAGCCGTGGAAACCTCTCCTTCGCAGCCCTCCGAAATCTATACTGCCGCCGGACAAAAGATAACATCCCTGCGCAAGGGGCTTAATATCGTAAAGCGCGGTAACAAGGTCGTGAAAGTGCTCAATTAAGCCAAGTTGGTTTAAAAGAACTAAAGTAAAAAATTCGGGAGTTCAGAATAAAAGACTGAACTCCCGAATTCTGTTTGGAAAATAGCGGCTCATGCCAGATTATCCGAAGAGGGTTCGTAACGCCTCTTCCACTTTTCTCACGGGGTGGAGCTGTATCTTGTATTTCTTCGGATTCAGTCCCTGCAAGTTGTACTTGGGCAGGATGAAGTTGCTGAACCCTAATTTCTCGGCCTCGGCAATGCGCTGCTCGATGCGACTGACGGGCCTCACCTCTCCGCTCAGTCCCACTTCTCCGGCCATGCACCATCCGCTTTCAATGGGCGTATCGACGTTTGAAGATAACACGGCGGCAATGACGCTTAGGTCCATGGCCAAATCGGTGACGCGCAACCCTCCTGCAATGTTGATGAACACATCCTTCTGAATGAGTTTGAACCCTACGCGCTTCTCGAGCACCGCCAGGAGCATGTTCAGGCGGCGCTGGTCGAAACCCGTTGCCGACCGTTGTGGTGTGCCGTAGGCGGCGGTGGACACCAGGGCCTGCGTCTCCACCAAAAAGGGCCTGATGCCCTCGATGGCGGAGCTGATGGCGATGCCCGACAACCCGTCGTGGTCCTGTGTGAGCAACAGTTCCGAAGGGTTGCTCACTTGTCGCAAGCCATTTTGCTGCATTTCGTAGATGCCCAGTTCCGACGTGCTTCCGAAGCGGTTCTTGATGCTTCGCAGGATGCGGTAGAGGTGGTGCTGGTCGCCCTCGAACTGAATGACGGTATCAACGATGTGCTCCAAAATTTTCGGTCCTGCCAGTGTTCCCTCCTTGGTGATGTGCCCGATGAGGATGACCGGGATGCCGCTCGTCTTGGCAAAGCGCAGTAGGGCCGAAGCACATTCTCGTACTTGTGTAAGGCTTCCGGGTGAGCTTTCCACCTCTTCGGTTGAAATGGTCTGAATGGAATCGACCACCAGCAGTTCGGGCTTTACCTCTTTTATATGTGCGAAAACGGTTTCGAGCGATGTTTCACAAAGAATCATCACGTTGTCGTTGTCTTGGTGCTCAATTCTCATGGCGCGCATCTTCAGCTGGTGGGCGCTTTCCTCGCCGCTGACGTATAGAATTTTCTTTTCCGGCATGCGAAGGATGGTTTGCAGGGTGAGGGTGCTCTTGCCGATGCCCGGCTCTCCGCCCAGCAAGACGATGCTTCCCGGCACGAGGCCGCCTCCCAGCACGCGGTTGAGTTCCTCGTCGTGCATGTCAATGCGCGGCTCGTCGTTTGCCGAAATATCGCGCAGACGCAGGGGCTGGTTCTTTTGCGACTGCATGCCGCCCCTTACCGAAGTGGCAGCATGGTGGGCAGCCTGTGAACCGGTGTCGGCAGCAATGCGGATTTCCTTGAAAGTGTTCCACTGCTTGCAGTTAGGGCATTTTCCTATCCATTTGGCCGACTCCTGGCCGCAGTTGGAACAAACGTATGCAATTTTGTCTTTTGCCATGGTTAGCGTATTATTTTTGTACAAAAGTACGATTATTTTTTTTTATTACAAAATAAATGCGTAATTTTGCAGCGCGAATAAGGCTAATATCGCAATTAATTTATAATTGGAGGGGCGCAGGGTGTTTGAGACGCCTGTGCGCCCTTTTTTTTGTTTTTGACGAAAATGAGAAAAACCATCGGCTTGTTTCTTTTATGCTTAGTGGTGGCCTCGTGCGGCAAGTCCTACGAGGAGCAGCGGCGCATCTCCAGGGCTGAAAAGGCGCGGCTGGCCCGCGAAGACTCGCTGGCGCTGAAGGTGGGCGTGGTGCCTACGCTCGACGGCCTGCCCCTCTTCGTGGCCAAGGACCGGCATTTCTTCGATTCTTTAGGAGTTGACGTGCGGTTGAAAGCCTACGACTCGCACATCGACTGCGACCAGGCTATGAGCGAAAAAAAAGTGGAAGGGGGCATGACCGACGTGGTGCGCGGTGAGCGTATGCGGCGAAAGGGACTGACGCTCAGGTATGTGGCTGCCACCAATGCCTATTGGCAATTCATCAGCAACCGCCTTTCGCGCATCAGTGAACTGAAACAGATGGAAGACAAGATGGTGGCCATGACACGTTTCTCGGCCACGGCATTGCTTACCGACCTTGCCCTTGATAGCGTGAGAATGAAGCCCGAGACGGTGTTCCCCGTACAAATCAACGACCCCAACGTGAGGCTCCACATGTTGCTCAACAACGAGATGGACGCCATGCTGGCCACCGAGCCGCAGGCCACCGCCGCCCGCCTGATGAAAAATGCCGTACACATGGACAGTCGCGACAAAGACCTGCGGTTGGGTGTGGTGGCCTTCCGCGAGGGAGCCTTGCGCGACAACCACCGCACAGGCCAGTTGAAGGCCTTCGTAAAGGCCTACAACATGGCCTGCGACTCCATCAACAGGTATGGCCTGCAGCACTATGCCGACATTATAAAGAAATACACAAAAGCCGACGACCGCACCGTCGCCGCCCTTCCCCAGCTGAAATTCCCCGTTGCGGCCGCACCCCGCCAAAAGGACATCGACAGGGCCAACCGCTGGCTGAGGTGATAAGCTCCATTTTTATGAAGATGAACGAAATAAAAGACCCGCCGTCGCTTACACAGGCCGAACAATGCCTGGTGGAGCACCGACTAAAAGATGCCATTGCCCATGTGAAGGCTTTCATGGCCGACAACCAGTACCTGCATCCGGAAGAAGACGTGGAGCGCATAGAAAAGGACTATGCCCTCATGCTCGACTATATGTTGCGCGGCTTTGCTGATAACCAGCGCCAGAACATCTACTTGCGGCTGATGCAACGGCTGTTCCGATGCCTCCAGAACCTGCGCGTGGAATACAAAAAGCGGCAGGCAACCTTTTATATTGAGGCACAAAAGCGTGCCGCATCACTCACTATCAGCGGCGAGGCCGTAAGGAGCCGGCTGGAGGCCTTCGTGGCCGACCTTGCCATGTTGTCGCTCGAAGACGACGATACGCGCCAAGACCGCTCCGCAGAACTCCACCGCCGTCAGCAGGAATTTATCACAATGCTTTTTTGCCGACTGGCCACCGACCGCCAGTGGACCTCGGGTCAGTCGGATTTCTACGAACAGCTGTTGCTTTCGCCCACCATTGACACGGGCAATGCCCAGGTGCTTGTAAGCGCCGTCTCGTTGTCGGCCATGAACGACTGGGATGCCATGAAAATACGCACGCTCATACATGTTTATCAGAAATCTGGCGACGAGCACGTGCGGCAACGCGCATTGGTGGGATGGGCTCTCAGCTTCCATAACGGGCAGACCATTTTTCCAGAAGTGGCGGCATGGGTTGAAGAAGCGTGCCAGTCGGAGCAGACCGTCAGAGAACTGACAGAGCTACAAAAACAAATGGTGTTTTGCATGAACGCCGACCGCGACAACGACCGCATTCAACGCGACATTATGCCCACGTTGATGAAAAACAGCAACCTCAACATCACCCGTCAAGGCATTATTTCTGAGAAGGATGAAGACCCCATGGAGGACATCCTCGACCCCGGAGCAGCCGACCGACGCATGGAGGAAATGGAGGAGGGCATCCAAAAAATGATGAACATGCAGAAGCAGGGCGCCGACATCTATTTCGGTGGCTTTTCGCAGATGAAGCGCTTTCCTTTCTTCTATAATCCCGCCAACTGGTTCACTCCCTTTTATCTCGAACACCCCGGCATTGCCGCCGTGGTGAAAAAGTTGCAGGGGCGTAAGTTCTTGGTTTTCTTGTTTGAAAACGGCCCTTTCTGCGACAGCGACAAATATTCTTTCGCCCTGGCCATGAATACCGTGGTTGACCGATTGCCCGAGAACATGCTTTCCTTGCTCGACAATGCTGAGGCGATGGGCCCCACGGCACCGCCCGAGGAACAGCAGACTGCGGCCTACATCAGGCGCATGTACCTGCAGGACCTGTACAGGTTCTTCCGTATTTGTCCGCAACTCGGCGGGTTGAGAAGTCCGTTTGACAACGAGCGTTTTGTTTTCGCCGCTTATCCCGAACTGACTTCAACACCCTTGAAAAAACATTTTGCCGACCTGTGCCAGTTTTTCAGGAAGCAGAAAAACAACCAGGCTTTCAACCGCCTTGCACCGCAATATGCCGACGATGGTGATAGCGCCAGCCTACTGGTGCGTGCCATGTATTGGCTCGACCGGCAACAGCCCGGCCGTGCCAGGCAACTGCTGGAGGGCCTGATAGCCCGTGAACCCGACCATGAACGCGGCAGGTTGCTGCTGGCAAGGGCATGTTTTACGATGTGCGACTATGCCGCTGCCCTTGACCACTATGGCGCACTGCATACCATAAATCCTGAAAACCAGGGCTATGCCCTTAACTACAGCCTGGCACTTTGTAAAATGAACCGATACGGCGATGCCGCGGCCCTACTCTTTAAGCTCGACTATGAGAACCCCGGACAACCTTCCATACAACGTATGCTGGCTTGGGCACTCATGGGGCAGAAAAAACTGGAACAGGCCGAGAAACTATGGCAGCAGTTGCTCGCTGCCGACAATCCCGAAGCCGGAGACTTCCTGAATGCCGGTTATTGCGCATGGGCTGACAACAGGGTGGGGGAGGCCGTGGAGCGCTTCAGGCTGTTTCTTGAAAAGGAGGAAACCAGACTGGAGCAGGAATTTGAAAACGACAAGGAGCTGCTGGCCATTTTTGGCATCACCAAAACAGACATGATGCTTATGCAAGACCTTGTGTCGGGAAATGAGAATGAGTAGAATCAAATTCCGAATAATGTCGATATAATACAATCCTCCTTTGTTGCGCTACGCCCCCTTCTTGCAAATAACGCCAGTCCAAACCGCAAAAAACTGCAGTCCATCCCGCATAATACTCCAGTCCAAACCGCAAAAAACTCCAGTCCTATTTAAAGCAGACTTGCAGAAGGACTGGAGTTTCTTTGTGTTAAACCATTATGATTCAGTTTGTTATTTTCAATCCGGCAGCATGTTGGCCGGCGAGGTTGATGCCATTATGACTTGAGTATCATGAATTGTCGATATTCTGACATCAAAGAATAAAACAACGTCTTTGGAGCTCTTGCCAAAAATCCCGAATACCGAACAACAAAGTTCGAAGGGCTTCTCTTAAAGGAACGGGGCGAGAGTGTGTGCAAACCATCCCACGAATTTCTTCCATGGCGTGCGCCACTGGTCCCATGACTCTTTGGTGAGGCGGAAAGAATCTTTCTTGTCGTCGTTGAACATGTCGGACAGCTGCGACGTGGTGCACGGGTCGATGATGACCGCATTTTCTTCGTAGTCCCATCTGAGCGACCGCGCGTTGAGGTTGGCGCTGCCCACGGTGCAGAACCGCCCGTCAACCATGATGACCTTGGTATGATGGAACCCCGGCTCGTAAATCCACACCTCGGCACCTTTTTTCATCAGCTGGTGAACGTTATAGAAGACGCAGTCGGGCGTGAGGGGAATGTCGCTGTGGCTCGACACCATGATTTCCACTTTCACGCCGCGCTTGATGGCGTTCCTGAGTGCTTTCTTCAGTCGGTGGTTGAGGGTGAGGTATGGGTTCACAAGTTGTATGCTGTCCTGCGCAAAGTCGATGGCGTGGACGTAAAAGTCGCGAATGATGCGGTTGCTGATGCGCGGCTCGCG
This sequence comes from Prevotella sp., assembly GCA_017474515.1. Classification (GTDB taxonomy): domain Bacteria; phylum Bacteroidota; class Bacteroidia; order Bacteroidales; family Bacteroidaceae; genus Prevotella. The sequence continues at coordinate 9,993 of JAFVHN010000032.1, read as the reverse complement.
GTTGATGATGCCCACCATTTTCTTTCCCGCCGTGGGGCAGGTGTCGGGCTTCAGCACAACGTGGTCGGTGGGCGTTGTCTGGCGGTGGTCGGTTTTCTGCATGCTGATGTCCTCCTTGGTGACTTTTTTCCACATTCTTATAAAAATGTCCTGCAAGGTTTGTACCTCGGTGCCTTCTATGCGGCAGTGCATGTCGCGCCAAGAGCCCACCATTTCCGTACCTTTTATATAATAGTCGGCAACGTTCATTCCCCCCGTGTAGGCGAGGGAGTCGTCAATGACCACGATTTTTCGGTGGTCGCGGTTGAAGATGTCGTCAATCCAGGGAAAGCGCACGGGGTTGTATTCGTATATCTGTATGCCCTCCTCACGAAGTTTCCTGATGTGTTTCTTTTTTAGCGGCTGGTTGTTGGAACTATTGCCAAACCCGTCGAACAAAGCCCTTACGGTTACGCCCTCCTTCACTTTTTCGGCGAGGATGTCGAACAAAAGGTCGGCAATGGAGTCGTTGCGGAAATTGAAATATTCCAGATGGACGGTGCGGCGGGCATGGCGGATGGCTTTGAACATGTCGTCGAATTTCTCCTGACCGTTCATCAACAGTGTCACCGAGTTGTCGCTTGAGAAAGCAACGCCCTGACTGCGCAGGTAGTCCACCATGAGCGAATCGGATGTCTGGGATGTGGCCAAAGAGGAACACATGGTAAAAAAGAAGGTCGCAGACAGCGTGCGGAGATATTTGGTGTGGGCACACAACATGATGCGCTCAGCCATGAGAAATGCCCGTGAAAGGGTCGGAAAGGTACTTTTCTTCATCAACCTTTACTCTTTTTGGCGGCAAAATTAACAATAAATAGCGAATAAACATGAAAAATGTGTAAAAACTTGTCACTTTCAAAAATAAATATTACCTTTGCACGCTGATTATTGCAACATAAAGATTTTTTTACACAGTATGAAGATAAAAAAGGCATTTGGATTGGCATTGGTGGCACTCATGGTGGCATCGTGCAAAACGCCTACCGACGTGGTGTATTTCCAGGACTTGAAAGGTGGTCAGGTTGATGAAATTAAGTATTCTGAGGGCATCAGGCTGAAACCTCAGGATAAAATCTCAATCCTTGTGAAGAGCAGGAACCACGATGTGTCGAACCTTCTCAATCTTGCCGTGGCCAATCAGTATATTGGCTATAATGAGACGCAAGTGAACAATTCGAGCCGCGGCGTGGCTGGTTATACCCTTGACAAGGACGGCAACATCGATTTCCCCGTTTACGGAAAGATGCACATTGCCGGCATGACGCGCGAGGAAGTGGTCGAATATGTGAAAACTGTGCTTGCCGAAAAGAACATCGCCCGCGACTTGGTGGTCACCGTGGATTTCCTCAACCTTCACTATAATGTGCTCGGTGAGGTGGCCCGTCCGGGTGAATTTGCTTTCGGACAAGACCGTGTGTCCCTTCCCGAGGCCATCAGTAAGGCAGGAGACCTTACCATTAACGGCGTGCGCGACAGCGTTTTCGTATATCGTACAAATGGCGGCAATCGCGAGACCATCGTGGTGAACATGCTCGACGGTGCTTCATTGGTCAACTCGCCCGCCTATTACCTTCAGCAGAACGATGTGGTGTATGTGAGGCCCAATGAGTTTAAACAACGCCAGTCGAAGGTCAATGGTAACACCTTCCAGACCACCACGTTCTGGCTTTCGTTCACTTCGGTGATGACAACCATCGCAATGCTTCTCTTTAGGTAATCTGAATAGTTGAAAAGAATTATAAAAGAAAAGTGAAAAGGTGGAATGATTTCCCAACTTTTCAACCTTTCAATTCATAAATTTATAACTTATTATGGCAGTCCAACAAAATAACAAGTCGACCGCAAGAAATCAAAGCAAGGGAAACAATTTCAGCATCAAGGACTTTTTACTGCTGTGCTTGTCACAGTGGCCTTGGTTCGTGGCTATTCTCTTCTTAAGTCTCCTTTTTGCATTCTTATACCTGAAAAAACAGCAGCCCACCTATGTCAGGATGATGGAGGTGATGATAAAAGAAGACTCCAAGTCGTCGTCGTTCTCCTCACAGATGGGATCGCTTGCCGACATGGGAATGTTCAAGAGTTCTTCAAGTGTTGACAATGAACTGCTTGCCGTGAAGTCGCCATATGTCATGCTCGAGGTGGTGAGAAGGCTCCACCTCGATGTCAACTATACCACCGGCGGCTATCGCAAATACACACTCTACGGCAAAAACCAGCCGTTGATTGTCAATTTCTCCAATCTCACCGACGATGATTATATCAGCATGAAGGTGAAACTGGAGAAAAGTGGTGCACTTACCATTACCGACATCGTGAAAAACCTTGACAAGTATGCCGATGAAGTAAAGGGGCGCATCAACTCCACCGTTACCACACCTATCGGAAAGCTGGTGATAACCGAGGGACAGGCATTCTCAGCCATGGAAAACGACATGGAAATCAAGGTGTCAAGGTCTCCAATATTGAGGGCCAGGCAAAGTTGTGTGGCCAGGTTTGATGCCACCATTGAGTCGAAACTTGCTTCCGTCATCCTTATGAACTACAGGGATGTTTCGACAGAAAGGGCTGACGACGTGCTTAACGCCGTTATTCAGGTCTATCAGGAATATTGGCTGAAGGACAAGAACCAGATAGCCAACAGTACCTCTCAGTTCATCGACGAACGTCTGGAGGTCATTGAAAAGGAACTTGGAAATGTGGACAACGACATCTCGTCGTACAAGAGCCGCAACCTTATTCCTGACATTGTGGAATCTACAAGACTCAGCATGAGAAGTTCGAGCGAGGCCAGTGCAAGGTTGGTAGATTTGAACAACCAGATGTACATGGTGAACTACATTCGCGACTATGTGCGCGATGCCTCCAAGCGCAATCAGACCATGCCCGCAGGGCTTATTCCCCAAAATCCTGGGTTGGAATCGCTTATTTCTAACTACAATGCATTGCAGTTGCAGCGTAACAACTTGGTGGCCAATAGTAGTGAGTCGAACCCGTTGGTGGCCGATCTTGACACACAAATTAATTCGTTGCGCAACTCTATCTCGTCAACCATTGACAATGTGCTTAACCAGCTGAAGATTCAAATCAAGGGCGTTCAGGGACACGAAAGTGAGAACAACGCACAGATCGCTTCCAGCCCCACACAGGCCAAGCACCTCCTTTCGGTGGAAAGACAGCAGAAAGTGAAAGAGGCACTCTATATCTTCCTGCTCCAGAAACGTGAGGAAAATCAGCTTTCACAGGCTTTCACAGCTTATAATACTCGTATCATCACGCCTCCTATGGGTGACAGCAAACCGGCATCGCCCAAGAAAAGGAGAATCATGATGATGGCCTTGTTGTTTGGATTGGGACTGCCCGCAGCATTCTTCTACATCAGGGAGACAACCAATACCAAGATCAGAGGCAAGAAAGACCTTGAAACGCTCACTGTGCCTTACGTTGGTGAGATTCCGCTCTATGGCGACAAGAAGCAGCGTGCCGATGCCGAGAAGAAGATTCTCGTGCAGCCTAAGAAACGTAATATGATTAACGAGGCATTCCGCGTTGTAAGAACCAACCTCGAATTCATGGCCAACAGCTACGAAGACGCCAAGGTGTTCATGGTAACATCGTTCAATGTGGGCAGTGGTAAGACCTTCATGACCATCAATGTGGCTTCGTCGTTTGCCATCAAGGACAAGAAGACCATTGTGATTGACCTTGACCTTAGAAAGGCTTCTCTTGCCCGCTACCTGAGCATTTCTTCGAAGGGTAAAGGCGTGGCATCGCTCCTCTCGGGACAGGATTCCGATTGGAAGTCGCTCATCGTGCATAGTGAGGAATGTCCGCAACTCGACATCCTGCCGTGCGGAACAACGCCCCCGAACCCGGCTGAATTGTTGTCGAATGGCAAACTGGAACAGTTGATAGCTGAACTTCGCGAGGAATATGACTACATCTTCCTTGACTGTGCACCGGTGGACATCGTTGCCGATACTTCAATCATTGCCGGACTGGCAGACATGACGCTCTTCATTGTGCGTAACGGACTGCTCGATAAGGATATGATTCCTGTTGTGGAAGAATATTACACAAGCAAGAAACTGAAGAACATGGCCATCTTGCTCAATGGAACAGAAGTTATCCGAGGCAGGTATGGTTACCACCGCCACGGCTACGGCTACGGTTACGGCTACGGCTACGGCAGCAAAGGCTATGGAAGTTATACGAAAGAAGGCTAAAACCTACGCTTATGTGGCTTTTTGGAAATAGCAACATCCTATTAAAAGACACGGAATTATTCCAGGGGTTCAACGATTTTCATTGCCATCTGTTGCCTGGCGTTGACGACGGTGTGCAGAAGTTGAATGAAACGCTTGAAATCTTGGATACATGGGAAAAAGTTGGAGTCAGCACTGTGTGGCTGACTCCACACATTATGGAAGATATTCCCAATAATCCTGAAAACCTGAAGAAGGCTTTTGAAAAGCTAAAAAGCCAATATACAGGGCAGATACAGTTGCGCCTTTCTGCTGAAAACATGATGGACAACCTTTTTTCCAAGCGATTGGAAGGAGGAAGGGTGTTGCCTTTGGGTAATGACGCTTCCACCCTTTTGGTTGAAACATCTTATTTTAATCCTCCCTACGACATGGACGAGATTATTGGAAATGTCATGTCCAAAGGGTTTTATCCCGTTTTGGCTCACCCCGAGCGTTATAACTATATGAACATCGGGGATTATAAAAAACTGAAAGACAGGAGGGTGATATTCCAGTTGAACGTTCCTTCGCTGGTGGGAGCTTATGGTGAAGAAGTGAAGAAAAAAGCAGAAATGCTTCTCGACAAAGGCTTTTATGAGCTTTGCGGAACCGACACCCACAGCATAGGATTTGTCAAATATTATTTGAACTCTAAGATTAGTAAGAAAACCCTGAAGGACTTACTTCTTCTGGTTGAGAAAAGCAACTCGCAATTTAAATAATTCTTTATGAAAGGCGTTGTTTTAGCGGGAGGTAGCGGCACGCGCCTCTATCCCATAACCAAGGGCATCAGCAAGCAGCTGATACCTATTTTTGACAAACCGATGATTTATTATCCGATATCGGTGCTGATGCTTGCTGGCATCCGCGAGATATTGGTGATTTCAACACCCGACGACCTTCCTGGTTTCAAGCGTCTGCTGGGTGATGGCAGCAATTTCGGCGTGCATTTTGAGTATGCCGAACAACCTTCTCCCGACGGTCTGGCACAGGCATTTATTATTGGCGAAGAGTTCATCGGCAACGATGCTGCATGTCTTGTGCTGGGTGACAATATTTTCCATGGTGCAGGCCTTTCGGCTTTGTTAAATCAGGCGGTGAAAGATGCCGAACAAAACGCTAAGGCCACCGTTTTCGGTTATTGGGTGAGCGACCCCGAACGTTACGGAGTGGCTGAGTTCGACAAAGACGGAAATTGCCTTTCCATTGAAGAAAAACCGAAAAATCCCAAAAGCAACTACGCCGTCGTAGGTTTGTATTTTTATCCTAACAAAGTTGTCAATATCGCAAAGTCCATTAAGCCCTCTGCCCGTGGTGAACTTGAAATCACTACTGTCAATCAGGAGTTCCTGAAGGATCACGAATTGAAGGTGCAGACTTTTGGTCGCGGATTTGCTTGGCTCGACACAGGCACCCATGACAGCTTGGCCGAGGCCAGCACGTTTGTTGAGGTGATAGAAAAGCGCCAGGGACTGAAAATTGCTTGCTTGGAAGGCATTGCTTATAGAAAGGGTTGGATAACAGAGCAGAAGTTGCGCGAAATAGCACAGCCTATGTTGAAGAACCAATATGGCCAATACCTTCTGAAAATTATTGATGAGATAGAACGCACAGGAAAAGAAAACTTAGATTTTTAGCACATGAATGTCATAGAAACTGCTATTCCTGGTGTTTATATCATAGAGCCACAAGTGTTTGGTGATGCCCGAGGCTATTTCTTTGAATCCTATAACCAAAAGGAGTTTGACCAAAAGGTGATGCCTGTGCGTTTTGTTCAGGACAATGAAAGTTGTTCATCTTACGGAGTGCTCCGTGGACTTCATTTTCAAAAAGGTGAACATAGCCAGAGCAAACTCGTAAGAGTGGTAAAGGGAAAAGTGCTCGACGTGGCTGTTGATATTCGTAAGGGCTCGCCCACATTTGGCAAATATGTGTCGGTGGAACTTACAGAAGACAATCACCGCATGTTTTTCATACCCCGCGGCTTTGCCCATGGTTTCAGCGTCTTGAGCGAATCGGCTGTTTTCCAGTATAAGTGCGATAATTTGTATTGTCCGCAAAGCGAAGGTGCCATTGCCTGGGATGACCCCGAACTGGCCATAGACTGGCATATTCCAGCATCGCAGGTCCTTTTGAGCGAGAAAGACAAGCGCCATCCCACCTTGAGCCAGGCCGATTATTTATTTGATTATCAAACCAGTTTATATTGATTTCCACTATGATGAGAGATTTGTTCCAGGCGTACAGAACCTTCTTCGGCAAGGGCGATGCGCTCTATCAGTTGTTCTCCCCCTATAGAATCTGCCCGTTAGGTGCCCATGTGGACCACCAGCATGGCTTGGTGTCGGGCTTTGCTTTCGACAGCGGCATTGAATTCCTGTTTTCAGAAACCAGTACCGGGAAAGTTGAGATGGCATCCCTTTCTTTCGAGGGACTGATGACATTCAACGTTCAGCGTCCTATAGACGAGAAGCAAAACAACTGGGGCGACTACCTTCGTGGAGCCGTATGGGCCTTGCAGGGAGATTTCCAGTTAAAGAAAGGCATCCGCGGCATCGTGCAGGGTTCAATGCCTATTGGCGGACTGTCATCGTCGGCCGCGCTGCTCTGCGGCTTTGTCATGGCCATGAGCAAGGTGAACAACTTGAACCTTGACCGCATGCAAATCATCAAGTATGCCTCCAAGGCAGAGCGCGAATACGTCGGCCTCAACAATGGCATTCTTGACCAGGCCTGCGTGGTTTTGTGCGAGTCGGACAAACTTCTCTTTCTCGACACCAAGACTTCAGAGTATCAGCTCCTTCCCTTTGGCGACGGTAAAAAGCCCCTGCCTTTCAAACTTGGTATTTTCTTCAGTGGTGTTACCCGTAAACTTACAGGCACCGACTACAACCTCCGCGTGTCGGAATGTAAGACGGCCGCCTGGATTATGCAGGCATACGAAGACATTCCGTTGAAAGAACTTCAGGACACCCGTCTTCGCGACATCGACGAGGAAGTGTTCCTGAAATATCAGGACAAAATGCCGGCGCGTTTTGCCAAGCGTGCCCGTCACTTCTATACGGAGTGCGACCGTGTGGAAGACGGCGTGAAGGCATGGAAAGAGGGTGACATCAAGAAATTCGGCCAGTATGTGTTTGAAAGTTGTGAAAGCAGCATGAACAATTACGAGTGTGGTTCTCCCGAGCTGATAGCCCTTTATAAGATTCTTCGTCAAACCGACGGCGTCTTTGGCGGACGTTTCAGCGGAGCCGGTTTCAAAGGGGCGTGCATCGCCCTTGTGGACCCTGCCAAGGAAGACGCTATCCGCGAGAAGGTTACAACCGAATATCTTCGCGAGTTCCCCCAGTATAAGGACTCTTTCGAACTCTTCTTCTGCAATCCTTGTAACGGCGTAGATTTCTTGTAGAATAATATGCCTACCATTCAATAACCCGCCGCACCGACGTTCGTTGCAGTGCCTAAGCACTTGCAACCGGCGTTGGTGCGGCTTTTTTTATTCCATTTATGAAGAATATCATCATTGCCGCAGGTTATGCCACCCGTCTTTATCCTTTGACGGAGAATTTTCCCAAACCTTTGCTCAAGGTGGGAGAGAAGTCCATCCTCGAGCGCATGCTCGACGATATAGACCAGATTGACGACATCGACGAACATGTTGTCGTTACCAACCATAAGTTTGCACATATCTTTGAAGATTGGGCACACCAAGTGACTTACCATCATCCCGTCCGTGTCATCGACGACGGTACCGAAACCAACGACACCCGCCTCGGTGCCGTGCGCGACTTGTTGCTTGCCATCACTGGCGATGCCGACGGCCATCCTGTTGAAGGACAACAACTTGTGGACGATGACATCATGGTACTTGCTGCCGACAATATCCTCGACTTTTCGTTGCAGGGCTTTGTAGATTATTTCCACCAAAAGGACACTTCTGTCATTATGTGCCACCACGAGCCGGAACTTAGGAAATTGCAACGCACTGGCGTGATTGCCGTTGACGGGCAGATGCGTGTGCTTGAAATGCAGGAAAAACCGGAGAAACCCGTGTCCAACTGGGCCGTGCCGCCATTCTACATTTACAAACGCAGCGACCTTCCCCTCATCCGCGACTGCATGAACCATGGGTGCGGATTCGACGCCCCGGGCAATTTGGCACATTATCTTACCGATGTCACCACCCTTCACGCATGGCCCATGCCTGGTAAACGTTTCGACATAGGCTCACTCGACAGTTACGAGGAAGCTCAGAGAATCTACGGCTAATCCCTTATCATTCACATAATTTATTTCTTTTCAAATGAAAATTTTAGTAACAGGAGCAGCCGGATTTATCGGCTCAAAAATATCTTTTCTCCTCTCCCAGCGTGGCGACGAGGTGGTGGGCATTGACAACATCAACGATTATTATGACGTTCGCCTCAAGCATGGACGCCTGGCCGAACTGGGCATAGAAAAACCAGCCGGCGATTTTGAGTGGAACACGCCATACACCAGCAGCAAGTTCCCCGCCTTCAAGTTCATACGCATGGGCATTGAAGACAAGAGTCAGCTCGACAATCTCTTTGCTGCCGAGCATTTCGACAAGGTCATCAACCTTGCTGCACAGGCTGGAGTACGCTATTCCATCACCAATCCCTACGCTTATCTGACCAGCAATCTCGTGGGATTTCTCAACATCATTGAATGTTGCCGCAATTATCCGGTCAAGCATCTTCTCTTTGCCTCCTCAAGCTCTGTTTACGGCTTGAACACCAAGGCGCCCTTCTCCGAGGAAGACAAGGTCGATGCTCCCGTCAGCCTATACGCTGCCAGCAAGAAGAGCAACGAATTGATGGCCCACAGCTATAGCAAACTCTATGGCATTCCGGCCACCGGCCTGCGCTATTTCACCGTCTATGGCCCGTGGGGTCGTCCCGACATGGCGCCGATGCTTTTTGCCGATGCCATCACTCACGGCCGGCCCATCAACGTCTTTAACAATGGTGATATGATTCGCGATTTCACCTATATCGACGACATCGCCTTTGGCAGCATCCAGTGCCTCGATCAGCCCCCTGTGGCAGAAGAATGCCCCAACAATGTGCCGTTCCGCGTATATAATATCGGTTGCAGCAATCCCGTGCGCCTCATGGATTTCATCAACGAAATAGAGACAGCCGTGGGCCAGCCGGCAGAGAAAATCATGAAGCCCATGCAGCCCGGCGATGTCTATATGACCAATGCCGACACCACGCGTCTGGAGCAGGAAATCGGCTATAAACCGAAGGTTAACCTCCACGAGGGTATAGCCAATTTCATCGAATGGTATAAGTCTGACAAGAACCCGCTGAGATAAAAGTGTAAATGCTGAAGAATAAAAGCGCGGCCTGTTTCCCTTAGAAAAGAAACAGACCGCGCTTTTTATAATCGGGTTTGAGGTGTCAGTGGAAAAATCACAGAGAGGCAATCTGTTCTTCTGAAAGACCGGTCATTTCAGAGATGACATTCGGTAGAAAACCGTTGGCTTTCATTTTCCGGGCCACTTCGATTTTTGCCAATTCTTCACCTTCTTTCCTTCCAACTGCTTTCCCTTCTTCTGCCGCTCTTTCCGCAATGGCAAGGTTGTCCCGATAAACCTTGATGCTTTCCTCATAGCGGTTGCGCTCCTGTGGAGTAAGAGCTGCTGTCTCGCAGATTTCCGACAGCCGTTGAAAGGCTGCATATT
>JAFVHN010000031.1 GCA_017474515.1 Prevotella sp. | reverse complement strand
CTCTATGATGTCGTAGGAGCCCCATGTGCCGGTGTTGGCCTCAAACGAAAGGATGTAGCGTTCGCCGCCGTTGAGCATCACGGGCGGGGTGAGCAGCCAGTCGTCGGCATCGTTTTTCTTCGACGAATAGAACTCTGCCGTTCCGTTTCCGCTCAGGCTCTTCGACCATTTCCATGTGTCGCCGTCGCTGTTGGCGTCAACCACCGTCATCATGTTGAAGTCTTGTTGGCTGGAGAATGTCTGGCTGAAGGGAACGTTAAGCGGCGGTCCGGCCACGGCACGGTTGCTCTCGGTGCTCTCGCCGGTCATCTGGTTTTTGTGGATGGCCTCCACTTTGTAGTAGTAAGAGGCGAGCGTGGAAGGCGAGAACGGCTCGCTGAACGTGGTGCCGCTCATGGCCGATGCCACTTTCACGCCGTCCTCCATCCTATAAACATTGTAAGTGAGGTTGGCGGGTTGGAGGGTGCTGCCATTGGTGCCTTGGGCCGGAGCGGTCCAGCTGACATGGCTGGTGTGGGTGTCGTAGTCGTAGAGGAACGTCACGTTGAGCGGTGCACCGGGCGTTGCCGGTCCCACGTAGATTTGCGTCTCGGCAGCGGGGCTGTTGCCGGCGGCGTTGCTCACCGTTACCGAAACAATGACGTCGCCCAGGGGCAGCGTTGCCGAAATGCTGACGGCCTGTCCGGGCTGGCAGGTGCCGCTTTTCACCGTGTTTCCGTTGGCCTTCACCGTGTAGTTGAGTGTTCCGCTGAGCGTGCCGCCGTCGTAGGTGGCGGTGGGCGACGTGAAGGCGACGGTGGCCGTGGTGCTTTCGCCCTCGGTGGTGACAATAAGGTCCTCAGCGGCGGCCGGGGCACCATCGGCAGCCTGCGGCGGGGCAATATACATGTTCACCAGGAAGGCATTGTCGGGCACCGCCATGAGGCGCGTGGCCTGCGGTGTGCCGGACCTTGTGCTGATTTCATAGAGATAGCTTTTCAGCCTGGCACTTTCGCTGAGCACCACGCTCCAGTAGATTTTCCCTGTTTTCGGGTCGCACGTCATGCTGCTCGGATAAGAGGAAATGTTGCTTATTCCGAGGTCGCCGACAAGTGTCACTTCCGCCGTCACGGGGTCGATGGTGTAGAGAAAACCGTCGGTGCCCACGCCGTAGAGAGTTCCCGTGGTGTCGAAGGTGATGGCGGCGAAATGCGTGTCGATGTTGTCCACGATTTCGCGACGCGGTGCTCCCTGGCTGTCGGTGTTGTCAAAATCGATGGTTGCCAGCCTGAGCCCCAACACCTCGAAGTTGAGCCCGAAGTTATAGAAGATGCCGTAGTGCTGGCCCGTCAGCGGGTCGGTGGTCAGACCACAGCTCGAAATCAAGTTGGCATAGGCTTCCGAGAGCCATTTTTTTCCCGTCTGCTGCCAGTTGTCCATGTTGTATGCCACGTTGCAGATGCTATAGGTGATGCCACTTTCGTTCAGCGGGTCGTCGGATTGCACGAAGTGGATGCCGTGCATCTTTCCACCATAATAGACGGCACCTCCCAGCGGTGCCAATAGCTTGTCCTGCCCGTCGTTGAGTTGGGTGAGGGTTCCGCTGCCCTGCACGTTGAGTTCGTAGATGCCCTCGCGGTTGTTGTTCATGGTCCAGGAGTCGGCTTTCACCACTCCGGCAATGATTTTCGGCTGGTAGGAGTCTGTTTTGGTGCCGCCGAGAGTTGGCAATGCCAGCATAAGTAGGAGCAGGGTGGCCGCAATGGTATTGCGGCATAAGGGGACAAGGGGGAAAGTGGCTGACGGCCACAGTTGTAATTTCTTCATTTGATGGTCGGTTGAATGGTTGTCGCGGTTTTATTTCACTACGAACTTCTGTCCGTTTCTCACATAGATGCCTTTCTTGGGCATGGCGTTGCCGGCGATGCGCCTTCCCGACAGGTCGTAGAGAGCGTTGCGGTCCTTTTCGGCGGCATTGGCGCCCTTTAGTGCCGTGGGCATTGCCGAGGAGAGCGAGAAGTTGAGCGTCAGGCTGCCGTCGTCGAAGCTCACGGCCTCGGTCACGCTATCGTAGCCACGGGCCTCGGCGGTGGCCATGAAGCCGGTGAGGTGGTCTTTCACCACGTTGATGGTGTAGCAGCCCTCGCCGTCGGTGGTGGCGGTGTAGATGACGTTGCCCGAGGTCAGCGTAATGGTGGCATCGGCAATGGCCTGTGCGGTGGCGGCGTCGGTCACTTGTCCGCTCATGGTAGTTGCCTCTTTCTCATATTCAATGTAGAGCACTGGGGTGTCCTCGGTGTCCCACGGGTCGTTCTCCAGTTTCGTCATGGCCGTTCCGGCGTTGTTGTCATATTGCACGAAGATGGGCGACTGGGTATAGTTGTTCGAGAGCATCCTGATGCGCAGGTTGTTGCCGTCGTAAACGAAGCCGTTTTTCAGGTTGAACTTGTATTTCTCGGTGGGCTCCGCGTAAGAGCCGTCCACGCGGATGATTTGCGTGCCGTTATATACGAGCGTCATTTCCGAGGCATCCCTGGGCGACTGGGTGTTTACGGCCTCGTCGGTGGTGTTTTCCATCCACACCTGCATTTCCACCGAGGTGATGGTGGTGCTCACGCCCTTCATCCATATTTTCTTTATTTTCGAGCCTTTCTTCAGGTCGATGGCCGAGGCCTTGTAGATGATTTCCGATACGACGGGGGCATAGTTGCGGTGTGCGGGAATGCCGGTGGTGTAGTTGTCCCACCGCGAGTATCCCGGTGTGCCGATGACCAGCTGGCCTTTTGCCGTTTCCTCGTCGATGGTGATTTCAGCCTGTTGTGTTTCCAAAGTCCACTCGTCGTCGGTTCCTACGCCGAAGGTCAGCCTCACGCCGATGGTGAACGTGCCGGCCTGGTGGGGTGTAAAGGGAATTGATAATTCCAGTTCCTCGCCGGCGGTGATGTCAGGTGTGGCGATTGTGCCGGCCACTTGTCCGTCAACCAAGACCTCGGCTGTGTAGGAGCCTTCCGGCTCGTCCTGCCCCAGGTTTCTCACCTTCACCACGGCCGTGGATGTGGTGTTTACCTCGCCCGATTCGGGCAGGGTTGTATCGGTGAACAACAGGTCGTGGGCCAGCGGAACGAGGGTGAATCCGTAGAGGTTGTCGAGGTTCACTTTCTTTGCCACGAAGCAGAGATAGCCCTCGCCAGAAGGAACATTGTCGAGCGTCATGTCGGTGCGCCCATAGACGGGCATTCCGCCGCTCTGCCCGATGCTGGTATTGTTGAAGTCGCCTGACTTGTATTCCTTCAGCAACGACCAGTTGGTGCGGTCGGTGGAGTAATAGATTTTGAAAATAGGCGAATATACGGTTTTGGCGGCTTGGAAGTTGAGCACCTCGCCCTCTTCCACCAGCAGGCGGGGCGTGATGAGGCGCATGTCGTCGTCGGTAAGGTTGTCGTAGCCGGCGGCCATGGCCATCATGGAGCCGTCGTAGGTTGCCACGCTCCATGCCTTTCCGGCAAGCATGTTGGTGGGCATGCCGTTTTCGAAGTCGCAGAACCATTTTTGGTTATCTACCACCTCACCGCTCAGCACGAAGGTGAACGTTGGGAAATTGGTTCCGGCAAAGCTAATGGTGCCCTCCTTCACCCCTGGTGTGTCGGCAGCCATGACCAACAATAGCGGAAGTTGTTCGCCGGCGGCCACCTGCAGTCCGTCGGCCAGTGCCACCGCCTCGTCGTTGATTTCGAGGAAGGCGCCAAATCCCTCGGAGATGTTCACCTCAGAGAAGGTGAAGGTTTCCGAGCTGCCGTTTTCCACATAGAACAGCATGCTGGCCAGCTCGTTGGTCTGCCCGAAGTCCACGGCGTAGGGGCTTTCCAGCAGTGCCCACCGCCCCACGTTGTCGAGTCCGATGATCATCAGCCCGTCAACCACCGGCGTGTCTTCGTCGCCATCGTCCTCGTCGGCCATGGTAGTTTGTGCTTGCCAGCCGCTTGTGTCGGCATTGATAAAACTCCCTTTGAAGGTTGTCTTCATTCCTGCCTGAGCGCCAATGGCCAGCGAGAGCAGCATGAAGACCAAAAGTAATGTCTTTTCTTTCATAATATGTAAAAAGTTGATGATTTCACGTCGTGTCGTGAGTGACAAATGCCAAAAGGTTTGTTTAAACATGGCTGCAAAAGTACCTATAATTTCACTATTTACGGGGATGCGGATAAATAATTGTTGCATAATTATCCTTTTTTAACAAAGAGAAGAGTGAAATAAAGTACACTCCTCTATCGTCTGAACTTCCGAACTACTAAACCCCATTTGAAAAGCTGTGCTCGTGGATGATGAATATCGTCACCCAAATCGCCACTTTTATAAGAAAAACGGCACAGTTGACAAAAAAAACGGCCGAAAGATAGGTTTTTATGTAAAATTTATATATTTTTGCAAAGTAATTCGACGTGGAAGCCGTTGCAAAGGCGTATAAGCGTTGCCCCGGCAGGCATGAAGGCCGGCATTGTCGGCCCGTGGAAACACACACCGCACCATGTCGCGATGCATCCATCAAACGATAAAAAACAAAATTTAAAAAAATAAAATCTATGAAGAAACTTTTCATCAACAACCGCGACGAGCTGGTAATCATCGACCTTGAGCAGATTGCCTACGTCAAGGCCGACGGCAACTACATCAACATTGCCTACATGGGCGGTGCGAAGGCCACTTTGTCGGTGGGCCTCACCAATTTTGAAACCCTCATCCGCAACACCTATCGTGAGCGGTGCCCCTTTGTGCGCCTGGGCCGCAGCATCATCATCAACCAGCTGTTCCTCTACGACGTGAACGTGTCGAAGCAGCAGCTCATTCTTACCAACTACCGCCAGAGTCTCACCATCAAGATGTCGAAGCGCGTGCTGAAAGACTACAAGGCCATGATTGTGAATTCCGACATTAACAAATCAAAAAAGGAGGGCTAAGCCATGCCAAGAGTACTGATAGGCAAAGAGGGAGAGCAGAAATTCCCCATCAAGGGCGAGCGCGTAAGCCGTAAGCATTGCTTTGTGGAGTTTGACGAGAAGACAAAACAATGGACCGTGGAAGACGCCGGCTCTGCCAACGGCACCTTCATCCTCGACGAGGAAGGAAAGCTCAGGCAGGTGAAGCAAGCGCGCATCGATGAGTTCACACGCATCGTGCTGGCCGATAACACAGCCCTCGGCTACAGCTTCTTCGCCCACCACATCCTGGAGGAAAATCCAGAGAACTACACCCGCGAGTTCCATCAGGTCATGAAAATGGACCGCAAGCTGAAGGAAGAGGAAGATGAATTTGCCAATGCCCGCAAAAAGCGCCAAACGCTGAGGTATCTGCCGTCGATTATCTCGGGTGTCATCGGTCTGGTGGTGTTCATCCTTTGGCCGGAACGGCGAATGGAAGTCCTTGTGTTCACCGCCCTGCTCACGCCGCTGCTGAGCGTGCTGATGAACTTCATTCTTCCCGATGAAAAGGACAAGGCGGAAAAGCTGAAGGAGAAGCGCACCGCCCTGGTGAGATGCCCCAAGTGCAACAGGCCCCTTTCGTCGAACGACCTCAAGATGAACATGTGTCCGCAGTGCAAGGCGCATGCTTAGAAAGAGTGATAAGGTGAAAGATTGAAAAGTGAAAAGGGCTGCGCCATAAGTAACGTCTAAACTCCCAAACTTCCCCCAATTAATTATTCAAAACGCAAATCAACATGAAGAAAATAGCATTATTGCTGCTGGCCTTCTCCCTTTCGCTGGGCCTGCATGCACAGAAAACCTACATGCTGGCAACGGCGGTGTCGGACTATAAAGGCCAACAGAACGACCTTGTACAGACCACGAAAGACGCTAAGACGCTGGCAAAGTTCTTTAAATCGCGCGGCGCCACGGTGACCCTGCTCACCAGTAAATATGCCACCCGCGACAACATCATCTACTCCCTGCGCAAGATTGCTCAGAAGATGAAACCCGAAGACCGGCTAATCTTCGCTTACAACGGCCACGGCACCGAGGGCGCCCTCTACACCAACGACGCCGGTAACAACAAGCCTCTCCTCTATTCCGAGCTATACCGCGAACTGGAGAAAATCAACTGCCAGAACGTCACCATCTTCATCAATGCCTGCTTCTCGGGCTCAGCCACCAAGAGTATCAAGGGTTCGAAATACGTGCTCTTCCTCTCCTCGCGCGAAACGGAAAAGTCGGCTGTTACCAACTGGTATGGCGGCATGTTCTCGCGTTCCCTGCTGAAGGGCTTGCAGAACATCGGCGGCTCCGATAGCAACGGCGACAAGAAAATCACCGTGATGGAACTGTTTGAGTACATCAGGAAAGACGTGATGAACCATAGCGACAGCAACCAGCACCCCACGCTGGGCGTCAACAAGGCCAACCGCGACATGGTGGTGGTGGACTGGAACAAGAAAAAGGACTGAGCCTGACAACAACAATACACGAAACACATACAAAAAAGATATATACACATGGAAAACGACGATATCCTTATTGTGAAGTGTCCAAAGTGCAAGAATGAGCAGAGGACGAAGAAACCGCCCATTCTGGCCGTCTATAAGTTTAAGTGCAAGAGCTGCGGAACCGTATTCAACGTGCCCTACGGCGTGAAAATGCCTAAGACGAAGGAGGAAAAAGAAGAGCTCGACAAGTACGTGGAACAGCAGAAAAAGGAACTGGCCGAGCGTAAGGCCGCCGAAAAAGCACCTAAGACAGACACCCCCGAGGTATATGACCCCACCGTAGTCGTTGGCGGAACGGTCGTTGGCGGAACGGTCGGCATGTTCAGTGGCGGACTGGAAATTCCCATGGAGCTGGTGCAGCACAGGCGCTACCTTCCCGACAAGGCCATTCCATTGAAGCCCGGCGTAACCACTATCGGTCGAAAAGACAACGACAAACCCTCGGACATCATGGTGGACGGCGACAAGTTCATGAGCCGGCGGTCGGTGCAAATCACCGTGGAAATGACAAAAAGCGGACGATGCCAGCACCTGCTAAAAGTGCTGAGTGCCGCCAATCCGGTGCTTGTCAACAAGAAGGTACAGGAAGTGGGAACTGAGGTGTTCCTGAGAAACGGCGATGAGCTGAAACTCGGAAATACCGTGTTTAAGCTGAAGAAAATCACGGCGAAGAAAAAATAATTGCCGCCCAACCGGATTTTCTCTCTCTTCACCCTAATGGCGCAGGGCATGCAACAAGGCCTTGTGAGGGGAAGAAATGTGCAGGACCTACAACAATAGTGGCACGCCAAGCCGTGTCGCATCATCATTCATAAAACACATACAGCAATGAAGATAACCGTGAAAGGGGCCTATGCCTTCAGGCAACTGGGACAGCGCAGCAACCAGGAGGACAGCTGCTGGCCCGAAACTCCGCAAGCCGCCGACCGCGTGTTCGTGGTTTGCGACGGCGTGGGAGGCATCGACAAAGGCGAAGTGGCCAGCTCGTGCGTATGCCAGACGCTGGCAGCCTTCTTCCGCGACAAGGATTTTACGGAACACAGCCTTGACATGGGCGACTTTGAGAAAGCGCTCCACCTGGTTTACGACGAAATAGAGAAAGCCGACCCCGCGCACAAGGGAATGGGCACCACGCTCACCTTTGCTTGCGTAAACACCGGCGGAGTGTTCCTGGCACACATCGGTGATAGCCGCATCTATCAATTGCGGAAAGACGAGGGCGTGGTCTTCCAAACCGAAGACCACTCGCTGGTGCAGGAACTGGTCAATGCCGGAATCATCACCGAGGAGCAGGCTAAAACCCATCCGCGGAAAAACGTCATCACAAGGGCTATAGTGGCCGTGGGCGACGGCGAACGCGACAATGCCACCATCGATATAATAAAAAAGGTGAAGCCGGGCGACGTCTTCCTGCTATGCTCAGACGGCGTGTCGGGAACACTCGACAACCAACAGCTCGTGGAGGTGCTCACCGCCGACGACACCTTGGAGAACAGGGTGAAGCAACTGGCAAACCAATGCCGGGAAGCCCACGACAACAACACGGCCATCGTCTTTGAAATAGGTGACGTGGAGGCCGACGAAGAGGCCGACGAGGAACAGCTGCCGGAACTGGAAATACAGGAAAACATACCGCCGGAGATGCCCCAGAATGCTGAATCCATATTGGAAAAAATGGCCAAATGGGTGAGAAATCAATTCAACCGCTAAACCCGACGGTTCGTCAACCAAACGCCACACGCCGTCAGGTATATGGAAAAACATTTGGAAAAAGCCGATTTACATACTAACTTTGCAATCGAAAAGACAACCCAAACGGTCTTGTTCAAAGAAAAAATAAAATAAATAATAACATCTAAAAAAACAACATTATGGAGACCAAGCTCAACAACCCCGGCACGCTGAACAATGAGAGTCAGCAGAAAGACAATGTAGCCTTGAAGACCGCAGGAATGGCGGTCGGAGGTTCTGTCATCGGCGCAGGCGCAGCCTATGGTGCAACACAGGCTTACCAGCACCTCAACAACAGTGACGACGATCCCTCTATCTCGGAAGAACCCTTCAACAGGGAAAAGAAGGACGTGGAAACCGAAAAGAAGGATGACAACAAGCAGGAAAAGGAAGAAAAAACCGAAGAGGTGAAGAAAGAGAACGAAAAGGAAACCGAAAAGGAAGAGGTTCACGACGACGTCAACGGCGGAAAAACTGTCAAGGACAACGGCAGCAAGGACCGCATTACCGAAGACGATCCCGCAGAAGGCCTCGACAACGTGAATCCCGACCTCGTGGCTCATGAAATCATCGACGGAGAATTTGTGGACCCCAACGACATCGACCTCGCCAACTTCCCCGTGGAGGAAGTGGGAATTATCGAAACCGTTGACGGACAGGAAATCTCAGCCGCCTCGTTCATCGGAGAAGACGGAGAACAGCTCTTCCTGGTCGATGTGGACAACGACAACAATTACGACTACATCGTAGATGCCAACGGCGTGCCCGGCGGACGCATTGAAAGCACCTTCACAACAGGCGACGCAGAAAGCATCATCGGTGAAAATGACGACGAGTTTGCCTACAACGATGACAGCGAAGACGACACCATTGATGAACTCAACGACGACATCGAAAACGACATCGTGGAGGGATAATAGAAAAACACACATAAAAATAATAATCATATCAGAACACACACACCAAAATTCAGAACCGTTATGAAAAAGTATATATTAGCACTGGGTCTGGCCGTATGCCTCTCCGGCCAGGCTTTTGCCCAAAAGAGTGTAAAAGTCAAAGGTACTAAAATCCCCGTCACCAGGGTTGACAAGAAAAAGAAGGACAACAAGGCGAAGGGCGACAGCATCGACATCGAGAAGATCAAGCGCGATGCACAGGCCGGAAACTCCGCTGCCATGAACACCCTCGGCGTTTGCTACTACTACGGCAGGCAGGTGGAACAGGACTTCAACACAGCAGCCAAATGGTGGGCCAAGGCCATCGACGCCGGTAACGTGAATGCCATTGGAAACCTGGGCGTTTGCTACAAGAACGGACACGGCGTGAAGAAAGACTCGGTGATGGCTCAGAAGCTCTTCATAAGGGGCATCAAGGCCGACGACAAGACGCTCTTCAACGACCGGAAGGGAAAAGCCGACAAAGGCTCCGTCTTTGACCAGGTGCTCATGGGACTGTGTTATCAGAACGGACACGGATGCGACAAGAACGAAGCAAAAGCCCTCGACTACTTCAGCAAAGCTGCCAACAAAGGTTCGCTCGACGCTTGCAAGATTGCCTCAAGGCTCTATGCCAAGAACAACGACTACGACAAGGCCTACCCCCTCTTTGAGAAAGCTGCCAAGGCCGGCGACGAACACGCTGCCTATGAAGTGGCCGTTTGCAAGCTCAACGGAAAAGGCACCAAGAAGAACGAAAGGGCTGGAGCTGCCGAATTGCAGAAATGCGCCGAAAAGGGCAACGTGAAGGCACAGATAGAAACCGGCGACCTCTATAACAAAGGCATCGGAGTGACTCAGGACGAGGAGAAAGCCCTTCAATGGTACAGGAAGGCTTCCGAAAGCATGAACCCCCAGGCCATCTGGAACGTGGGACTCTGCAACCTCAAGGGAATAGGAACCACCGCCGACTATCACAGCGCACTCAACTGGCTGTCGGCAGCCTCGGGATACGGCTTCCAGAACCTCTTCACAAAGAACCTGAACAGCGAGAACGAGAAAACTGGTTGGAGAGACCTCGACTTCTACAATTACCTGAAGTGCCTCAACCTCATTTACGGCAAGGACAAGAACCTCGACCAGGCCATCAAGGAGCTCAACGCCCTGGAGAAGAAAAAGCAGAAGACCGGAGTGAAGACCTATAAGGCCCTCCTCGGACAGGCTTACCTGGAAAAGGCCAAGGACGACGACGCCAAGAGCGCCAAGCACATCAAGAACGCCATCAAGCAGTTCCAGGCAGGCATCAAGCTCAACGACCCCATGTCAATGTACTGCATGGCTGAGCTGATAGAGAAAGGAAAGGGTGTCGAGAAGAGCGACAAGGAAGCTGCAAAACTCTATGAGAAAGCTGCCGAACTGGGATACGCCGAGGCTTACGCCAAGATGGGCGACATGTACTTCCAGGGCAACAACTATTACGACAAGAACATGAGGGAAGCCATTCAGTGCTACCAGAAAGCCGCAAAGGAGTTTGCACTCGGAGAAGAGGGACTCAACCGCCTGGCCAACTACTACGAAGGCAGGAGAGACTCAAAGACCGCAAAACTCTACAGTGAAAGGGCTTCGAGAGGCGACCTGGTGAAGGCATTGCTCAAAAGCCTGAAATTCTGAACCAATGAATAAACACTACTGAAAAAAAGAGCGGAGGGCAGGCTGCAACACATGCAGCCGGCTCTCCGTTTGCGTTTTTTAAATAACAACAAATCATTACCGACAATGGGCAAGAACAACATTCCGCCCCTGGAAAAGGGAGCCATCCTTTACGGGAAACACATGTATAAAATAAAAAGAGTGCTGGGGAAAGGTGTCTCCGGCATCACTTATCTGGCTGAGTCACAAGTCTATGACGGGGACACGCCGATGTTCACACCCTACACCATCAAGGAATACTGTCCCGCCGAACTCTGCACGCGCCGCGACAACGGCGACATTGAAATGAACGGCGCTCTGGCTGACGACTTCCTTCGTGGCATGGAGGCCTTCAAGGAAAAAGCCATTAAATCCTGCAAGAAGGAAAGTGGCGACAACGGCGAGAAAGAGGTCGTGGAAGCCCGACAAACCGTTTATTTCATCACGGAACGTCCAACAAAACAGGACTGATGGTCCTCAACAACCATGAAAGAGAAACTGACATTCATATTGCCCAAGGGTAGTAAGGTCACCGATATGGGTGAACTGGAATACCGTATTGAAGGACTCATTGGCTACGACTCCAATTCCATTACCTATGCCGCCACGCCTTTCATCATGGGCAAGGAAATCAACCATCGGGTGGTGCTCAAGGAGTTCTTCCTCAAATCGGTGTGCAAACGCGGGGCCGACGGCATGAAAATGATGATCAGCCCCGACGATGCCCACAAGGTGCTGCGCCACATGAAGGACTTCAAGATGGCTGCCGTGGCCATGAAGGAGCTTAGTTGCAAACATTCGGCCCTGGCAACCATTCGTCACATCATTGATGCCAACAACACCATCTACTGTGAGATGGATCACATTGAAGGCGGAAGCCTCAGAGAGTGGGTGGAGCACAATGGAGGACTGAAAGAACGCGAGGCACTCCGCATCGTAAGGCCATTGGCACAAGCCCTGCAGGTGTTGCACGAAGGCAACTGGGCTTACCTCAACCTCACTCCCGACAACATCATCCTTTCGGGCAACGAGGTTGGAAAACCGGTGCTCACCGACTTCGACGAGGCTCGTGAACTGACACCCCAGGGACAGCACATCCATGTGGACGGTGGCATCTCGCACGTCATCGGCTTTGCGCCCGTGGAGCAGTATAACGAAACGCTCTCCATTTCGCCGGCAATGGACGTTTATTCCCTGGGTGCCATCTTGCTCTATATGCTTTCCGGGCGCGTGCCGCCGCTGGCCTTCGACGTGAACGAGGAATACATCATCCGGGCGGTGCCCATCGACACCCGCGCCTCTACATGCAATGCCATCGTGGCTGCCATGAAACCTGCCGGTGAAGGCAGGCCGAAGACCATTGCCGAGCTGCTGGCCATGTTGCCGGAAGAAGAGGAGGAAAAACCCACCGCGGAAGAGGAACCCGAGGAACTGGAAGAACTGGAGCTGGCCGACGATTACCTGCCTTTGGAAGGAGAATATGAGGCTGAAGGCAATCAGGCTCCCGAGGCCGTTGCCGCCGTTGGGCAGCCTCAGCCGGCAATCCCAGCCGAGGAGAAACCCGTCGCCGCCACGCCGCCGCAGGAAAAACCCGCTCCGGAAAAGCGTGAAATGGAAGACACCGCCATGGATTCTCCCTCCGTGGCCATGCCGCAATATGGCCCGCCCGTCACCACCATCGGCGCAACGCCGGTCCAGCCCTCTGCACCTCAATATGAGGCTCCCGAGGGTGAGGATGCCAATGCCACCGTGGTGCGTGAGGCGCCTTCTGCTGCTCCGAAACATATATGGGAAGAAATGGAGAAGATGAAAGAGCGGAAACCTTCTGCTGACAACAGCATGGGACGCAGCCTGTTGTGGGTTGCACTCATTACTTTCATCGTCGTGGCCATCATGGCGGCGGTGCTCATTTTTTCTTGACGAATACCCTGTTTCCTATAAATCCCCTCATTAACAATGAAAAAACAAAAGAATTTCCGCATATTGTTCACTGCCATTGCCGCCCTTTTCACGATTTGTTGTTCCGCTCAGAACAACGAGTTCCTGTTGTGGCCGAAAGGTGCTCCCCACACCAGTTCCAATCCCAAGGACACCGCCAAGGTGACCATCTACCTGCCAGAAAAACGGCTGGCCACGGGGCGTGCCGTGGTCATCCTCCCCGGCGGGGGATATTCGCATCTGGCCATGGACCATGAAGGTCGCGACTGGTCAACATTCTTCAATCAGGAGGGCGTGGCCGTGGTGGTGCTGAAATACCGCATGCCCCACGGCGACAAGCGCATCCCCATTGAAGATGCCGAGGAGGCCATACGCATGGTCCGTCGCAACGCGGCGCGGTGGAACATCAACCCGCAGGACATCGGCATCATGGGCTCGTCGGCAGGAGGACACCTGGCGTCAACCATTGCCACACATGCCGAGAAGGAAGCCAAGCCCAATTTCCAAATCCTCTTCTACCCCGTCATCACCATGGAGGAGGACCTCACCCACAAGGGTTCGCACGACAATTTCATGGGCAACAAACCCAAGAAACGCGAAGTGGAACTCTATAGCAACGATGCTCAGGTGACGCGCGTCACGCCCCGTGCCTGGATTGCCCTCAGCGACGACGACCATGTGGTGCTGCCGGCCAACGGCGTGAACTACTACAACGAGCTTTACCGCCACGACGTGCCCGCCTCGCTTCATGTGTATCCTTCCGGCGGCCACGGCTGGGGCATCCGTCCCACTTTCAAGTACCACATCGAAATGCTCCTCGAACTGAAGGCCTGGCTCAAAAGCTTCTGATTTCACAGGTTTCCCTAAGGAAGGAACCTTAAGAGTAAAGGAGAGTGTTTTAAAATGTAATCAGGTGACATGATAACTTCTAATGTGTAAGTCGGGTGCCCTGTAAAAACAAAGGAAAGACCATTTTTGAACTATAATTAGGGTTCAGAAATGGTCTTTTCTTATTGGAAAGTTTCAAAAGTAATATTTTTAAAATAGCATTGCCATTTTGACAAACCCTCAACGGTATAACCAATTAGGCTGAACAGCGGTGGCGTTACCTCGCCACCACTTTCACGGTAGTTCCGTCTTTCTTCCTGATAATGTTTACGCCGCGTAGCTTGCCTACAACACGCATTCCGTCAAGCCCATAACATACATCTTCGCCATTCTCCACGACCTGCACGCCGTTTACATTCGTCGGCACCGCACTTGATTTAAACGTGAGATATCCGGGATATACCGGCGCTCCGTCAATGTTGGCGTAGGTTTTGTCTATATGCAAGGCATCATATACAGTGCCGTTGCCGCCCATCAGGTTTGTGCAATTCAGGAACATATTCTCGGAATCACTCAAAGACACATCTTCTGTACTCCATGCCTCGCCACAATAGATGGTGGTGAGACTGCTGCAATCCTCGAACATGCTTTCCATCAACGTGACGTTACTTGTGTTCCACCCGCTCAGGTCAAGGCTTGTCAAACTGCCACATCCATTGAACATGCCCCACATACTTGTCACGTTTTTTGTGTTCCAATGGCTTACATCAAGCCTCGTCAGGCCACTGCAATCAGAGAACATCCATTCCATGTCTGTAACTTTGCTTGTGTCAAACCCGTTTACAATGAGGTTTGTCAATGCGTCGCATCCGTAGAACATGAGTTTCATGGTCTTTACTTCCGACGTGTTCAGATATTGAAGGCCGCTGATTTGTTTCAGTTGCGATGTTTCGTTGACACTCACCGCAAACCAATTATATGTACTGGTGGGCCGTGCATCGGCAAATGCGGGTGTAAAGACGACCTTCTTGATGTCTGTGCGGTGGCCTGTGAACCATCCTGGGTCATTGCTCCCCGTGTTCAGCGCATAATGTGTTCCTGGCCTTGGTGTGATTACATCCGTGTTCTCATAGTAGAACGTCAGCGTGCCATCGTTGGTATAGACAGCGTAGGCAAATTTGTCTTCCTCTATATTTCCTTTATATGTAAAATAACCGGGATTGTCAGGTCCGCCATCGGCGTGAGCATATGTGGCATCCGTACGGTTATCATCATAGACCGTTCCTTTTCCACCCACGAGTTCATAACAATACTTGAACATGTCTTCTGAGTTTTCAACATTATCTGTTGTCCAACCATCGCCACAATAGATAGTTGTTAAATCTGACCAAAAGAACATTTCGCTCATGTCTGTCACATTGCTTGTGTCAAATCCGCTAAGGTCAAGACTTGTCAAGTTACATTCACTAAACATCCCTCTCATGTTCTTCACTTTGCTTGTGTCAAATCCGCTCAAGTCAAGATTTGTGAAATCACCACAGAACATATAACTCATGTCTGTTACGTTGCTTGTGTCAAATCCGCTCAAGTCAAGATTTATAAAACCACCACAGAACATATAACTCATGTCTGTTACATTGCTCGTATCCCATCCACTTAGGTCAATGCTTGCAGAGCCACAACCATTGAATAATCCGCTCATATCTGTCATGTTGTGTGTTCCCCATCCGCTCAAGTCAAGGTGGTTCTCCACCGTACAATTAAAAAACATCTCTTCATGGTTTTCGATGTTAGACATGTCCCATCCACTCAAGTTTAGATTATTAATGAAACAATTTCCGAACATATAACTCATGTCCGTTACCTTGCTCGTATCAAAGCCACTCAAGTCCAAGTTTGTGCTTATAAGGCCGTCACATCCCCAAAACATCCATGCCATGTTTGTTACCTCAGAGGTGTTCAGATACTGAATGCCCTCAATTTCCGTTAAAATCGCTGACGGTTCCATATTTTCTTCAAACCAAGAGTATGTGCTGGTAGGACGAGCACCGGCAAATGAGGGGTCGAAAACAACTTTATTAATATCACAATAGTGTTCTTCTTGCCAGCCAGGGTAATTATCCTCTGTATTTAGCTCATATACAGTACCTTCTCTTAAGTTTTTCATTATGTCATAATAAAAAGTAAGTGTACAATCATCGGTGTAAACAGCGTATGCGATTCCGTCCTTGTACTTTAGGTAACCGGGATAATCCGGCGCGCCGTCAATGTGGGCGTAGGTCTTGTCTGTATGTGAGGCATCATACACAGTACCGTTGCCACCGACAAGGCTGGTGCAGTTGAGGAACATATTTTCCGAACCGCTCAACGACACATTTTCCGTACTCCACGTCTCGCCACAGTAGATACTGGTCAGTGTGCCGCAATCCTCGAACATGCTTTCCATAAACGTGACATTGCTGGTGTCCCATCCGCACAAATCAAGGCTTACCAAACTGCTGCAATCATTGAACATTCCCCACATGTTTGTCACGTTTTCCGTGTTCCAACAGCTCACGTCAAGTCTTGTCAAACCACAGCAAAAAGAGAACATCCATTCCATGTCCGTTACCTTACTTGTGTCAAAATGGCTTACGTTGAGATTTTTTAATTGGTTGCATTTATAGAACATCCCTCCCATGGTCTTTACCTCCGACGTGTTCAGATATTCAAGCCCGCTGATTTGTGTCAGCTGCGATGTTTCGTTGACGTTCACCGCGAACCAATTATAAGTGCTGGTGGGCCGTGCGTCGGCAAACTCGGGTGTAAACTTAACCTTTTTGATGTCTGTGCGGTGGCCTGTGAACCATCCGGGGTCATTGCTCCCCGTATTCAGCGCGTAATGTGTTCCCGGCCTCGGAGCGATTACATTCGTGTCCTCATAATAGAATGTCAGCGTGCCGTCGTCGGTATAAACGGCATAGGCATTTCCTTTAAATGTGAGATAACCGGGATTGCTTGGTCCACCGTCAGCGTGGGCGTAAGCGGCATCCGTATTGTCTTCGTCATAGACCGTTCCTTTTCCGCCAACAAGATTGTAACACCAATCGAACATATATTCTGAATTTTCAACGTTTTCAGTCGTCCAGTTAGCACCACAATAAATAGTTTGCAGGTCTTGGCATCCCCCGAACATCCACCCCATGTTTGTTACCCTGCTCGTGTCCCATCCGCTCAGGTCGAGGCTTGTCAAACCAATGCAATAAGAGAACATTCCATTCATGTTTGTTACCTTACTCGTGTCCCATCCGCTCAGGTCGAGGTTCGTCAGGTTAAAGCAATCTAAGAACATTCCTCCCATGTATGCCACGTTCTTAGTGTCCCATCCGCTCAGGTCAAGGTTCGTCAGACTATGGCAATAACTGAACATCTCGTGCAAGCGTATTACATTGCTCGTGTCCCATCCACTAAGGTCAAGGTTCGTCAGGCTATGGCAATTAACGAACATGTGGCTGATGTCCGTTACCTTCCTTGTGTCGAAGTGGCTTAAGTCAAGGCTTGTCAGGCCGTCGCAATTAGCGAACATATAATTCATGTCCGTTACCTCGCTTGTGTTCAGAAAAGACAATCCTTCTATCTCATTCACAGAACAACTGAACCACCCTGCCGTACTAGTAGGCCGGGCATCCGCAAACGAAGGCTTGAAAACCGCTTTCTCAATGTCGTCCATGTGGTCTTCAATCCAGTCTGGCATATTATTCCCTGTATTTAAATCATACGTTGTTCCGGGCCTTGTGGTTCTTTGCGTGTCATAATAGAATGTGAGGGTTCCGTCGTCTGTATAGACGGCGTAGGCAAATTTGTTCTCCTCCGTATTTCTTTTATAGGTGAGATAACCGGGATTGCTCGAGCCACCGTCTGTATGAGCGTAAGTGGCATCCGTGTGGTCCTCGTCATAAACCGTTCCTTTTCCACCTACGAGTTCATAACAACCATAGAACATTCCATCTGAATATATAACGTTTTCTGTTGTCCAGCCGTCACCACAATAAATTGTTTTCAGGTTATCGCAATCACCGAACATCCAATCAAAATCCTCGACCTTGCTTGTGTCAAATCCGCTTAAGTCCAAGTTAACAAGGCCGTCACATCCATAAAACATCATAGACATGTACGTTACCTCGGATGTGTTAAGATACTGAATGCCCTCAATTTCCGTTAATTCCATATTATCTTCAAACCAATAGATAGTGCTTGTGGGTCGGGCATCGGCAAATGAGGGGTTGAAGACAACTTTATGAATATCACAATAGTGTTCTTCTTGCCAACCAGGGTAGTTGTACATGGTATTTAGTTCATACACCGTTCCCGGCCTTGTGTTTTTCAAGTCGTCGTAATAGAACGTGAGGGTGCCGTCATCGGTATAGACGGCGTAGGCTTCTTGTGCCGAGGCTCCGAGGGGGAGGAGGGCGGAAAATAAAAGAAATAACAAAGTCTTTCTCATGCTTTTACAGGTTTTTAGTTTGGCTCTGCCAACCCAGCAAAGCAAAAGTTTAATTGTTGATGTATGGATGCAAAAAAGCGTGGGTTGCTGTACCTGTCACTCGTCCCTATCCTACAAAGCTCTAACATGCCCCTTTCATCAAGAACGAGCACCGCGGAACCCCCAAACGGAATATGCTGGCACCTTCTCCCGACTGACACCTATAATAATATAGGCACAACGTTTTCGGTATGCTTACATATTCAACGGGCATCCATCGCTGCTTTTCCTTTGAAAGAGTGAATGTGCGAGATTCTTCGTGTCAAAGAACAAAGCGCAAGATAAACGCCATTGTCATCAATATGCACCCCACCCGCTTGGTATCCGCTTGCGGCAGATGACACGCAATCGGGAAGGACTTTGCAAATATACGACTTTTTTTTGGATTTTCCAAGAGAACAAAGAATTTATTGTTTTTTTTGAGCTAAAGCTTCTTATCTCCTTTGGGAAGAAATCATTGGCTCTCGTCGAAATGGTCCACGAGCGAGGGGGTGCAGTTGTTGATGTGGATGAGGTGCTGGCGGATGACGGGGGCTTTGTCGTTGTTTAATTCTACGGTGACGACGGCTGCGCGGCGGTTTTTCTCGCGTGTGGGGTCGAAGATGAAGTTGCCCAGGCTATAGAAGATTTGTCGGCCGTGGTAGGTTTCGCTGGGCTGCAGTGTGTGTGTGTGGTGGCCGATGATTAGGTTGGCACCGGCATCGATGATGCGGTGTGCCTCTTGTCGCTGAATGGGATTGGGGGTTAAGGAATGTTCATGCCCCCAGTGCAATGTTACGATGATGAAGGCTTCGGGCTGTTGCCGTCGCAAGGCCGTTATGCGGTCCAGGAGCGTGTCGAGCGGTTCCTGGCTGACGCTGGGTTTCCATGGCAGATAGGAGAAATTCTCGAGCGACAGGCGCAGGGAGGCCAGCAGGAACACGGGCCGCGGCAGGCTGTCGAGCATGACGGGAGCGGCGGCCTGTTGTTGGTCGCGGCCGGCCCCCACGGGTGTCATGCCGGCCCGTCGTATATTCTGCCAAGTGTCTTCCAGTCCCCGCCGTCCTTGGTCAATGCTGTGGTTGTTGGCAAGGTTGAGGTGGGTGAAGCCGTGCCTGCGCAATACGTCCAGCTGAATGGGATCGCCGCGGAAGATGAACCGTTTGTAGTTGGGTTGCCTGATTTCCGTTGCCGGGCACTCCAGGTTTCCCACCACTACCTGGCAGCTGTTCAACAGCGAGTCAACGGCCGTTGTGAAGAGCCGGTCGAGGCCGAGGCTGTCGATGGCCTTCCTAACGCCACGGTCCAGGAGGATGTCGCCGGTGAAGGCGATTTTCAACGGAAGGACGGGGTTGTGTTTACAATGCAATAAACGGGAAGGGGGAGCCGAGAAAAGAGGCGGAAGAATCGGGAAAAGACACAAGAAAAGCGAGAGGATGACGGCAGCGGGCCTGTATGCCCGTGCCGTCTTCCTCTCGCTTTTGTATGGCCGTCTGCCGTTGGTCATCATGGTTGTATGGCCGCCGGAGTGCCTGTTAGCAGCCCGTGCTGTGGAAGATATACTCGTTGTCGATGTTCTTGCCCTTCAGCGGGACAATGATTTCCTTCATCCAGTTGGGAATGCCCTTGTCGGGCTGGCTTTTCAGTTCCTCCTGCCACTCCTCGTCGGTCTTTCTCGGAGCCGCCAGGTCCTCCTGGAATTCGCGGTATGAGAACACGGCGCCGCGTGTGAGGTAGAGGTATCCGTCGATTTCCACCACCACATAGATTTCGTGTGCCGGTCCCACGGCCTCGTAGAGCACGCTCTTGTTTTTGTTGTTAAAGGCATTGGCCGTGTAAACGTCGGCCACCACCGATATGCTCTTGTCGGCGCCTTCCACCAGTTCCCAGCCGGCCAGCCATTGGTCTTCCTCCTTGATGAGGTTGAGCGTGATGTATTCAAACGATGCGCCGATGTATTCTATCTGGCCGTATTCCTCCTCGCTGAGTTTCTGGAAGTTAAGTTCCTTTTTGCTGATGTTGAGCAGAAATTCCGCCTTGTCGCGCAGGTCTTCGGTGGCCGTGGTGATTTTCTCGGTCATCAGTCCGTACTTGTTGAGAACTTTCTCTGTGGCGTTGATGAGGTCGATGGCCTTGCGATAATAGGGGATGTTGGGCTCCACGTATCCCTTCACGATGGGCTCTGGCGGTGACCCGTCGCCACATTCTGCCCCTGCCGGCTGCTTGGCATAGAGTATGGCGTCGTGTTTCAGCTCGGCCCACGAAGCGAGGGCGGTGTTGAGCACCTTCTTGTCCCAAAGCGGAGTCTGCATGAAATAGGGCAGGTCGTCGTGCGAAACGTTATTGGTTTCGCTGTAGGCCGACAGTGATTTCAGCGAGTTAATCCATTGGTTGGCCACGGTGAAGTCCCAGTCCACGGTGCCCATGGTTTTCTTCATTTTCTCCAGGTTCTCGGTGTATTTCTCCCACCGCTGGGGTTCCTTCAGTTCATTGATGAGAATGCTCTCGGCCTCCGTCATTCCGATGGCGGCCATCACGTCGAGGCCTTTCGGCACGTCGCGCTTCGTAGGATTTGTTTCGTAGTCCACCATTTCCTGCAACACCTCGGCATCGGGGATATAGCGTTGCGGCATGAGGTTCACCTTGCAGGGGCTTGTCACCAGGAATTTCGGGTTGATGCGCGTCTGCCGGCGAGACAGCTCTTCCACCACATTCTTCAGATTATCCAGCTCGGTGCTCTTGGCCGCCAGTTTGTCGGCCGTTGCGCCCAGTTTCTTCATTTCGTCAAACACCTGCAGAATGGTGACGTTGTCGGGCTGTCCCATCAGGAAGGTGACAGGGTCCGACACGGAGTTGTAGGCTTTCACATAGTCGGCATTGTTGCCAATGACCTGTGCCATCAGTGCTGCGCGGAGCAGGAAGTGGGGCTTGTCGGTGCCGAAGGGCGTGTTTTGCAGCCACATCATCCCCTGGAAATATCGGCCCAGCTCCGGCGTGCGGGTGTAGTGTCCGCGCGGCCTGTAGGTGGAATAGTCGAAGGGTGGCGAGAAATACTCCAGGAACTCGGACGGCGCGGTAGTGGCAGCCTTCACGTATTTCACCTCCTGGGCGGCCAGGTCGGCATATTTTGCCGACAGGGGCATGAGCGTCTGACCGGTGAACAATGCGTGGGCAATGGCGAAATAGGCGGCGTCCCATTGTGCGGCATCCTGAAGCTTCTTGTCCTTGGTGCCGGCGGCCAGGGTCGTCATTTCGTCATAGAGCTGCTTGGTCAGCGTGGTGAGCGTGCCGATGAAATGCTTCTGCTCCACGTCTTTCAGCGCATTGTCGAAATACATGTGGAAGGCCTGCAGGAACAGGTCGGTGGTGACAAAGCTCGGGAAGTCGTGGTAGTCGTTTCTCTCATAGACATGGAAGAGCTGCAGCTCGTCGGCGGGCACGATGGCAAATCCGTACTTCCCCAGGTGGTTTCTCAGCTTGGGGTCGAACTCCTCCATCTGGTAGGGGTTGATGAGGTTGTCCATGTTGACCGCCATTCCCTGCCCGGCCTTGAAGTTTTCACCGAGCAGTTCATCCTCGCGGGCCTTCAGTTTCTTCATGAATTCGCTCTCGGCCTTGGTGTAAGTGATGGGTTTGATTTCGCTTGAGGTGACATTGCCCTCGTCGTCGCTGTGCTCCCATCGTTTGTACATGGCCTCGGAATACCACGAAGTGGTTTCAAAGATAGACCTCAGTTCGGCATTCATGAACATGTATCCCTGCTTGGCGGCGAACGAGTTGCGCAGCACGCGCAATTCGCTCAGCGTGAGCTTCGAGATGTCCATGTTCAGGTTGACACCCTTGTTGAGCGTCTCCACATTGATGTTTCCCTTTCCGGGAAGCACCACATTTTTCTGCTGGGCGCCGGCGGTTGCCGCCAGCACGCAGAGCAAGGTTGTGAAAAACAATTTTCTCATAGGTCGGAACTATTTATTGGTTAAAGATGTCTTGTGCCTCGTCGAGAGTGACGTTGGTGGCCAGAAATCGCTGGAAGGCCATTCCGAAGTGGTCCCATTTATATTCTGCCACCACGTATTTCCCGTCGGTTGTTGTTTCCAGGCTTCTCACGATTCCGTCGATGAACCTGAAGTCCTGGAGTATGCCCCCCAGCCTTGTTCCCATCCACAGGGCCCTGATGAGTCCGTGGTAGTTTTTGAAGATGAAGAGCCTTCGCCCCACTTTCGGGTCGAACCGTGTGCGCTTTATCACCCCTACCAGTGCGTCGGTGCTGCCGTCGCCGTCCACGTCGCCCGTGCAGAATCTATAAACGGGGAACCTCAGGAGGTGCTCCTCGTCGGTGCTGTCGGTCTTCAGCGTGAGCACATAGAGGCTGTCGGTGCGCTTTTCCAGCCCGAAGAGGGCCTGCCCTTCGGCCGTTTGCGCGTGGCCCGAGGCGCTGGCCGCCAGGAGCATTGTTGAGGCCGCCGCCCTACAGAATGCTTTGTATCTCGGCATCCAGGTCCTTTATTTGCTGGTCGCGCTTGTAGAGTTCGCAGTTGCGGTCCACCAGGAAGAACGTGGGAATGTTCTGAAGGTTGAAGCGCAGCATGAGCGGCGACTCAAGGCCTTGCGGGTCGCGCACGCACACCCAGGGCAGCGCTGCCGTCTGTTGTTTCCACAGGTGCTCGTCGTCGTCCACGCTGACCTGGTAGATTTCCAGCCCCCGGCCGTTGTATTTGTTGTAGATGTCGCGCAGCTGCATGATGCGTTGCGTGGATTCCGGTGCGCCGAAATAGTGGAAGTCAAGGATGATGACCTTGCCCTTCAGGTCCGACAGCTTGCGCTTGATTCCCCTGCTGTCTTCCAGCTCCACGTCGATGATGTTCGACGTGTTGATGATTCCCGGGTCAATCATCTGCTCGTGGGCCTCCATGATGCGCTGGTTCTTCATGCCCTCAATGGCAATGTTGTGCAGGTTCTGCCCGCGCAGGGCGTGCGGGTAGTAAGTGTCCCAGCTGGTGGCCACGGCGGCATACACCTGGTTGTCCTCTTTGTTGCCGCGCGGGTCGAAAATGAGGCCGTTGCCCAAGGTCTGGAACAGGGCGAAGTAGGCGTAGGCCTTCATCGGCTCCTTGAAGATGTAGTTGAGCTTCACGTCGGCTTTGTAGGCCTCCACCAGCTTCATGATGCTGTCCGACGATTGCTGACGGTTCAGGTTCTCGGCCCTGGCCACGGCGATGGCCCGCTGCTGCAGGTCTATCTGCTTGAGGGCCAGCTCCTTGATTTTCTCACAATTTTCCGAACCCTCCACGCTGTAGTCGGTGAGCATGGTGGGATAGCTGGCTTTCACCCTTACCGTCTCGGTGCTGTCGATGCTCAGGTTGATGATTTCGCCGGCAATGCGCAGGCGGTAGAACTCGGGGGCTTCGGGTGCGTCGCCCTCGAAGCTGAAGTTTCCCTCTTTGCTGAGTGTCACCGAATCGACCGTCACCGGTCCGTCGAGGCTCATGTTTTCCAGATACAGCACGGAGTCGGCGGCCTCGGTGATGGTGCCCTCCACGCGGAAGGCGGCCTTCTGGCAGGCGCCCAGTGCAAATATGGCGGCGGCAAGGGCCGCGCCTTTCATCCATTTGGTTTTCATCTTTTCTGATTTCTGATACTTTATATGTGCAAAGGTACGAAAATAATCCGAAACAAAAAAAATTTCCACATAATAATCTTTACAACCTCTCTCCCACCCCATCTTTCGCCGTTGTTTACACCAGTAGCACGGGCAGTGGGATAACGTTGGAAAGGGTCTGAAAAACTAACGCAAAAAAGTAAAATTTATTGACAAAACGGGCCGGTTTTTCTTTGTTTTTGTAACCCATTGATTCTCAATAGATTGAAAATCCTGCGGGGTTTGACCGCAAATCTCGGGGAGAAATTTGGCGTTTTGAGGAGAGAGATTTGCCAATTCTCTCCCCGAGATTTGCCGTCAAACTCTTTTCATGTACGCAAATTTGTTGAAAAATTTTGACAAAAATTCATCCACTGCTTTTTTTAATCTTATGCGAAGAGGAGTGAAGGCCATCATTGTGATTTTTGACTATTTTCTGAACTTTTTGTGTACATTCTTCAAAATTTACACTTACTCTGTGGTTTGTTCCGGTTTTTTTCGTACATTTGCATCAGAAATGAAACAAACTACCTCACACATGACAAATCCAGTTAAAATGCTTGCGGCGGCCCTGTGCTGCCTGGTGTGCGCCCTTCCGCTGCACGCCAAGAAGGTTCCCGGAGAAAAGAAAATGGGCGCCTATTTGTTTACGTTCTTCAACGATGCCACCCACAGTCTGTTCATGGCGGTGAGCTTCGACGGCTACACCTTTACCGCCGTCAACGACGGCCAGCCCATCATCAGTGGCGACAGCATCTCGGAACAACACGGCATCCGCGACCCCCACATCTGCCGCTCGCCCAAGGACGGCGCCTTCTACATGGCCATGACCGACCTGCACATCTACGGCCGTGAGCACGGGCTGCGCACCACGCAATGGGAGCGCGACGAGAAATACGGCTGGGGCAACAACCGCGCGCTGGTGCTCCTTCGCTCGGAGGACCTCAGGCACTGGACGCACACCGTGGTGCGCATCGACAAGCTCTTTCCCGAGAAGTTCGGAGACCTGGGATGTGCCTGGGCACCCGAAACCATCTACGACCCCGCCGAGGGCCGGCTGATGGTGTATTTCACCATCCGCGAGAAACCCGGCGCTCCCCTGCGCGTCTATTACAGCTATGCCGACGACCAGTTCACCACGCTGACCACCGAGCCGCGCCTGCTCTTCGACTTCCCCGATGAGAAGGTGGAGGTGCTCGACGCCGACATCTGCCCCATGCCCGACGGACGGTGGTTCATGACCTACGTGGCACAGGAGAACCCCGCCGGCATCAAGTACATGATTTCAAACTCCATCAACCACTTCGACGACTACCACACGGCGCAGATTGACACCGAGCCGCGCGGTTGCGAGGCGCCCAACACGTGGAAGCGGCTGGGCGAGCAGCGATGGGTGGTGATGTACGATGTCTATAGCCTCAACCCCCATAACTTCGGATTCGTGGAAACCACCGATTTCAAGACCTTCACACCCCTGGGACATTTCAACGAGGGGCGCATGCGGCTGATAATTCCCGCCCACGACGGAAAGCCCGCCTCGGCCATGGCCTCGCCCAAGCACGGATGCGTCATCCCCATCACGCGAAAGGAGGCACGCCGGCTGTTGAAGAAATGGTAATACGTTAAAAAATTCAATTTTCGCAAATTGATGTAGTTCAGGAGTTACAGTAGTTCAGGAGTTCAGACAATACTTCCAACCTCTGCAAACTGATGAAAGGGGAGCCTTCAGAACTATTGTCTGAACTCCTGAAACTCCTGAACTCCTGAACTCCAAATAAGTTGAGCAAATGCAAATCTTAAATATATAACGACAAAATGAGAAAGACATTGTTGCTGGCCCTGTGCCTGCTGGTGCTGGCCGCCCCCGCCTCCGCCAAGAAGAAAGCGCCCGTGAGCGACCGCGAATACTGGGCTCAGCTGGCCGTTCAGATGGCGCAGCCCATCTTGGAGAACATGGCGCGCGGCGAACTTCAGAAGAACATGCTGACGGAGTTTTCGCCCAGTTTCGACAACCGAAACCGGAAGGTGGTGTATATGGAGGCCTTCGGAAGGCTGATGGCCGGACTGGCACCCTACATAGCCAATGGCGACGACCCGCAGGCCCGGCAGCTGAGAGAATGGGCGCTCAGCAGCTATAAGAACGCCGTGGATC
Organism: Prevotella sp.; assembly: GCA_017474515.1. Lineage (GTDB taxonomy): Bacteria > Bacteroidota > Bacteroidia > Bacteroidales > Bacteroidaceae > Prevotella. Next base: position 14,053 of record JAFVHN010000031.1, on the reverse strand, counting down.
CCCAGTCGCCCGATTACCTTTGCTGGGGGGTGGCGGGGCAGAACCTCGTGGATGCCGCATACATTGCCGAAAGTTTCCTCCGCGGCTGGGACCAATTGTGGAAACCCCTCGACCAGACCACCAAGGAGCGCTATCTCAAGGAGTTCACGCGGCTCAGGAGCATCGACCCGCCCTACACCAACTGGTTCCTTTTTTCATCCGTCATAGAGGCCATGATGTTCAAGGCCGTTGCCGAGGAAAAGCTCGGAAAACCCTATGAAGGCTGGCGGCCCGACGAATTTCGCGTCAACACCGCCGTAAGGAAGGTGGAGGAATGGTACGTCGGCGACGGATGGTATGCGGACGGGCCCGTGTTTGCCTTCGACTACTATAGCAGCTACGTCTTCCATGCCATGTACCTGGAAACGCTGCAAGCCATGGCCGATGCCAAGGTGAACACGCGCATCGATTACCCGAAATACCACCAGCGGGCATTGAAACGCGCGCAGAAATTTGCCATTATCCTTGAGCGCTTCATCTCGCCCGAGGGAACGTTCCCCGTGGTGGGACGCTCCACGCCCTACCGCCTGGCCGCCATGCAACCGCTGGCATTGCTGGCGTGGCACCAGACCTTGCCCGCCGAACTGAAGAACGGGCAGGTGAGGGCCGCTCTCACGCAGGTCATGCACCGCATGTTCGACCACCAGCAGAACTATAATTCCGCCGGCTTCCTCACCATCGGCTTTTGCGGCAGTCAGCCCGACACCGCCGACTGGTACACCAACAACGGGTCGCTCTATATGACGTCGCTTTGCTTCATGCCCCTGGGATTGCCGGCCGAACATCCTTTCTGGGCCGACCCCGCAGAGCCGTGGACACAGGTGAAAGCCTGGAACGGACAGCCCTTCCCCAAAGACCACCGATGGGCCGACGACATACAGACCCGCGACAAATGGTAACTCCCTTTCCCCATTTTCCCATTTTGCCGCAACACCATTGCGGCCCCATCTTCCCCTTTTCCAAAAATGAAGAAAACCCTTTCCCTCCTTTTCCTCTGCCTGCCACTTTTGGCCATGGCACAAAACCTTCAACAAGGCACCTACGGATGGCTCTATTGCCACATGAGCGACCGCGGAGAATGGACCGCCTACGCCCTGAGCCGCGACGGATTGCACTATGAAGACCTCATCGGCGGCCTGCCGGTCTTCAACACCGAAACCCACGCCCTCATAGAAGGGGGCACACGCGACGCATACATCACACGCACACACAACGGCGACGGTTACCTCATGGTGACCACCGACATGTGCGTGAACCGCTCGCATAAATGGGACAACTACGGCATCAACCTCCACCGGAGCAAGGACCTCATTCACTGGGAGTCGAAAACATTTGACTTCAGAAAAGGCCCCGCCATCTTTTGCGACCCGAAATCGAAGAATTGCTACAAGGATTTTTCGAAGATTCACCGCGTTTGGGCACCCCAAATCTTCTGGGACCCTGACTATAAATGGCCGGGCGGCGCACGCGGCGGCTACCTCATCTACTACAGCATGCTCAACGACGATGAGGACCACTACGACCGCATGTACTACAGCTATGCCGACCAGTCGTTCACCCGCCTCACCAAGCCGCGCCTGCTTTTCGACTGGGGATATGCCACCATCGACGCCGACATCAATTTCCTGCCCAGCGACGGCCTCTACCACATGCTTATAAAAAAGGAGGGCGGCAAGCCCGGCATCTACACCGCCACGTCGAAACACCTCACCAAGGGATGGGGCGAACCGGTGGAAGACGACTATGTGAGTTTTGAGGGAAAAAAGAAATGCGAGGGAAGCAGCGCCTTCCAATTGCCGGGAGAAGACGGCTGGCGCGTGGCTTACATACAATATAGCGACCGGCCGAAGCATTACCGCACCTGTCGAGCCGACAAGTATTTACGCAATTTCTCCGACCCGCAGGACATTACCGGCGTGACCGGACCGCAACACGGCTCGTTCATGCGCATCACCGAAGAGGAATACCTCCGCCTGAAGGCGTGGTCGGACTCTCTCACCGCCCATCCGCGAAAAGTGGAAGTAAGCCTGGACAACCCCACCGACATGCAACGCCGACAACTGGTGGAACTCAACCTTCGCGACGTATGCCGGCAGCTCGACGCCAGCACCATCGAGCCCCTTTTGGTGAAAAATGCCTTCGGACAACAGGTGGATTGCCAGAAAACCCACGACGGACTATTGGTCTTCGAGGTCAGTGTCCAGCCCGGAAGCACGGCCCGCTACACCATCGAGCGCGGCTTCCAGCGCGAGCCGCACCGCTATGTGCAGGGCCGGCAATATAAAATAAGAAAAGACGACCTGGCCTGGGAGAACGACCGCGGCGCCTTCCGCCTCTACGGTCCGGCGCTCCAGCAAAGCGGCGAAAAGTCCTTCGGCATCGACGTGTGGACAAAGAGCACGCCCGAACTGGTGCTCGACCGCCGCTATGATACCGATTTCCAGGGCAACCAGCGCGAGGACTCCCTGCGGAGGGCCGGCAACAAGGCGGAGGCCAACGCCACCGACCTGCTCACCTCGTTCCACCTCGACCACGGCGACGGCCTCGACGCTTACGCCGTGGGCTCCACGTTGGGTTGCGGAGCACCGGCACTGATGCACCAGGACAAGCTCATCATGCCGTGGTGTTACGAGAAATTCTCCATCCTCGACAACGGTCCCCTGCGCTTCACGGCCGAGCTGACCTACCCTTCCACAACCATCAACGTGGGCGGAAAATCGCTGACGGTGACCGAGCACCGCCGCATCTCCCTCGACAAGGGCAGCAACTTCAACCGCATGACCGTGTGGTACGACGGATTGGGCAACACGCCTATCAGCCTCGCCGCGGGCGTGGTGCTTCACGGCGGCGACCCCGTCGTGGCCGACGATGCCGTGCTTTATGCCGACCCCACCGACACGCCCCAGCGCCATCAATCGCAAATCTACGTGGGATGCCTCTTCCCCAACGGCGTGAACCGCACCGCCGTTCACCAGCAGGACGACGGAAAGTCGCGTCACGCCCTCGGCATTGTCGAGGGCTACAAGGGGCAGCCCTATACCTACTATTTCGGAGCGGCATGGAGCCTCGGCGACGTGCGCTCACTCGGCGAATGGCAATTGCGGAGCCGCCACTTCCTCAATCAGGTGAAATCGCCGCTGGTCATAACGCTCAAATAATCGACGCCCCACTATTTTTTCCCATACTATTATGAAAAAAACTCCCATTTCCCTTTTCGTCTTATTGCTTTTTATCGCCTTGCCCGTCGAGGCGAAGCGGTGGACACGTTCCGACGTCGTCGCACTCATCAACCAGGTGAACCAGGCCTGGCAATCGTCGCACCCCGCCGAGACCAACGCCTTCTGGGACAACGCTGCCTACCACACGGCCAACATGGAGGTATATAAACTCACCGGCGACGGCGACCAGCTGGCCTATTCCCTGCGCTGGGCCGAGCACAACAAATGGATGGGCGCCACCGAGCCCGACCCCGCCAAATGGCGCTATAAGAACTACGGCGAGGGCATGGCGTACGTGCTCTTCGGCGACTGGCAGATATGTTTCCAGACGTACATCGACCTTTATAACATCTATCGCCGGCAGAATCCGTCGGGCAACCACAACTACATGGTGAAGCGCGCCAACGAGGTGATGGGCTACGAGGCCCGCTCGCAGGCCAACGATTACTGGTGGTGGGCCGACGCCCTCTATATGGTGATGCCCGTAATGACGAAGATGTACCGCCTCACCAACGACGACATCTACCTTGAAAAGCTCTATCAGAACGTGCTTTTCACCGACAGCATCATGCTCGACAAGGAAACGGGCCTCTACTTCCGCGACGGCAAATACGTGTTTCCCAAACACAAGACGGCGGGCGGAAAGAAAGACTTCTGGGCGCGAGGCGACGGATGGGTGCTGGCAGGGCTGGCAAAGGTGCTGCAGGACATGCCCGCCGACCACCGCCACCGCGCTTTCTTTGAGCAGAAATACCAGCGCTTGGCCAAGGCCGTGGCCGACTTGCAACAGCCGGAGGGCTACTGGACACGCTCGATGATGGACCCCGAGCAGGCACCCGGCCCCGAAACGTCGGGCACCGCCTTCTTCACCTATGGCCTGTTGTGGGGCATCAACAACGGCCTGCTCGACAAAAAGACCTACACCCCGGTTGTTCGCCGCGCATGGCAATATCTCACCGAAACGGCCCTTCAGCCCGACCACCACATCGGCTATGTGCAGCCCATCGGCGAGCGCGCCATTCCCGGGCAGACCGTTGACCGCCATTCCGAGGCCAATTTCGGCACAGGAGCCTTCCTCCTTGCCGCCTGCGAATATGCCCGCTCGCTGAAAGCCAAGAAAAGCAAGGCCAAGCCTTCATTCAAGCCCCACTCCTTCGTGCAGGTGGGAGTGACATTTTAGACTCTCCTAAAGCGGACGGGTGCGCGGCCACTTTTTGTCAAGATTTTTCAATGCTTTTTGCATACCCCAAAGAGTTTGACCGCAAATTTCGGGGAGAGAACTTCAAGATTTCTCCTCTCAATCTTCAAAATCTCTCCCCGAAATTTGCGGTCAAACTCCAACCATTTTTAAACCTATTGATTATCAATACGTTACAAAACGGCTTGTTTTTTCGCCGTTTTGTCAAATATTTTTACCAATTTTACCCTACGTCACTACCCGCCTTTTTCCATAAAATCGTTGCCGTAAGAGCTGACCTTAGGAGCCGACGCTTCCAAGCGTCGGGCTAACTAAAATTTCATTCCAAGCTCGGACTACTCTATAATTATATACTCCAATTATATACTCCGACGCTTGGAAGCGTCGGCTCCTATAGCGTCGGCTCTTATAGCGTCGGCACTATTATACTTTTATTGTTGGAACTCATTGTGTGACAAAGAAAGATTATAAAATTGGCCGTCTGGAAACAACCAAACGGCCAATTTTATGCGAAGTATCAATGGGTGAACGGCTATTTCACCACTTTCTTCCCGTTGATGATGTAGATGCCCTTCGGGAGCTCTGAGCCGTAGAGCTTTGTGGGATTGATTTTCTTTCCGTCGAGGGTGTAGATGGTGTCGGTGTTGTCACCCTGGGCGAAGCGCAGTGCGGTGGCCGTCTGCGCCAACCACGTGGCCGTATATTGGCGGTTGCCGGTGGAGCCATGTTCTATGGTGACGGTTGCCGTGGCCTGTTCCAGGCCTGTTCCCGTCCATCCGGTGAAGAAGTAGCCCTCGCGCGTCGGCAGGGTCAGCGTGATGTCATCGCTTTCTACGGTGTAGGTTGTAGGATTGCCGGCCACGGCGTCGTGCCACTCAGTCGTATAAGAGGCCTGGTAGGTGTCGGAGTTGTTGTTGTCGGCAACCATGGTGACCGATGCCGATCCGTTGTTCATGCCGCTTGCATCGGCCGCACATTCGTAGGACTTGTTTTGAATGTCGATTTCTTCGTCAAAGTAACTCACGTCGGTGCGGAAATAGATGTTGGTGGGCTGTCCGTTGATGGTGCAATGCCAGATGCCGTTATCGTCCTCTACCATGTTGGTGGCTATTTTCTCGTCGGAGCCGTAGTAGGCCCAGCAGGTGGCGGTGTTTATCCAGCCCTCGGTGTAGTTGAACGTTGCCGCAATGTCGTAGCCCTCCTGCCGTTCTTGAGGTGCTTTTCCGCCGTTGAGGTCATAGCTGATGGTATAGACGATGGGCGAAAGAACAGCTCCGATGACGACGTCGAAGTTCGGCATGACGAAATCAGTCACGTTGGTGCTCGGGTTGTGTGCCAGGTTCGACGTATGGCCGTCGTAGGTAATGGTAATGGCGTCGAACTTATAGCCTGGTTCGGCGATGAGCTGGAGCACAACGGTTTCGTAGCGGTTGGCGTTTGTCTTGTTCGGTATGATGTTGCCGTGCTCAATGTCGGCGATTTCCACACGATAGGCGGCGGCAACCATGTTCACATAAATGCGGACGTTTCGTGCCGGCATGACAAAGCTGTACTGATTGTTGCCCAAGTTGGTGAGTTCGATGTCGAGGTCGTGTCCTGATTCTTGCAATAGCTTGACTTGCTCAATGACGTATCCATTTTCGGGGAGAACGGTGAAGGTGAAAGTCTCGTTCATGGTGCCGTAGGGAGCACATTCCACCGTTCCGTGTTCAATCTGGGGCGTGACGCTGTATTCCGTTTTCACGCAAGTCACGTTGAGCCATGTTTCCTCGTCGGGCATGGTGAACGAATAGGTGCCGTCGCCGTTGTCGGTGATGGGATAGGTCACGGTGTGCGTCCTGTTCGATAGTGTCATGTTCCCGTAGAACGCGTAGTGCTCGTCGGGTGTGATGCTGAACGTCACCAGTTCGCCGCGAGCCCTGAAGCACTGCTCGGGCGTTTCCAGTCCGTTAATGGTGCATCCGGAGTAGGCCAACACCAAATCGTGCATATATGCGCCGATGGTTGCCCTCACGGTAACGTCGTTGGCGGGCATGGTGAAGGTGAACACGCCGTTTTGGTTTTCGGTGATGACCGACGGCTCAATACCATTCACGATGATGTTCTTTGCCTCGTCAATGTCGGGGTTGTTGGGCGTCACGGTGATTGTCACCAGCTGGCCGGTTTGTGCCGTGGCGGGTTCGGCGGTAATGGTGCACTGGTCGTTTTCCGTGATGTTGATGTTGTGCAATGACTTGCCGGTGACGATGTTGACCGTGGCATCGTCGGCGGGCATGTTGAAGAAGAAGTTGGTGCGATTTTCGAAGGTTGAATTGTTAACCTCGGCGGTGTTGCCCTGAGTGTCGGTGACGGTAAATTCATGCACGCTGTAGTCGTCTTCCAGTTCCACGGCAACGGTCACACTCGACCCTTCTTTCAGCTCTACCTGGGTCACCTCGGCATCGTTCACCTTTACGGTGGCGTTCTCCACGGGGTTGATGCTCAGCGTGTGGATGGCGTAGTGTGTAAAGGCGCTGATGACGACATCCTCAGCGGGCATGGTGAAGTGGTATTGGCCATACTCGTCGCACGTCACATCAATGATGTTTCCGCTGGGAGTGGTAGCAATTACATTTTCAATCGCATAGTTGTTGTCATACATGTAGAGGTAGAAGCCCACCTTGTCGCCCTCCTTGGCATAATTGATGTCGGAGGGTTCATCATTGATGTAGAAATTTGAAATGAAGACCACATCGTCATCCAAATCGGTGGTAAGGGCATAAGAGTCCATCATTTCCACATAGAGATAGACTTTTGTCTGGTCTGAGCTGTAGCACGAGAATATGTTGTTCTGGCTATTGAATTGCAGCTTGTTGCGCGTGTTTGTGCCTTGGAAGGTGATGGAGGTCAGGTTGTTGCTGTCGATGCTCACCTCGGCGCGTGCGTTGTCGTTGAGCGAGCCGGTGCCCAGCTGGTTTTTCGTGGAGCTCAGGGCCTGCAAGTAGCCTTTTTCGTTGATGTCGTAGAAGGTGTAATTGTCGTTTTCCTTGCCGATGATGGTTGTGCAATATTCATCGTTGGCATTCACAGTGAGCGGCACTGTATGGTTGTAGCCGCTAAGCTCAATGCCTGCGCGGTTGTTGTTGCCGGTTTTCCCCATAAAGTAGAACCAAGAATCCTTGGCGGCGGCAATGAGCACCTGTCGTCCCGGAGCCAGCTCGGACTTGCTGGTTACGAGCTTGAAAGTGGAGGCCGGAACGAACGTGGTGACGATGTATTCGAAGGTTTCCTGACAGGTGTGTCCACTGTCATCGGTTGCGTTGATGGTCACCGTTGAGGTTTCGTTGATGTTAAGTGTGAAGGTGCCGGTTTCCGTGCCCGTTGTGGTGCCGTTGTCGGTGGAGACAGTGTAGTTGATGCTATAAGGCCCGGTGCCGTTTTTCGGTGTGAATGTCACTTCAAAGGGCTCGTAGTATTTGCCTGAAGGATAATTGCACTCTACCGTGAATTTGGGGTTAGCCACAAAGGTTTTCTCGGCCATGCTGCTATGTTCTCCGTCGGCATAGGCCACGGCTTTCACCGTGGTGGTTTCGGTGATGACGAAAGGTTCGTCGTAGAAAATGCTATGGTCGGTGGGTGTGGTGCCGTCGAGGGTGTAGTAGATGTTGGCGTCTTCGTCGGCAGAAATGGTCACCGTGGTTTCATAGTCGAAGGGCGTGGTGCCGCTGATGACGGGTGTGGAAACCGCTGATGAGTTGGCGGTGTATTCAACCACGATTGACGACATGCGTATTTGAGCACTGGCCGAAAGCGTCACCGTGGTGGCGTTGCCGGTCCAATAGCCCGTTGAGCCCAGTGACACAAAGTCGTTGCCCGTAAAATTGGCTGTGCTGTAGCCACTTGTAGTGTTGATAGTCACTTTGTTGATGACTCCTCCATCGGCCTCGATGGTCAGCGTTCCGCCTGAATAGACGCGGTAGTCGGTGGTTCGCCCGAATTGTCCTTTCGAGGTTTTCACGGTAATGATGCCCGACGACATTTGGTCGGGGCCTTGTGTTGAACCGCTTTGCGAGCCGCTCACCTGGCCCGGCTCAAACGTTACTTGGTCGGCCCATGCCATTGATGCGGCAAGCATCGGCAGGAATGTCAGCAAGAGCAATCTTGCGTGTTGAATGAAAATTTTTTTAATTTCCATGATGATAAGTTTTGGTGAATAATTGATTTTGTTGTTTTTTTCTTAGGCTTTCATAGGTCTTCCTAGGCTCTCCTAGGTTTTCCTAGGTTTCCCCTGGCTTTCTATTGTATTCCGAAGTCTTGCTGCTGCTGCTCCACCTCGTTGAGCATGCGGCGGCGCTCTTCGTCGGTGAGGGTGGCTTTTGGCGTTTTGGCTTCGCGGCGGACGTTGCGCAGGGCCTCGGAAGGCGAAGTGGCGTTGGCGTTGGAGGCATGGCAGAGCGGATAAGCCGTGTAAGGGATGCTTTCGATGACCAGCGTGTCGGCCTGCGGGGCATGCACGCCCTCGAAGAGCGCACGGGCGATGATGCGGATGGTGCCGGCGCGTTGCGTGCTACGCACCAGCACGGGGGCACTCCCCCACTCCACCAGCCTTGGGTTGGCCTGAATGTCGCTGCCGCCGATGATGGTTCCCTCGCCCTCCACGGTGAAGTGTACGCTCTCGCGGGCCAGCCGCCGCACGTTGCCGTTGTCGTCGGTCACCTCGGCCACCACCACGATGAAGTCGCTGCCGTCGGCCACGAGATTTTTGCCCATTTCATCGGCATAGAGGCGCAGGCGTGTGCTTCGTCGCGACGGCATTTTCTTTTCCTGGCACACCACCTTGCCGTCTTTTATTCCCTCGGCCAGCAGCCATACGCCCTCCCAGTTGCGCTTGGTGTAGCTGATTTCGCGTGCCTTCCAGAAGTCCCAGAAGCCTTTGAACACCACGGGCGCGTTGGGCACGCCCTCGGCGTTGTGGACCACGGGCAACGTGGCTTGTTTCCATTCACCCAGGGCGGTGAGGCGCACGCTGTCGCAATTGGAAAACACGGTGACGTCGTCGGGAGAGAATTGCGTCAGTTCATGCGCAATATAGACCATGGGCGGTGTTGACATTTCCGAGCGGAACATCTCGAAGGCGTACTTCTTCTGCCTGAAAGCGTCGTAAATGCCGCCGAGGTAAGCGTCGGGATGGTAGCCGCGCTGATGGTCGAAGGGGTGCCAGAGGCATCCGCCTATGAACTGCCTTTGCCCGCGGTACATCATGCCATAGGTGTCGGCCAGCGACATTGCCGCCGTGAGCATGGCGTGCTCGCCCCAGGGCCTTGCGGCGCGGTTGATGGCGTTGTGGGCATACCAGTCATCGACATATTCTCCCCATTCGCGCGTGAAGATGCACTTGTCGGTGTCGTATTTCCCCGTTCCGATGTTATAGGCCCAGTCGTAGAGCACGTCGTAGTTGGCCTTCACGCCGGCGGAGTTCAGGTCGGCAGCCGCCACGGGACGGCCCGGCCAAGGAAATTCCTCGCGCGTGATGGCGAGGGCTTTCAGGGCAAAATCCTCGGGGAAGCGCGTTTCGTTGAGAATGGGTTCCCACATCAGCACGCAGGGGTGGTTGCGGTCGCGGCGAATGATTTGCCGCGTGTTCTGGTGAACCATCTCGGCCCATTGCGGGTCTTTGTTCCAAAATTGCCAGCCCGGAGTGGGCACAATGATGAAGAGTCCCAGCTCGTCGCAGGCATCCATGAACGCCGGGTCTTGCGGATAATGGGCAGCGCGGATGATGGTCATGCCGGCCTCTTTCAGGCGCATGACGTCGCGCCACTGCTGAGAGTTGGGCAGGGCGTTGCCCACATAGGCGAAGTCCTGATGGCGGTTGCCGCCGATGAGTTGCGGTGACGGCTCGCCGTTGAGCCAGAAGCCATCGGTGCCCCGGAACTCGGCCTTGCGGATGCCCATGCGGAGGATGCCGCCGTCGAGGTGTCGGCGGCCGTCGTCAACGGTGATTTCCACTTTATATAAGTAAGGGTCTTGGGGCGACCACAGGTGCGGACGTTGCAAGCGCGTTTTTAGCACAACGCTGCCGAAGTCATTACCGTTGGCCGGCACTTTCTGACGTAGCGTCTTCACCGGACGTCCGTCGGCGGTCTTGATGGTTGCCACCACGGTGGGAGCGGCCTTCTGCGGCCTTTCGTTGGCTATTTCCACGTTGATGAACACCTCGGCGCTCTCTTTCGTGATGTCGCCGTAGTGGAGGAAGATGCCACCGCCGGCCACTTGGTTGCGCTCCAATGGGTCGGTGATATGTATGGGCGAGAGGCCCATGAGCCACACGTCGCGGTACATGCCGCCGTGGTAGGCGAAGTCGAGCTGCGCCTGCTTCTTCCCCGGCGGGTAGTTGGGGTCGTCGCCGTTGTCGGCTTTCACCGCCACCAGACATTCTTCACCGGCCTTCACCCCGGCCTGCGTCAGGTTGATGGTGACTGGCAGGTAGCCGCCGAAGTTCTGGCGCACCAGCCGCCCGTTGACGTAGTAGAGCTGTTTGCCCATGACGGCCTCGAAGTGCAGTTGCACCACCTGTCCGGCCATGTCCTGCGGCACGATGAAGGTCTTGCGGTACCAGCTCACGCCCTGATAGTTGCGGCCTCCGCTGGCCTCGGCGGGCTCCAGTTGCGAGGTGTGGGGGGCGGTGACCGTTTCCCACCGCGAGTCGTCGAAGGTGGTGGACTCTGCGTCGGGGCAGTCGCCCAGGTGGAAGCGCCAGCCGTCGTTGAAGTTGTAAACGATGCGTCCACTGCCGCTCAGGGGGAACAGCCCGGCCACCGACGTGTCCTGGGCCGAGAGGTGCTGTAAGAAGAGCGTGCAGAGCACGAAAAGGATGGTTTTCTTTGTCATGGATATATGAGTTATAGGTTTCAAATGTAAAAAGCCCCCTTCTCATCCATGCCTCAAAACACTCCCACATGTGGGGTTGTGCTCTCAGTGCGGCATGGGCATCATGGTTTTACTCTTTGACCGGTATCAGTTCAACGTGCTTCACGCGCTTACGCCGCCATGTATAGACCATGTGCAGGTGTCCGTCGCGGCTTTGAATGATGCTGGGGTAGGAATATTGCGCTATGGGGCTGTCTTCGAGCGTGATAAAATGCTTCCAGTTCACGCCGTCGTCGGAGAGCAACACCGACAATGGTGTGCGAGCTCCCTTTGTCTTGTCGGGCTCTATGGGCCAGTCGTTGCAGATGAGGGCGTATCGGCCGTCGGCCAGGTTCACGGCGTCGATGCCGCTGTTGTTGTTGGGCGTGTCGATAAATGTCAGCGGTGTCCACGTCTCGCCGTTGTCGCTGCTATAGGTAACGCCGATGAAGCGGCTTCGCGTGCGGCACAGGGCCTCCAGGCGGCCGTCGGGCAACACGAGGATGGTGGGCTGAATGGCCAGCACGCCTTCCGGAGCCTCCACGAAAGCGGTTCGGCGCCACGTCTTGCCCATGTCCTCGCTCAGTTCGAAATACAGTTTCCAGCCGTGGCGCTCGTCACTGGTGGGTGATATGAGCCTGCCTTTGTTCAGGATGGGCTTGTTCTTGATGGGGCCGTAGATGGTGTCGGGCAGTTGCTCGCGCTGGCTCCACGTCTTGCCGCCGTCTTTCGAGGTGACGCGCCAGCCTTTCCAACCAGCCACGTTTACGCCGATTTTGAAGTACAGTTGCAGTTCGCCCTTGGGTGTTTCGTAGAGCACTGGGTTCCAGCAAGCCTCGCGGTAGTCGGGGCTGAACACGCCGTCGGCCACTTTCTGCGGAGCCGTCCATGTGTCGCTGCCTTTTGGCTTGCGGCACACCCAGATGCACACGTCGGGGTTGCGCTCCTTGGTGCCTCCGAAGAAGGTTGCCACGAGGTCGCCGCGCCGTGTTTCCACAATGCTGGCCGAATGACATTCGGGGAAAGGTGCCGAGGTGTACAGAAATTCATCCACCACCACCTGTTCGCCCCGTTTGGGCAGTTCGCACTCCAGGTCGTGGCTTCCCGACCCCACCTGTCGCTCGCTCTTGTCGGGCATGACGAGCACTGCCGAGGTGTTGGCGGGCAGTTCCACATGCCACTTCAGGCGGCCCTTTTCTTTCTTCCAACGACTGACGATTTTTCCGTAGATGCTCTCGTAGGAAGCATCGATATCGTCGATTTCATCGACACCGAACTGTGGTGCCATCCTTATGCGGCGGAAGCCCGGCTCATCGGCGGCAATGCCGGCCACGCTGTCGTAGAGCCACGAAAGGAGGTCGCCCAGCAGCATGACATGGTTGCCGCTGTTCATCTTCGGCGAGGCGGTGTCGCCGTTCCACAGTTCCCAGATGGTGGTGGCGCCATGCTCCGCCATGTAGCCCCACGACGGGTAGGTCTTGTTGGTGGCCAGTAGCCACGCCACGTCGGTGCGCCCCATTTTGGTCAGGGCGTGCATGAGCCAGCTGATGCCGATGACGCCGCACGACACATGGCCGTTGTTGTCGGTAATGATGTTGCGGATGATGTTTTTGGCCACTTCCTCTTCCACCTTCGGGTCGTCAATCATTCCGAAGAAAAAGGGCAGGATGTTGGCCGTAGCGGTGTTGTTGCCATAAAACACGCTGTCGGGGTAGAGCAGGTGTCCGGGAACGGTCGAAGTTCCCTCTTTCCGTGTAAGGAATTGGCGGTTGAAGGCGGTGCGGGTGTCGGCGGCCTCTTGCTCAAAATAGGCGCGGTCGGCGTCGTTCCCTAAAATCTTGGCAAACGCCGCCATGCGTTTGCAGGCCCGGTAATAGTAAGCTGTTGAAATGAGTGTGCCGTCGGTCTTTCGCGCCGGGTCCTCGCTATGGATGAGATGTTCCTCTTCGGGCGGCACGCACCAGTCGCCGTAACGGTCGGTGGTGATGATGCCGTTGCGCTGGTATTGGTATTTCAGGTGCTGAAGCCAGCGTTTCACGTTGGGATAGAATTTCCGCATCGGCAGGTCGTCGCCGTAGTGGGTGAGCAGCATGTCGAGGCCGTTGGGCAGTGCCGACGGCCACGTCACGTTGTCGCTGTAGTAGTTCCAGAAGGCCGGTGCCACATCGGGAATGCAGCCGTCTTCGCGCTGGGCCTCGGTGATGTCGCGCATCCATTTGGCATACAGGTTATGGTTGTCGAAGAGGAATGCCTCGCCGTAGCATCCCGCTGTGCGGTCGCCGAGCCACGGCTGGCGTTCATCGCGTTGCGGACAATCCACGGGCAGGCCCTTGTAATTGCTCAGTATGCCCCAGAAGGCGTTGCCATAAACGCGGTTGAGCATGGCGTTGGAACTGTGGAAATGTCCTGTCTCGGCCATTTCATCGCTGATTACTTCTCCGATGAAATCGTCCTTTTTTGCATTTTTCAGTCCTGTCACCTCCACATATCTGAAGCCGTGATATACAAACGTTGGGTGCCACCATTGACCCTCCTCGTTGCCGCTGGCATAGTAGCGGTCGGTGCTCTGTGCGTGGCGGTAGTTCTCCACCCAGATGGCGTTGCCGGTGGAGTCAAGTCGTTCGGCAAATCTCACCACCACCGAGTCGCCTTTTTGCAGTTGCGAGAGGCGGAACGTCAGCCAGCCGGCCATGTTCTGGCCCATGTCGAG
>JAFVHN010000030.1 GCA_017474515.1 Prevotella sp. | reverse complement strand
CACTCGGTGTCCGTGGATGCCAATACCAAGAAGCTGAACGTAAAACTCACCGTAACAAAGGATTAGGTAGTATGAAGCGAACAAGATTTCTTGCGCTCACCGTTCTTTTCGCCATCTGCCTGACAGCACGAGCGCAGGTTTACTATGAACGCTGGATCGACGGCAACCGCAGCACACTGGTCCGCGGAAACCTCATCTTCGGCGAGCAGACGCTGAACGTTGACGTGTCGGCGGTGGTGTGGCCGGGATTGCACTTCCTGAACATCATCCCCTACGATGCCACGGGCGAGCCGGGCGTGTGGCGAAGCATTCCGTTCATCATGCCCGAGGGATGGCCGAAGACCGCCGACGCCACGAAGATGGAGTACTGGGTGACGGGCTACCAGTCGAAGCCCACCGTGAAAAACTATCAGAGCGGCGAATTCACGCTGAACATCGACGCCAGGAACTTCTCGCCGGGCATGCACTTCCTGAACTTCCGTACCATGAACGCCGCCGGCGAGCGCGGGCCGTGGAAGGTAATCGCCTTCGTGATGCCCGAGGGATGGCCCCACGGCACCGACGGCACGAAGATGGAATACTGGGTGACGGGCTACCAGACCACACCCACTCGCGTGGCCTACACCTCCGGCGATGTGGCCTTCAGCATCGACGCCAGGAACTTCTCGCCGGGCATGCACTTCCTGAATTTCCGCACCATGAACGCCGCCGGCGAGCGCGGACCGTGGAAGTGCATCGCATTCATGATGCCCGAGGGATGGCCCGGCACCACCGACGGGAAAACCCTGGAATACTGGGTGAGCGCCTACGACACCAAGCCCACGCGAAAGACGTTCAACGCGGGCGAAATCACCTTCGACATCGACGTCAGCCGCATGTCCTACGGGCTACACTTCCTCAATGTGCGCTCGCAAAACGCAAAGGGAGAATACGGGCCGTGGAAACAAATTCCCTTCTACCTGAGCAACGGACTTTGGGACGAGGAGGAGATAGAGTTTGAATACTGGATTGACTCCAACGCACCGCTGACGGGGACGGGCGCCATTCCCGGGGCCATATCGTTGAAAATGGACATCAGCACGCTGGCGGAGGGCACCCACACCTTCAACTTCAAGGGCAAGAACATGTTCGGCACCTACGGCGAGCTGTTCACCACAACGTTCAACAACGAGCCCATAGCCACCGACCTGAAGCAAACGACCGCCGACAGCCAGCGGCTACAAATGCGCTCCGCCGACGGGATGCTCATCATTGACAGCAGCCGCGAACGCACCATCAGCATCTATTCCGCGGGAGGTGCACTCGTGCAACGCTTGCACCTGCAAGAGGGGCAGAACGTCGTGGAGGGACTGGCACCGGGCATCTATATCGTGGAAGGCCTGAAAATGTCCGTCGGCAAGTAATGTGGCCTTGACATCGCCGCCCTCGGCAACTGAACACGCCGCCTGCACCGGGAAATCACGGACCGGCACGAAGAAAGCCCTTCGGGGTAAAATCGTGCCGGTCCGTGATTTTCTATGGCCCCCACTATCGTCTAAACTCCCAAACTCCTCAACTCCCAAACTCCCAAACTCCCAAAAACCAGCGAAACAAGAATGATTATCCATAAAAAAGTGGCGTTTTGCTTGCAAAAGCCGAAAATAATTCGTAAGTTTGCAACCGCGTGAAAACACATAACTTTTTGACAAAAATGGAGAAAACAGTGAACGTGTTCTGCCGGAACAACAACACGTCGTATGATGTGCCCGTGGGTTCCTCGTTGCAGGACATTTATGAGCTCACGGGGTTGCAGATGGAGTACGGCCCCATGAGCGTGAGGGTGAACAACAAAGTGGAGGGACTGAAGTTCCGAGTCTATAACCCCAAGGAGATGGAGTTTCTCGGCATCAACACGTCGAGCGGTTCCCGCGCCTACACGCGCACCCTCTTCTTCGTGTTGTGCAAGGCCGCCGAGGACCTCTATCCGGGCTGCAAGGTCACCATCGACATTCCCGTGAGCAACGGCTACTATGTGGACCTGAAGATGCCGCAGGGCGAGCCCGTCACGCTGGAGGTGGCCGGCAACCTGCGCCGCCGCATGCAGGAAATCATTGACCAGAAGCTGCCCCTGCACCGCCACCAGGTGCTCACCGAGGAGGCCATCAAGATGTTTGAGGAGCGCGGCGACCTCTCGAAGGTGAAGTTGCTGAAGAGCATCGGCGACCTCTACACCATCTACTACGACATCGACGGCTACAGCGACTATTTCTACGGCTCGCTGCTGCCCAACACGGGGCGCCTCTACCTCTTCGGGCTGGAGAAGTATTTCGACGGCCTGCTGCTCCGCATACCGTCAAGGGAGCACCCCTCGGAGCTGGGCGAGATGACGCACCAGGACAAGATGTTCGGCATCTTCCAGGAGCACCACCGCTGGCAGGACATCCTCCGCCTGCGCACTATCGGCGACCTGAACGACGTGATAGACCGCGGCTACAGCTCCATGCTCATCAACGTGTCGGAAGCCCTTCAGGAGAAGAAGATTGCCAAGATTGCCGAGGACATCGCCCGCCGCTGCCTCACCGCCGTTGATGACAGCCAGCGCGTGCGCATGGTGCTCATTGCCGGGCCGTCGAGCAGCGGAAAGACCACCACCTGCAAGCGCCTGTCTATACAGCTCATCACCAACGGCATCAGGCCCGTGCCGCTATCGCTCGACGACTATTTCCTGGACCGCGAGCAGACGCCGAAGGACGAGAAGGGCGACTACGACTTCGAGCACCTGCATGCCCTCAACATTCCGTTGCTCAACGAGCAGCTGGCCGCTTTGTTCAGGGGCGAGGAGGTGGAACTGCCCAAATACGACTTCCAGACGGGAAGGAGCACCACCGGCGGGAAGAAGCTGAAACTGAGACCGGAGGACGTGCTCGTGGTGGAGGGCATCCACGCCCTGAACCCGGAACTGACGGCGCAGATTGCCGAGGAAAAGAAATACCGCATCTATGCCTCGGCGCTCACCACCATCCTTTTGGACCACCACAACTACATTCCCACCACCGACAACCGCCTGTTGCGCCGCATGATACGCGACCACAAGTACCGTGGCATCAGTGCGCGCGACACCATCAGGCGGTGGCCCAGCGTGAGGGCGGGCGAGAACAAATGGATTTTCCCCTATCAGGAAAAGGCCGACGCCATGTTCAACACCGCCATGCTCTTTGAGCTGGCCGTGCTTCGCGAACAGGCCATCCCGCTATTGGAACAGGTGCCGGAGAACTGCGAGGAGCATGCCGAGGCCTACCGATTGCTGAAGTTCATGCGCTACATACGCCCGCTGCCCGCCGCCGACATTCCGCCGACATCGCTGCTCAGGGAATTCCTCGGGGGGTCGTCGTTCAAATACTGACAAGCAATCATCAACCATGCGAAGAGTTTATTTACAATTCGCCCTCTGCCTGTTGCTCCAGGCACTGGCCGTGCAGGCACAGCAACCCTCCGACTTTGAGGACTTCATAGCCGGGCGGGGACTGGCGGCACCGGCCAACGACCTGAGCGAGGAGACCGACATCGACATTCCCGAGCCGGGCATCGCCTTCGTCAACCTGATGGGGTTCAACAACATGCCCGTCTCGAAATATACCACCACCCACGGATGGATGGAGGTGTATGACGACCACGGCAACTATTTCCGCAAGCGCGTCAACCTGTCGGCACAAGGCGGCTACACGCTCAACTATCCCAAGCGCAACTTCGTGTGCCACTTCACCGACGAGGCTTGGAACGAGGACAACACGCCCGACTTCAAAATCGGTGACTGGGTGAAGCAGGACGCCTTCCACTTCAAGGCCTTCTATACGGAGTTCACCCGCGGTATAGGGGAAATAGGCTATAAACTCTTCGCACAGATGGTGGCCGACCGGCAGAGCTACTGGGAACGGCTGGGCTATGACGACGACAGCCGGGCACGATGCTTCCCCGACGGGTTCCCCTGCGCCGTGTTCCTCAACGGAAAGTTCTACGGCATCTATGCCTGGCAACTGAAGAAGCACCGCAAGAACATGAACCAGAAGAAAGACGAGGCCGGGCACATCCACCTGGACGGCAACCTGCGCGACGACTATATCTTCCGGGGAAACATCAAGTGGGGGCAGTTTGAAGTGCGCAACCCCAAGAACCTCTACGCCTACAACGGCTGGCCCTACGACGGAAACTCGCCCACCATGCTCATGGACGAAAACAGCAGCGACTACGACCGGCCCACCGACAGTGAGGAGGTGCGCGCCAACAAGCAGCGCACGGCCGCCGTGAAGAGAAGCATCGTGAACATGAGCCGCTACTGGGACGAGCTCAACAACATCGAAACCATGGGAGCCAGTGCCGAGGAGATGCGCAGTGAAATAGAGAAACGCTTCGACGTGGAGGGAATGATTGACTACTACGTGTTCTACTATTTCACCCAGAACGGCGACGCCACGCTGAAGAACTGGCAGTGGTTCACCTACGACGGCGTGAAGTGGACCGTGACGCCCTACGACCTCGACCAGACCTTCGGCATGGGCCTTTACGGAAACATCAGGCCGCATTTCATACCAATCGCCGAGCTGACCTCGGGGCCCTTCTACTGGGTTTACCGCTATTACCAGGACGACGTCAGGGTGCGCTACGCCAAGATGCGCAACGACGGCATACTGGAATACGACAACGTGGTGAGCATCATCAACGACTGGCGCGAACGCATCGGCGAGGAACTCTATGCCAAGGAGCAACAGCGGTGGCCCGAAAGCCCCTGCTATCAAGAAAGCATCTGCAACGACGGGTGGGAACAGGTGCCGTGGAGCGAATGGATGGACCACTGGTACGACACCTCCTACGACAATAGCCGAACCTACCAGCCCGGCGACTGCTGCTGGCTGGAAGGGAAAGTGTGGAGGGCAACAAAGACCGTGAGAGGCGTCAAGCCATTCATCAGAAATGCCAACATCGACACCATGGAGCGGCTCACAGGATGGGTGGAAGGACGGCTGGATTACCTCGACGACTTCTTCAACTACACAACGGGCATTACCGAAACCAAGACCGCCGACAACGGAGGCGAGCGCACGGTTATCGGCATCTATACGCTGACGGGAGTAAGGGTGCAGACACCATCGCCCGGGAAAGTCTATGTGTTCAAATATAGCGACGGAACAGCACGGAAAATCCTTGCACGCTAAATCTTCAATTTTTCACCTTTTCAATTTTTAATATCATGTCAAAGTCGAAAAAAAGAGGCGGCGAGAAACGCCTGACAAAAAAGACGGTTGTGGAAATGCTGCAAAACCTTTTTCAGCAAAATCCCAACGAGTCGTTTAGCTATAAGCAAATCTTCAAACTCCTTCACCTCACCTCGCACCCGGCCAAGATGCTTGCCGTGGACCTGCTGGAGGAGATGGCCTGGGACGACTACCTGCAGAAAGAGGGCGAAAGCCAATACCGCCTTAACACGCAGGGCCAGACGCTGGAGGGCACCTTCATAAGAAAAGCCAACGGCAAGAACTCGTTCGTGGCCGACGGCTCCGACAAGCCCATCTTCGTGGCCGAGCGCAACTCCATGTTCGCGCTCAACGGCGACCGCGTCCGCGTGACGCTCATGGCACGTCGCGAAAAGCACATAAAAGAGGCCATGGTAACCGAAATCATCAGAAGGGCACGCGACCAGGTGGTGGGACAGCTCAAGGTGGAACGCGACTATGCCTTCCTCATCCCCGACGGCAACCTCTTCGTTCACGACATCTTCATTCCGAAGAAAAAACTGAAAGGAGGAAAAACGGGCGAGAAAGCCGTGGTGAAAATCATCCAGTGGCCGTCGAAAGACTCGAAGAACATCATAGGAGAAGTCATCGACGTATTGGGAAAAATGGGCGAAAATACCGTGGAAATGCACGCCATACTGGCACAATACGGCCTGCCTTACAAATACCCGAAGGCCGTGGAAGACGCCGCCAACAAACTGGAACCGGGCATCACGCCCGAGGAGATAGAACGGCGCGAGGACTTCCGCGACGTCACCACCTTCACCATCGACCCCCACGATGCCAAGGACTACGACGACGCGCTGAGCATCAGGAAGGTGAAAGACCTCTGGGAGGTGGGTGTACACATTGCCGACGTGTCGCACTATGTGAAGGAGGGAACCATCATCGACCGCGAGGCACAGAAGCGCGCCACCAGCGTTTATCTCGTGGACCGCACCATTCCCATGCTGCCCGAACGGCTTTGTAACTTCATCTGCTCGCTGAGGCCCGATGAGGAAAAGCTCTGCTATAGCGTCATTTTCCTGCTCGACGGTGAGGCAAACATCAAACAGTGGCACCTGGCGCACACCGTCATACGCTCCAACCGGCGCTTCGCCTACGAGGAGGCACAGGCCATTCTTGAAGACAACGGCGTGGTGGACGGCACCGGTCAGCCCGCTCCCGCCGCAAAGCAATACAAGGGAGAATTTGGCGAAGAACTGTGTACGCTCGACGCCCTGGCCAAGAAACTTCGCGAGAAACGTTTCGCCAACGGCGCCATGAAATTCGACCGCGAGGAACTGCACTTCGACGTCGATGAAAAGGGAAAACCCACCAGGGCCTATTTCAAGAAGTCGAAAGACGCCAACAAGCTCATCGAGGAGTTCATGCTGCTGGCCAACAGGACCGTGGCCGAATGGGTGGGAAAAGTGAAGAAAGGACAGAAGGCCAAGACGCTGCCCTACAGAATTCATGACCAGCCCGACCCGCAGAAGCTGGAAAGGCTCAAGGAGTTTGTGGTGAAATTCGGATATCGCATGAAAACCACCGGCTCGAAGGGAGAAATCTCAAAAAGCCTCAACCGGCTGATGGACGACGTGCAGGGAAAGCGAGAGCAGAACGTCATCGAGTCAGTGGCCCTGCGCGCCATGATGAAAGCCAAATACAGCGTCTATAACATCGGCCACTACGGGCTGGCATTCGACTACTACACCCATTTCACCTCGCCCATCCGGCGATATCCCGACACCATGGTGCACCGACTGCTCACCAAGTACCAGGAGGGCGGAAGGTCGGCCAGCAAAGAGAAATACGAGGAACTGTGCGAGCACTCCAGCGACATGGAACAGCTGGCACAGAACGCTGAGCGCGACAGCATCAAATACAAGATGGTGGAATTCATGGGACAGTACATCGGCGAAGAGTTCGACGCCCACATCTCGGGAATAACCTCCTACGGCATCTATGCCGAGATAGACAGCAACCATTGCGAAGGAATGGTCTCCATGCACGACCTCGACGACGACTATTACGACTTCGACGAGCGCAATTACCGGCTGGTGGGACGGCGGCGGCACAATATCTACCAGCTGGGCGACGCCATACGCATCCGCGTGGAAAAAGCCAACGTGGAGAAGCGGCAGCTCGATTTCTCTATCGTCAAGTAGTCATCGCCCTAAACGGCAAAAAAGCCTGAAAAAGAAAATATTACACGAAATATTTTGCCATACCGCTCGTTTTCAGTAACTTTGCAGCCGAAAAAAAGTGAAGAATGAAAAGCGAATAAAAATTGAAAGGGTGAAAAATTTGCCGCCCTCTTTATCATTTTTCATTTAGCATTTTTCATTTAGCGTAGCGTATAAATACAATAACCATTATAACAACTTATGGCATACAAAATTCTCAAGGCTGCCGAAGCAGCAGCGATGATTAAACACAATGAAAACCTGGCCCTCAGCGGCTTCACACCCGCTGGCGTCGCCAAGGCCGTCACCAAGGAACTGGCAAAGATTGCCGTCAAGGAGCACGAGGCAGGGCGCGAATTCAAAGTCGGCATCTTCACCGGAGCATCCACCGGACAGAGCACCGACGGCGACCTCGCCGCAGCACAGGCACTGAAATATCGTGCACCCTACACCACCAATCCCGACTTCCGCAAGCATGTCAACATGGGTGAAATCCCCTACAACGACCTGCACCTGAGCCACATGGCACAGGAACTGCGCTACGGATTCTACGGACAGGTAGATTGGGCAATCCTTGAAGTATGCGACATCGAGGACTGTGGAAACGAATACCACGCCTACCTCACTGCCGCAGGAGGCATCGCACCCACCGCAGCACGCCTGGCCAAGAACATCATCCTCGAGCTCAACGCCTTCCACAACCCCAACGCCAAGTTCATCCACGACGTATATGAGCCCCTCGACCCGCCCTACCGCAAGGCCATTCCCATTGAGCACGTCGGCGACCGCATCGGAGTGCCTTACGTCGTCATTCCAAAGGAAAAACTCGTCGGCGTGGTGGAATGCAACATCCCCGACGAGGCACGCTCATTCAAAGACAGCGACCCCGTCACCGACCGCATCGGATTCCTTACCGCCGAATTCCTCGTCGATGAGATGCACGCCGGACGCATACCAAAGGAATTCCTCCCCCTGCAGAGCGGCGTGGGCTCCACGGCCAACGCCATCCTCGGTGCACTGGGCCAGGACAAGCACGTGCCCGACTTCAACATCTATACCGAAGTCATCCAGAACAGCGTCATCGACATGATGCTCAACGGCCGCGTGAAAGACGCCTCCGCCTGCTCGCTCACCGTCAGCAACGAGTGCCTCATGCAGGTCTATGACAACATGGACTACTTCAAGAAACACCTCACATTGCGCCAGAGCGAAATCTCCAACAGCCCCGAAATCATCCGCCGCCTCGGCGTCATCGCCATCAATACCGCCATCGAGTGCGACATCTACGGCAACGTGAACTCCACACAAATCAGCGGCGTGAAGATGATGAACGGCATCGGAGGCTCGGGCGACTTCGAGCGCAACGCCTACCTCAGCATCTTCACATGCCCCTCAACGGCAAAGGGAGGCCTCATCTCAAGCATCGTGCCCTTCGTGAGCCACCAGGACCACTCCGAGCACGACGTCAACATCATCGTCACCGAGCAGGGTGTCGCCGACCTCCGCGCCAAGAGCCCCATGCAGCGCGCACAGACCATCATCGAGAACTGCGCACATCCCGACTACAAGCAGCTCCTCTGGGACTATCTCAAGATTGCCAAGGGAGGCCACACACGCCACAACCTCCCCGCCGCCTTTGCCATGCACGACACCTTGGCACGCAAGGGCGACATGAAACTCACCGACTTTGCTGAATATGTAAAATAAGGAAAGGTTGAGCTATGATAATATAAAAGAGGCCGCATGATGTGCGGCCTCTTTTTTGATTATTTGCTCAAATAGAAACTCATTGATTGGCCTCGAAAATTCGTAAAAGTCCCAGAATAATGATTTCCTGCGTAATCACCAGAAAATACGCCAGTTGTCCATCCTTCATTATTTGTTTCAATAAGGTGCATGTTCCCAAAGGAATCTAAATCACCGGATAAAAACAATTCGTCGGTTGTGGTTTTGTGAAGATAGCGATAAGAACCAGAAACATGGCCAGAATTGATTTCTAAACTCATGCTTACATCAAACCTTCCAATCTTTTCTGTCATTGTAACATACTCAACAGGAGGGGGTGGAAGGGGCTTAGGACTACTGTCGTCTGGACCTGGACCTATAGGTGATTTTACAAAAATACAAACCAAAAAAACAATAACACCTAATCCTAATATTAATTTCCACCAACAAGATGATGATGGCGGTGGAGGCGGTGGTTTCAATCTATCAAAAGCTTTCTTGGCTCTTATGTCGTATGGAGCGGCTTTTTCATACCAATATAACGCTTTCTTTTTGTCTTGCAAAACCCCAGTGCCGTTTTCATAACACACTCCTAAATGGTACTGCGCTGTAATGTTTCCTTTTTCAGCCGATTTCTTAAAATACTGGAATGCCTTTGTTTTGTTAATTGGAGCTTCGTCTCCATCATAATAAGAATGACCTATTTCACAAAGGTCGTCGTCGCTTATTTGCCCCCCGGCCTTGTTAAACCATTTCACGGCCTCTTCAACATCCTTACTTACCAACTTCCCATATAAATAAATTTGAGCAAGCTTTACACAAGCTGTCTCATTTCCACCGTTTGCCGCTTTTTTATACCATTTTATGGCATTACTAATATTGCTATAACATCCTAATCCTTTTTCATAACATTCACCTAACTTAAACATTGCCCAACAGTCTCCGTTCTCAGCAGCCTTTGTGTACCATTCGAAAGCTGCATCCCTATATGATGATAGGCTTTGATGAATGCTAAACCATTCGCCTAATGAATATTGGTAACTGCGGTCTCCTGCGTCAGCTTTAAACAACAAATCACACTGGTTTCTGATTACATATTTATAGGTGTCGGAATTATATTTCAATTTAAGGTAGCTTCGTTTTGCTTCCCCATGCCCTCCGTCGGCCGCTTTTTTAAACCACTTCTGCGCTTCATCTTTGATTTGTGGTGTACCGCGGCCATTCTCATAGCATAAAGCCAAATAGTATTGAGCGGTTACATGTCCTTGAAGTGCTGCCTTTTTAAACCATATAACAGCTTCTTTATCATTTTCTTCTGAAGAACCTCCAGTTTTTCGTCCATAAAACCATTCTCCTACTTCAAACTGTGCATCTGCGTCATTATTGTCAGCAGATGCCAACAACCTACAATTTTTATCACTACGTAAAAAATTCCTAAATCTTGCACCTTTATATTTCTCCTTCAATTTGTCCAAAGGGGAACATTTGCGAGGGTTATCACAAACCTCACAAATCTTCAACCTATTAGGGTTCTGTGTCTCACATCTTCTGCAAATCCATCCCATACTTTTATCATCAGCGATTTGGATTCTTTCTTTATTATTTTGGAAAGTTGATTATCAATGGTCCAGTGTTTTCTTTTTCCTTTTCAGAATTGATTTTGATTATTAAGGAAGAGTCACAAGGATCATCTGGTTTAACACGTTTAAACTTTTCAAACACGTCGTTTATTGTAGGGCGTTCATTTGCTTCAAGTTTAAGCATTTGATTTATAATTTCCTGCACGCTTAAAGGAATATTATGGGGGTACTCAATTGTTTCTCTCTTTGTAATTGCTACATATGAGTAAGAACTAAATGGTTTTTTCCCAGTAAAAAATTCGTAAAAGATAATACCCAAAGAGAAAATATCAGACTTGCAAGTCAATGTTTTTCCATCCACTTTCATTTCTTCATCCAAAATATAATTTGCTTGCTCTGGCGAATAATATTCTGGTGATCCCACTATTTTTCCCCTGTCTTTAGGGGGATTTGCAGAAAAAAAATAATCGTCGAAATCTATTATCTTTGCCGTATAATCATTTGTTTCAGTTTTCTTGATTAAAATATTGTCAGGCTTTAGGTCGCCATGAACTATCTTTAAATGATGGAGAGTGCGAATGCTATGACATACAGATTTTACGATTATAAGAATATTTTCTAATGGCATTTTTGATATCTCTTCACATGTCATTGGAACCATATCAATTCTATCAGTTATTTTATAATAACATGTTCCCCATCGAAAGAAATCAATAGTCTTGACAATGTTGCCACCCCTTTCAACCCTTTGGTCAATTTTATCAATGAGTTGCTTGTGGTGCTCTTCAAAAGCAAGACATTCATTCCTTTTCTTTTCCTTCATCTTTTCACTTCCCGGACTGTCGGGTAAAGGATATTTCGGAGCGAGAAATTCTTTTATAAAAAAAACTTCATCACCTTTTGAAGCAAAAGAAATAATGCTCATACCACCTACCACTTTGGGCTCCTCCAAAATGGTGTAACCATTAATAATGTCCCCTAAGTGCATTGACATATCAATCCTCGTTTAGGTATTTCAAGTGATTTTTCTTATAAACATCCCATAGCTGTCCAGTTTTTAACTCAGCCTGTCTCTGTTTTCTCAAAAGAGCTTTCTTATATGTTTCAATAGAATGATTTAAAATACGCAATTTAGATTTATTCTTAATCAGCATTTTTTTATCTAAAAGGTTTTCTTTTCGTAGCATTTTTTTCCTTAGTTTCACTTGATACTTTCTCAAACCAATTAATTTTGACATTCCATAGACCTTTCCCTTCCCGAAGTTTTTCACTTTATCAAAAGAAGAAAAGCCCATACAAATCAGAGAAAGCGATGTGTCATCTCCCGTTACTTCTTGTATACTTTTCATTAGCTTTTCTTTCCATGTTTCTTTGTTTTGGGACATGCAGAGACTATTTCTTAGAACAAATTCAAAATCCATGGGCGTTGGATAATAAGCGAAACAACCGTCGGAAGCACAAAAAAAGATAATAGGCTCCTTGGTTATATATAGAGACTTATGATTGATGCGGAAGTCATTACTTGCTGATATGCAATTAGTCATAGGAGCATCGTTCCTCAAGTTTTCCATGGGGTCATTGTTATTGGCTAAATCATCTTTGCTAATTTGGTATAAACCTTGAGATGTCCAAATATAACAACGGGAGTCACCAGCCCAAAACGCATCTATTTTCAATTCTTTCACCATATCAGTGACATTTATCATGGCCATGGTAGTAGGATAGTCCTTTAAAATCTTGCTACGCAGCATTGTTCTTGTTTTGTCTGGATAATTGTCCTTCTGCTTCTGAAGATTCTCATATATATTATTTTTAAGTTCTTCTGTGTCAATGTCCATACCGAAAAACAGCCTTTTCAAATATTGTTCAACGGCATTCTTAACCAAACGCGATGCAACATAGGCTTTTGTGTGTCCTTCTCCAAAGGGTGAGTTGCAGAGTGTTGCACCTGAACCGCCCATTCCATCGAAAACACCAACTGTATAGCATCTTTCATTAACAAGAAGGAGCGGCGGAGCGTCTTCTCCACGCCCCGCCACTTTCTCTGTCATAAAAGAAATTGAAATATAATTTCTTTTCATCATTGAATTGATTTTACTACTGTATTAATAATCGTGTCGTAATCAATATCGGTAAGTCCTACGCCTGCTCTTGCAGGATGGTGAATAACCAAATTCCAATGATTGGATATGTCTGACCATGAACTATCTGGCGTGAAAAGAATAAGCCGTTTAGCCAGCGGGTCCATCCTTTCTTCCCACCGGTCTGTTAGTTCATTAAAATCTTTAGGCATATCTTGAGGATAATAATCGTTCACACATTTTTCAAGACGGAGGGGATGAGTAGGGGCATCTGACCAAACAACAATAATGTGTCTTCTTCTGTCACCTCCTTTAGTCCATTCAGAGTTCATAGCCATTGCTAATGCTTCTAACCCGTTCTCAGGATCGTCGCCACCACCCATAGGCTGTAGATCGCTCACAATTTTTTTGAAAACATCTTCTTGGGAAGGAATGTTGAAAAAGCCAGAATCCTGAATTGCCATAGGGCCATCTGCATAGAAATCGCGAAATCCAATAACCCTGATTCGTAATTCAGAAATGTCACGACCGGTTTCTTTACATTTTGCTGTCAAATCTGGATAAAACTTTAACGCATTTACTTTTACGGTGTCAAGAAGGCCACCCATGCTTCCTGTGCAGTCGATGCACATGACAATGTCTACATTGTACTTTAAACCTTGATTTGGCATAATATCAAAAAAATATTCCACCTTGGCTCCCTTCGGGCAGAGGTTAGTAGTTATCTTTGAAACATACACACAAAAAGCGTGGAGCCAGTTCTTTGCCCGGTCCACGTGTTGAGGCTCTCGCATTGCCCTGTCTGTCTAACCGAGCAACGCTGAAAGCCCCACGCCGATGTATATATTATGGCCATCTTGTTGACGGACATAATCGTTTACACCTCTAAGGGGCGTTCCCGTTGCTTTGTTTTTGACAGACAGTTTGAATTTGCGAGATTCCAACACGTCAAAACCAAAGCGTTCAGAAAACGCCTTTAATATGTATGTGTCCCGCCGCGATGAGATTACCCAAGGGCTTTCAGCACGGAAAGACGTTACAAAGATACGGGTTTCTGGTTTAAGGACAAAAAAACGGGGGCTTTATCTTTTGATTTTTGCATTTTTTAATTGAATTTTTTACAATCTCCTTTCTGAAGAATACCTGTCTGTTTATATGGAACGCTGAGAACAGGATGCTGGTACATTTAATCCATATCGGTCATTGGAAAGCGGGGCCATGGATTATGGTATGTCTTATGACCGATTTGGGTTGATTCTTTATTTTGCGACGGGTAGCGGGATGGGAAAAATTAGTAAAAAATGTTGACAAAACACACTAATTTTATACAATCTTTGTAATTCGTTGAATTTCAGTGGTTTGTAAATTGCCTTTGGTTTGACGGCAAATTTTAGGGAGAAAATTGGCAGTTTGCGGGGAGAGAATTGGCAAATCTCTCCCCGCAATTTGCGGTCAAGCCTTTTGGAACAACTCAAAAACCATGAAAAATCTTGACAAAAATGGATTCTTGCGCTGAGTTAAACCCAAATCGGTCGCAAGAAGTGCAACATCCGTGGTCGGGGCTGTAATACGTTGAAAAAGCGTTGTTAGAAAATTTTGTTTTTCTTATGGCGGTCGTTAGCGAAAAGAAGACTTTTTGTCAAAAGGGAAAGCCTCTGTTGTGTTTTTTTCTGCGCTGGTAGCGCAGACTACCGGACAAGGGTGGCTTTTGCTTTTTATTTTGCGGGCAAAGCTTCGATGTCATGAATTTGGAACATTGGCGATGTGTCGAATGAGGGTTGGAGGAAAAGACGGGGGAGATGGGGAGTCGGGAGCGGTTTTTTTCTTGTGAGGGGGGTGTTGTGGGGCCGGAAGGGCGGGCTTGCTGATTTTTCTTTGGGAAGAAGGGGGGAATGTGGGAAGAAAATCGTAACTTTGCGGGCAAATTTCATTGATATGGAGAAAAACGAGCAGCTTCGGCAGGCTTGGGACTTTGTGGAGAACACGGGCGTGAGCATCTTCCTGACGGGCCGCGCCGGAACGGGCAAGACCACCTTCCTGCGCACCGTTCGCGAGCGTTGTCCGAAGCGCATGGTGGTGGTGGCTCCCACGGGTGTGGCCGCCATCAACGCCGGCGGCATGACCATCCACAGCTTTTTCCAACTGCCTTTGTCGCCTTATATCCCTTCGGCCTCGTTCAAGGCTCGCAACGACTTCTCGAAGGAGAAGCGCAACATCATGCGCACGCTCGACCTGCTTGTAATCGACGAAATCAGCATGGTGCGCAGCGACTTGCTCGATGCCGTTGACAACGTGTTGCGCCGTTTCCGCAACCCCCGTCTGCCCTTCGGCGGCGTCCAGCTGCTGATGATTGGCGACCTTCAGCAGCTCACCCCCGTGGTGAAGGCCGACGAGGAGGCCCTGCTGAGCCAGTATTACGACACGCCCTACTTCTTCGGCTCCCACGCGCTGCGCCAAATCCGTTATGTCACCCTTCAGCTCCACCATGTCTATCGTCAGACCGACAGCGCTTTCCTCTCCTTGCTCAACAACATCCGCGACGGCCGCCCCACGGCCTCCGACCTTCAGATGCTCAACAGCCGTTGCCGTCCCGCCTTCCGTCCGCGCCCCGAGGACGGTTTCATCCGCCTGACCACCCATAACCGCCTGGCCGACAGTTACAACGAAGACGAGCTGCGCAAGCTGCCCGGCCGCAGCTATTCGTTCGAGGCCGAGGTGGAGGGCACCTTTCCCGAATATTCCTTTCCCACCGACGAGACGCTGACGCTGAAGAAGGGCGCGCAGGTGATGTTCGTGAAAAACGACCCTTCGCCCGAGCACCTCTTCTACAACGGGCGCATCGGGCGCATCACGTCCATCGGCGCAGACCACATCAGCGTGCGTTGCAGCGGCGACGACTCCGACATCGACGTGGAGCCCCTCACGTGGGAGAACGCCAAATACAAGCTCAACCCCGACACCAAGGAGATAGAAACCGACGTTCAGGGCACCTTCCAGCAGTATCCGCTTCGGCTGGCGTGGGCCATCACCATCCACAAGAGCCAGGGCCTCACCTTCGACCATGCCATCATCGACGCCGGGCTGTCGTTTGCCGCCGGACAGGTCTATGTGGCGCTGAGCCGTTGCAAGACGCTCGACGGCCTGGTGCTTGCCTCGCCCATATCGCCGTCGAATGTTTTCGGCGACCAGCGCGTGGCGCAATACATTTTGCAAGAAGAGCAGGAGGCCCGCCGCAGTATCGAGGCCCTGCCGCAGCTCAAGGAGCAGTACCACCGCGAGATGCTTTGCGAATTGTTCGACTTCAGCGACATCGTCATGAAGCACAACCAGGTGATACGCCTGCTCGACGAGCACTTCCACCGCACCTATCCCCGCCTGACCGCCGCCCACCGCTCGGCGCGCTCGGAGTTTGCCGAGAAAGCCGTGACGGTGAGCGAAAAATGGGCGCGCCTGATAGCATCCATGAGCCAGGAGGCCATGAACGACGCGGCGTTCACCAGTCGCGTGGAGCGCGGCGCGGCATGGTTCCTCAACATTCTTACCGACCTGCTGCAGCCGCTCGTGGAAAGCACCGACGTGGAAACCGACAACAAAGTGGTGGCGCGGCGCATGGCCGACCTGCTGGCCGAGCTCACCACGGCATTGAACATCAAGGTCTCGCTCCTCTCGGCGGTGGCCGCCAAGGGCTTTTCCACCAGTTCCTACCTGCGGCTGAAGCAAGAGGCCGTGCTCGACGCCTTTGAAGACAACGGGAAGGGAAAGAAGAAACCGGCACGCAAGGCGAAGCCCAAGTCCGACAAGCCGGCGACGGTGAACACCACCGACATCGGCGACCCAGAACTTTTCGAAGACCTGCGCAACTGGCGGTGGGAGAAGTCGAAGGAGCTCAGCGTGCCGCCCTACACCATCCTTCAGCAGAAAGCCCTCTTCGGCATTGTCAACAGCAAGCCGGCCACCGAGAAGGAGCTGCTCGCCATACCGTATTTCGGTAAGGTGACAATGGAGAAATACGGCCGCGAAATCCTTGAGATTGTGGAAAGGCATAGATGAGCCTCCAAGTCGAACATTCCATGGATAATCATTTTCTTCTTATTATAAGCCCACAGGACCACTGGGGCATTGTTGCCGTCACGCTGAAACGTGCCGTCGTCACCGGTATGCGCCTCGAGGTGAAAAGCACCGTATGGTCAAAAATGCTGGGTGACAGCCACCCCGACCTCCTTCCGCTGGTCATGGCCTGCGAGGCCACACAACCCCCGAACCTCTTTGCCCGTCACGCCAACAAAAAGGTGTGGCGACAGGAAACCGCCTTTTGGAAGGAGGCCGAAGAGCCTGTCAGGAACCACATCAAGCACCTGGCCGACACCGCGCTCGTCAAGGCCGTCAAGGAGGCCCAACGCCTGGGCATCGGCATTGTATATTCCCAACACGAAGTGGGCAGCGTGAAGCCCGCCGACTGCCTGGAGGTTGACGAACTGACGGTGGTGACGCCCGTCATGAACTTCACCCGTCACGACCAGGGCATCACCTACACCCTGCACCTGCGCATTGGTGGCGAGCTTCACGACAACCCCTGTCAGGAGGGCCTCAACGTGCTGACCTGGCAGCCCTGCGCGTTCACCCTGGGGCGGAAAATACTGTTCCTG
Source organism: Prevotella sp. (assembly GCA_017474515.1). Classification (GTDB taxonomy): domain Bacteria; phylum Bacteroidota; class Bacteroidia; order Bacteroidales; family Bacteroidaceae; genus Prevotella. The sequence continues at coordinate 53,311 of JAFVHN010000030.1, read as the reverse complement.
GGCAAGGCGTTCAGCGGGAAACTGCTTGCGCCCTTCACCAAGAAAGGGGCGGTGGACATTCCGAAAAGGGTGGAAAACGACTATTTCCGGCGATTTATTTTCAAGCAGATGGCCACGGCGGAAATCAATGCCGAGGGTTTCCTGATTGAAGACATCAACCTGCCGCCCCAGCCCGTGCTGACCATCGAAACGGCCATCAACGGCACGTGGATGCTGTTGCTCCGTTTCCGATACGGCGACGTGGACTACCAGCCCGGCGGCCACGGCCATGGTCGGGTGAGGCTGTGCGACGACGACGGCGCCATACGTTTCTACCGCCAGCGTCGCGACCACGAACGCGAAGAGCAGTTCCTCCTTCTGCTGGCCACCACCGGCCGGCAACTCCAGTCGAGCGGCTATCTGCCCTTCGATACGGCTTCTGAGCTGACCGCCTGGCTGCAACAACATGCCCTGTGGCTCCGGCAACAGGGGTTCAGCGTGGTGCAGCCGGCAGAAAACCCCTTCTACATCGACCCCCTGCGCGTGGAGCAGAGCGAGCAGTGGCACGGCGACTGGCTTCAGACGTCGGTCACCATCGTTCTCGACGACGGGCGGCTGCGCATTCCCTTCAACAACCTTCGCGACACCATCTTGCGTGGCGAGCAGGAATACCTGCTTCCCTCGGGCCAGCGTCTTGTCATCCCCCAGGAGTGGCTGCAACGCTACGGCGAACTGCTGCTTACGTCGCGGCCCCGCGGCAACGCCCTTGTGCGCCACCGCAGCCAGGTGGTCAGGGCGTGGACTGTCACGGCCGGTGGCCCTGCTTCGGCAAATCCCGCAGAAGCCATCGGCCTGCCGCAGAAGCTGAATGCCACCTTGCGCCCCTATCAGGCCACCGGCTACCAGTGGCTGTGGCGCAATTTTGAAGGGCTCACGGGCTGCTGCCTGGCCGACGAAATGGGCTTGGGCAAGACGCTTCAGACCATCGCCCTGCTTTTGAAATACAAGGAAACGGCGCGCGCCGCCTCCTCCCGTGCTGCCGCCGGCCTGCTGTTCAGCGAGGTAGAAATGCAAGGCTCCGACACTACAGGCATCGGCACGATGGAATACCTCACGTCGCTCGTGGTGGCCCCGGCCTCCGTGGTCCACAACTGGCGCAACGAACTCCGGCGCTTTGCACCCAACCTGCTGGTGTGCACCTACACCGGCGACACTGGAAAGCGCGAGGAAAAGCGCCGGGCACTGATGCGGTGGGACGTGGTGATTACCACCTACCGCACCCTGGCCAACGACATCGCCCACCTGTCGGCGCGGCGTTTCGGCATCATTGTCTTCGACGAAAGCCAGGCCTTCAAGACCGCCGCCTCGCAAATTCACCAGGCCGTGGCACGCCTTCAGGCCCAGCACCGCGTGGCCCTCAGCGGCACCCCCGTGGAAAACAACCTTGGCGAATTGTGGAGCCTGATGAATGTACTCAACCCCGACCTGCTGGGCGACGCCCGAAGTTTCAACCGCTCTTTCGTGCAACCCTTGTCGCAACCCGTTATGCAACACAAACAAGCCGACGTGTTGAAACAGCTCATAGCGCCCTATTTCCTGAAACGCACCAAGGAAGAGGTGCTCAACGACCTGCCCGAGCGGCAAGACGAGGTGGTGGTGTGCCCCATGACCGACGAGCAGACAAGCCTCTATGCCAAGGAGCTGTCGAAAGCCCGCAACGAGTGGATGGATGGTCGCACACCCGAGTCTCAGCGGCGCATGGGACTAATGGCCGCCATTCAGCGCCTGCGCCACATTGCCAACGGCGAGGGAAAAATGAACGTGGTGATGGCGCAACTGGAAAACCTCCGGGCCACCGGCCACAAGACGCTCATCTTCAGCGAGTACGTCGGCATGCTCGACCAGGTGGCGAAAGAACTTGACTTACGCCGTTGGCCCTATGCCCTGCTCACCGGGAAGACCACCAACCGCGAGCAGGTCATCGCCCATTTCCAGAACACCCCCCACTGCCAGTTCTTCCTCATTTCGTTGAAGGCCGGCGGCGTGGGCCTCAACCTCACCGCCGCCGACTATGTCTTCCTGCTCGACCCCTGGTGGAACCTGTCGGCCGAGGAGCAGGCCATCGCCCGTAGCCACCGCATAGGGCAGCACCGGCCGGTGTTCGTCTATCGCTTTGTGTCGGAAAACACCCTTGAAGAGCAAATCCTTCAGCTCCAGGACCGCAAGCAGGCACTCATCGACAGCGTGATGCCATTCATAGGCTTGGGCCGCGAACAGGCTTCCGGCGCCGTTGAAAAGCCGGGGGAAGACTGACCGCCCGCCAGCCCCTTCGGCGGGTGGAAATGCAATTTCTTTAGGCCATTGGCTCATTATCTCGAAAATAATAGCTAAATTTGCACCCATGAACTACGATATCCACGACTTTGAAATCATGGCGCCGGTGGGTTCGCGCGAGTCGCTGGCTGCTGCCCTGCAAGCCGGAGCACAGTCGGTTTATTTCGGCATCGGGCGGCTCAACATGCGTTCACATTCCGCCTCGCCGTTCACCATCGACGACCTGCGCGACATTGCCGGGCAGTGCTCGGAGCGGGGCGTGAAGACCTATCTCACCGTCAACACCATCATCTACGGTGAGGACCTGCCCGAAATGCGGCAAATCATCGACGCCGCACGCCAGGCCGGCATCTCGGCGGTCATTGCCAGCGACGTGGCCGTGATGACCTATTGCCGCCAGGTGGGCATGGAAGTCCACCTGAGCACGCAACTCAACATCTCGAACATTGAGGCCCTGCGCTTCTACGCCCAGTTTGCCGACGTGGTGGTGCTGGCCCGCGAGCTCACCCTGGAGCAGGTGTCCGCCATCCACCGCCAGGCCACCGAGGAGCACATCTGCGGGCCAAGCGGCCAGCCGGTGCGCATCGAGATGTTTTGCCACGGTGCCCTCTGCATGGCCATTTCGGGAAAGTGCTACATGAGCCTGCATGCCGCCAACCGCTCGGCCAACCGCGGCGAATGCACGCAGATATGCCGCCGTTCCTATACCGTCACCGACAACGAAACGGGCCACCAGCTTGAAATAGACAACAAGTATATCATGAGCCCCAAGGACCTGAAGACCATTCGCTTCATCGACCAGATGATGGAGAGCGGCGTCAGGGTGTTCAAGATTGAGGGCAGGGCACGCGGCCCCGAATACGTCTATAACGTGGTGAAATGCTACAAGGAAGCCATTGCCAGCGTGGTGGACGGAACGTTTACCAAGGAGAAGAAAGACCGCTGGGACGAGCAGCTGGCCCGCGTCTTCAACCGCGGTTTCTGGGACGGCTACTACCTCGGCCAGACGCTTGGCGAATGGAACAAGGAATACGGCTCGTGCGCCACCGAACGCAAGGTCTATGTGGGCAAGGGCGTGAAATACTTCTCAAAGCTCGGCGTGGCCGAGTTCACCGTCGAGGCCACCACGTTCAGCGTGGGCGACCGCCTGCTCATCACCGGTCCCACGACCGGCGCGATGTATGTCACGGCAGAGGAAATCCACGACGACGTGCAGGCCGTGGCCACCGCCCAGCAGGGCACCCGCGTCAGCATCAAGGTGCCCGCCAAGGTGCGCCCTTCCGACAAGCTCTTCAAACTGGAGCCAACCGCTTGATTTCTAAAATATTAACTCAACCCCATCATTCCTTATGACCATTAAAGAAACCCAAGACGCCATTGTCGAAGAGTTCGCCGACCTCGACGACTGGATGGACAAATACCAGTTGCTCATCGACCTTGGCAACGAACTGGCCCCCCTTCCCGAACAATACAAGACGGAGAGCAACCTCATCGACGGTTGCCAGAGCCGCGTGTGGCTGCAGGCCGACCTGCGCGAGGGCCGCCTCTATTTCCAAGCCGAGAGCGACGCACTCATAGTGAAAGGCATCGTGTCGCTGCTCATCCGCGTGTTTAGCGGGCAGACACCGCGCGACATCCTCGACGCCGAGCTGTTCTTCATCGACGACATCGGCCTGCGCGAGCACCTTTCGCCCACCCGTTCCAACGGACTGCTGGCCATGGTGAAGCAGATACGCATGTATGCCCTGGCATACGACACCCGGCAGCAGTAAGCCATGAAGAAGCTCAGGACCATAGAAATGGAGCGGCTCACCGTTGACGAGTTCCGCCAGGCCGAGAAACTGCCGCTGGTGGTGGTGCTCGACGATGTGCGCTCGCTCTACAACATCGGGTCGGTGTTTCGCACCTGCGATGCTTTTCGTGTCGCGGCCCTTTACCTATGCGGCATTACGGCCACGCCGCCGCATCCCGAAATCCACAAGACGGCGCTCGGCGGCGAGGACAGCGTGGAGTGGAGATATTTCCCCACGGCCCTCCAGGCGGTGGAAGAGCTGAAAAGCCGCGGCACCACGGTGTTGGCCGTGGAGCAATGCCACGGAAGCACCAAGCTGAACACCTTGCGGCTCGATGCCGAAGGGCAACGCGGGGAGACCTATGCCGTGGTGCTCGGAAACGAGGTGAAAGGCGTTCACCAGGAGGTGGTGGACAGCTGCGACGGATGCCTGGAAATTCCACAATTGGGCACCAAGCACTCCATGAACGTGGCGGTGACCGCCGGCATCGTTATTTGGGAGTTTGCGCGGCAGGTGATGCTGGGAAAGCCAGGGAAGCCTTAGGAAAACCTAGGAAAACCTAGGAAGCCCTAGGAAATCCTAGGAAGTCCTAGGAGAACCTGGGAGGCCCTGAAAAAGCCCCTTGGAAAACCCGCCCCGAGGCATAGGGTTTCCCCCTTCATTTTTAGGAATTTACCCCTTGCGGATTTCGTGGGAAATGCTTTCCTTTGCACCTGGAAAAGCATTTCCCGCGAAACGTTTATTTACCCAAAGAAAGAAGGAGAAACAATATGAAAAGACTCATCATCTGGGCACTGGTCGCCATGGTGACGGCCCTGCCCGCTCAGGCACAGAACTACAAGCGCAGCCGCTACTACAACCCCGCGTCGGGGCGGCTCGACTATCGCGGCGGACGGCCCGCCAACGGCTACTGGCGGCCCTATAGCGCCGACATCTACACCGGAATGCGCATAGGAGCGGCTTTCTCTACCGTGACCAGCGACGACAAATACCTGAACGGCAGCGGAGTGAAATCGGGCCTCAACGTCGGACTGGCCACCGGCTTTGCCGTGGGATGGCATGCGCCGCTCTATTTTGAGACCGGACTCTACTACACCGAGAAGGGCGGAAAGGGAAAAGCCGGCGACACAAAGTTTACCTATAACCTTGATTACCTGGAGGTTCCACTCGTGCTGAAATACATGGTTGACATCGACCGCGGACTGAGCCTGCAACCCTTCCTCGGCGGTTATCTCGCCTGCGGAGTGGGCGGCAAGGTGAAGGATTTCGGCCAAAGGGAAGCCTACAGCTCGTTCTCCAACTCGCCCTATTCGTTCCGGCGATTCGACGGCGGCGTGAAAATGGGTTGCGGACTTCAGTACGACATGCTTTATCTGGACCTGACCTACGACTTGGGCCTCTCCAACGTGTCGGACGACGATTTCGACGATTGCCGCAACAGCGCGCTGATGCTCAACGTGGGCATCAACTTCTGACCATCCCCTTCTGATACAAAAAGCCACCCTTGCGGCAAATTTTTCCGCAAGGGTGGCTTTGAATTTTTCGCACCGTTTTTGTCAAGATTTTTCAATGAATTTTTCTTACCCCAAGAAGTTTGGCCGCAAATTGAGGGGAGAGATTTTGAAGATTGAGGAGGGAAATCTTGAAGATTTCTCCCTGAAAATTGCGGTCAAACTTCGAGGGTTCTGTAAACTGCTGATTTTCAACAGTTTATAATTTTCTCCAAAAATCCCCCGATTTTGTCAAGATTTTTTACCAATTTTACCCCATGTCGCTATCCACCGCGAAGTAAAGAAAAACCTTGTATTTTTGAAGTTTTATTCGTCGTAGTCATCGACCGGCGACGGGGTGGCCGCGGGCCGCAGGGTGTCGCGTTGTGTAGGAGGCAGGGTGTCGTCGGGTTAGGGCGTGTAAAAGCGGAAATCGCTTTGCGGCGACGGGGCCGGCGTGCCGCTTTTTGGTGAGTGACCGCTCGAACAACCGCATAGCATCACGGCGCACACGGTGGCCGCGAGGATACTCGGTAACAGGTGGTTTTTCATATTGTACACAAGAAAAAAGTTAGGCGGTCAGGAATTCTTTTTGTAGCTTGCCACCGCCCAAAGGCCCATAATCGAGGAGATGGCCGCAAGGGCCCCCGCCTGGTGGGCGATGCTCTGGAAATCGCCGCCGCGCACGAAGACGGTGCGGATGGCATCAATGAAATAGTGCATGGGGTTGACGTAGGTGGTGAGATAAGCCAGGTGGGGCATTGAGCGCGTGGGAGTGAACAATCCCGAAAGGAGCATCAGGCAGACCACGAAGAACCACATCACGAAGATGGCCTGTTGCATGGTGTCGCTATAGTTGGAGATAATCAGTCCCAGGCTGCTGAAAAAGAGTGCCAGGAGCATGGCCAAGAGATAGACCAGCAACAGGTTGCCCTGGCAGGTGATGCCATAGACCAGCCACGACAACCCCAGGCATACGGTTATCAGGAAGAGGGCAATCAGCCAGTAGGGAATGAGCTTGGCCAGGATAAACGCCCATTTCGGCACGGGGGTGACGTTTATCTGCTCGATGGTGCCTGTTTCTTTCTCGCCCACAATGTTCAGCGCCGGAAGGAAGCCAGTCATCAACATTATCAGGATGGCGAAGAGGGCGGGAATCATGAAAACCTTGTAGTTGAGGTGCTTGTTGTAGAGAAAGAGGACGGAGGGTTGCGACGGCATTGCAACAAGCGGGACGTGGGTCCCCACAATCTGCGACAGATAGGCGGCGCCGATGGAGCCCTTGGTGCCGTTCACCGCGTTGGCGGCAATAAGAACGGGGCTTGCGGCGCCTTTGCCGAAGCCCTCCTTGATGACCAGCACCATGTCGGCCTTCGAGGTCTCGATGTCTTTCAGCGCCATACGGTAGGTGGGCCGCTGGCCGTTGAAGATGAAATAGTTGGAGGCCTCGATGCTATGCACCAGTTGTTGGGAGCGCACGGAGCGGTCGTTGTCCACCACATCGACGCGGATGTTCTTCACCTCCTGGTTCATCACCCACGGCATGACGCACATGATGGCAATGGGGAACACAAGAATGAGACGGGGCAGGAAACCGTTGCGCCGTATCTGAAGAAACTCTTTTTGTATGAGGAACTTAATCATTTTTCACTTTTCACTTTTAGCCCCCCCGGCCCTTCCCGTAAGGAGGGGAGCCTTTGGTCCGTACGTCTTCCCCCCAAGGGGGGATTAGAGGGGGGCCTTATTCTTCACTCTTCACTCTTCACTTTTTCACTCCAGCCTTACCTTGAATTTCTTGAGCGAGACGACCAGCAGGAAGAGCGTCATGCCCGTGAGGATGGACACCTCGCGCACCACTTCGCCAATGCCCACACCCATGATCATCAGCTTGCGCATGGCCTCGATGTAATAGCGTGGCGGCACGATGGCCGACAGCCATTGCAACACCTTGGGCATCGACTCAATGGGGAACAGCATGCCGCTGAGCATCACGATGGGCATGAGCAACACCATGGCCGAAATGAGGAGCGCCATGAGCTGGCTGGTGGCAATGTTTGAAATGAGCAATCCCAGCGAGAGGGCCAGCAGGATGTAGATGGTGCTGACAAGGAAAATCCAGACCAGCGACCCCTGCAAGGGCACGTCGAGCACGAAGCGCGCCATGAGCAAAATCGTTACGAGAATGGCAAAGGCAATCACCAGGTAGGGCACGGCCTTCGCTATGATGATCAAGAGCGGCCTGACGGGCGACACCAGCAGCACCTCCATGGTTCCCCGCTCCTTTTCGCGAACGATGGAAATGGACGTCATCATGGCGCACACCAGCATCAGCAACATGCCCATGATGGCCGGTACGAAGTTGTAGGCCGACTTCATCCGGGGGTTGTAGAGCATTTTCGTTGTTATACCCGCGCCCTGCATGTTGGCCACGACGCCCGTGGCGTAGTTGGTCCATTGTTGCGCCATGTTGGGGTCGGCGCCATCGACGATGAACTGTAGCGAGTGGTCTTTCGCGAAGACCACGGCCATGTCGGCCTGCTGGTTGCGGATGAGCCGTTCCGCCGCTTTCGGCGTGGCCACGGTGGCCGTGATGATGAAATATTCCGAGGCGGCCAGTCGCTCCGAGGCGGCCTGCGTGTGAAGGTCCATCTGCGATGTCACGATGACGGTGCGCACGTTCTTCACGTCGTTGGTGATGGCAAAGCCGAAAATCAGCATCAGCACCACGGGCATGCCGAAGAGAATGAGCATCGTGCGCTTGTCGCGCAGGATGTGAAGGGCCTCTTTGATGATGAACGATGAAAAACTCCTCATACGCTTAATCTCCTCTTTTGGCTTCGCGCGCCAGGTAGGTGAACACATGGTCCATGTCGGGCTGGTGAAAGCGTTGTTTCAGTTCTCCGGGGGTGCCGATGGCGCTGATTTTCCCGTCAACCATGATTGAGATGCGGTCGCAATATTCGGCCTCGTCCATGTAATGGGTGGTGACGAAGACGGTGATGCCCCGCCCGGCGGCCTCATAGATGAGTTCCCAGAACTGGCGGCGCGTGGCGGGGTCCACGCCGCCCGTGGGCTCGTCGAGGAACACGATGGCCGGCTCGTGGAAGATGGCCACCGAGAAGGCCAGCTTTTGTTTCCACCCCAGCGGGAGGGAGCCCACGATGTCGTTGGCATGGTCCTCGAACTTCAGTTGGCGGAGCATTTTCCGCGTTTTTTCCTTGATTTCCTTGCCCTTCATGCCGTAGATGCCGGCAAAGAGCCGTATGTTCTCGGCAACGGTAAGGTCCTCATACAGAGAGAATTTCTGCGACATGTAGCCAATGTGTTTCTTTATCTGCTCGTGTTGTGTGCGAATGTCGAAACCGGCCACGGTGCCCGTGCCGCCGGTGGGCTGGTTCAGGCCGGTCAGCATGTGCATGGCCGTGGTCTTGCCGGCACCGTTGGCGCCGAGGAAGCCAAAGATTTCGCCGCGCTTCACCGAGAAGCTGATGTCGTCAACGGCGCGGAAATTGCCGAAAGCCTTCACCAGATGCGACACCTCGATGACGGTCGGCGGGGTGGGGGAGGCCTCGCCAACGGCGGCCATGCCCGAGGGCGGCGGCGGGTTGAAGATGTCGGCAAACCGCGAAAGTATCACTTCGGGCGTGTCGATGCCCTGCACCACGCCTTCGCTAAGGAAAGCCACGCGGTCGCAACGCCTCACCTCGTCGAGATAGGGCGTTGAGGCCACGATGGTGATGCCTCGTTCCCTGAGCATGGCCAGCATGTCCCAAAACTCCTTGCGGCTGACGGGGTCCACGCCCGTGGTCGGCTCGTCGAGGAAGAGCACGCTGGGCTTGTGGACCAGCGCACAACTAAGGGCCAGTTTCTGCTTCATGCCGCCCGAGAGGGCGCCCGCCTTGCGGTCCTTGAACCGCTCTATTTGCGAATAAATGGCCTTGATGTTGTCGTAGCCCTCGGCGACGGTGGTGCCGAAGAGGGTGGCAAAGAATTTCAAGTTCTCTTCCACCGTCAGGTCCTGATAGAGCGAAAAGCTGCCGGGCATGTAACCCACGCGGCGGCGGATGGCCTTCATCTGCTTCACCACGTCGAGGCCGTCAACGGTCGCCGTTCCCTCGTCGGGCAAAAGCAACGTGCATAGGATGCGGAAAAGCGACGTCTTTCCCGAGCCGTCGGGACCGATGAGCCCGAAGATTTCGCCGCGGCCGACGGTGAAAGACACCCGGCTGAGGGCCTTCACGCGGCCGTAGCTCTTGCTCACGGTGTTCACCTCAATAGCGTTCATGTCCTATTTGTATGAATTCAGTCGCAAAGTTACGCATAATCTGCCAAACGACAGCTATCCTTATCGCTGAAAATATGTTCTTTTTGTATCATTAGTGGTGATTTCGGACCGGCGCACTTTGACACCTTATGGATTGACCAAGTTCATGCAAAGGCAGCTCGTTGAGGATGAATACGTCGTTTTTTTCCATAAGAAACGTATTTTCAGCTTCCAACGCTCGCAATATTCAGTTATTATTGCTATTTTTGCACCCGAAATCATGTAAAGAAAAACCGGATAGTTATGAAAATGAAACCGATGTGGATGATTGCCGCCATCCTTCTTCTTTGCGGCACGGGCACCTGGGCACAGACGCAACGCTCGGACGACTTCCATGCGAAGTATGAATTGAAAGAGGTGGTGGTGATGAGCCGCCACAACATTCGCTCTCCGTTGTCGTCGGGCGGTGCCGCCTATCAGCGCGTGACGCCCTACGAGTGGTTCCACTGGTCGTCGCCCGGCAGCCAGTTGTCGTTGCGCGGAGGGGTGCTCGAAACGGAAATGGGGCAGTTCTTCCGAAAATGGGTGGTTGAAGAGGGCCTGCTTCCCGACAATTACCGTCCCGAGGGCGACGAGGTGCTTTTCTACGCCAATTCGCGCCAGCGCACCTTTGCCACGGCCAAGTATTTCTCTGCCGGATTCCTGCCCTTCGCCAACGTGGAAATCACGCACAAATACGACGAGGACAAGATGGACCCCGTGTTCACCCCGAAGTTCACAAAAATGAACGATGCCTACCGCCAGCAGGTATTGGCCGATTTGCAGACCTTGCACGGTGGGCCGCAAGCGTGGATGGCCGCCCAGCAACCCGCCCTCGACCTGATGGAGGAGGTGCTCGACATGGCCCATTCACCCGCTGCCCTTCAGGGCGACACCACGCACTTTTGGTTCAACGACACGCAATTCAAGATAGAGAAAGGCGATGAGTTGCGGATGACGGGCGGCTATACGCTGGCCAATAGCGTGGCCGACGCTCTCGTGCTTCAATGCTACGAAACCGAGAGCATGACGGCTTTCGGACACGAGCTGACCATGGAGCAATGGCGTAGCATCTGCGCCGTCAAGGCGGTTTATGACGGGCTGCTTTTCACCGCCCATTCCGCCGCCGTCAACCTGGCTTATCCTTTGGTGAGCCGCATCCGTGAGGAGTTGCAACGCAAGGACCGCAAGTTCATGTTCCTCTGCGGCCACGATTCCAACCTGGCCAGCATCGGAGCAGCTCTCGGACTGGTGTTCCCCGAAACGGAGCGGGCATTGGAAATCCATACGCCCATCGGCTCAAAATTAGTGTTTGAGAAATGGAGCGACGGCACCGAGGACTTTGTGGCCGTCAACCTGGTCTATCAGGCCGTTGACCAGCTTCAGGGGCGCACACTGCTCTCGCTCGATGTGCCGCCGATGGTGAAATCGGTGGCCGTCAACGGGCTGACGGCCAATAGCGACGGCCTCTACCGCCTGTCCGACCTTGACGCACGCTTTGCCGAGGCCATGGCCGAATATGAGGCCATCGTCGATGACGACACCGCCGTGGAAGCCGTTCAACAATCGGCCAACGGCCACTCAGCAGCTATCTTCAACCTTCAGGGCCAGCGCCTCGACTCCCCGCAACGCGGCATCAATATCATAGGAGGGGAGAAAAAACTGAAAAGGTAAACCGCAGTTTTCCACGGAATAGCACTGATTGTTTTAACCACGGAAGACACGGACTTACACTTTTTTTAACCACGGAAGAACACGGACTGACACGGAAAAAGAAAAATCCGTGCCAGTCCGTGTTTTTCCGTGGTAATACAATACAAACCGCGTATCGTCTTGAAATCCGTGCCAGTCCGTGTTCTTCCGTGGTTATAAACACACGGTTTCCGTGGTTAAAACCAGCGTTTAGTTGAACTTCACTTCGCCGTACATCCCGATTTTTATATATCCGTCGCTTTTCACGGCAACCTTCAGCGCATACACGAGGTCTGCCCGCTCATCGTCGGTGAGGATGGTCTTCGGCGTGAACTCCGAGCGGCTGGAAATCCACGTCACCGTGCCCGCGTATTCTTTCTTCTGGCCGTCGCCGTAGTCGGCAAAAACTGTCGCCTTTTGGCCAACCTTGATGTTTTGTAATTGCGCCGAGGTGACGTATGCCCGAATGAACATGTTCTCCGTGTCGGCCATCTTGAACAACGGCTTTCCGGTGGACACAAACTCCCCCTGCTCAACATATTTTTCAAGCACCGTCCCCGTGATGGGCGCATAGATGTGGCATTTGCGAAGCTGGTCGCGCAACTGGCTCACCTGCACGTCCACCGACGATTGTTGCGAGTTGAGCGTACGAAGTTGCGTGTCGAGGGCCGAAATCTGCGCCTCCAGTTGCTTTTGAAGCACGCTCACCTGGCTGGCGGCATCGTCGAGCATCTTGCGCGGAGCGGCACCGTCGGCCACCAGCTCCTCATAGCGTTGCCGCTCCTGGCGGGCTTTCGCCAGTTGTTGCCGCGTGGCCGCAATCTGCTTCTCCATGTCGGGCTTCTGGCTCTGATAAACGCTTTTCGTGGCTCCCGCCTGACGGATTTTCAGCCATAGCTGCGTGGTGTCGGTCAGCCCCACTTCCTTGTGCTGGGCAACAACTTCGCCCTCCACGACGTCGAACTTCGTCAACGTCCCCGTTTGTTCGGCAAACACGGTGGTTTCCGTGGCCTCGAACACGCCGGTGGCATCATATTCCTTTTCTTTTTCGCCGCAGGCCACCAGCATCAGTGCCGTGCCCGCCATTGCCAAAAACTTTTTCATATCGCGTTTTTTATTATTGTTATTGTATGTTGAAGGAGTTTAGGAGTTTAGGAGTCTAGGAGTTTAGACAATAGTTTAAATCCATTCCAGAGGTCGAAGAGGGAGCTTCCAAACTATTGTCTAAACTCCTAAACTCCTAAACTCCAAATCTTCACCTCTTTCCCACATATTTCAAGTCATAAATCTCTTTCAGCATCTGGATTTCATGAATCGACCGCTGCACGCGGGCGGCGTTCTCGCCGTTGATTTCCTTCACCAGGTCGTTCACGTCGATGATGCCGTGCGAGAGTTTCGACTCCGCCGCCTTCCGTATGCGGCTGCGCAAGGAGATTATCTCCTCGTCGTCGGCCATCAGCTTGCGATAGCGGCTGATGTTCTCATCGAGCTGAATCTGCTCCAGGTTGTTGTTGAACAGGAACACGTCGCGCGAGGTCTCCGCCGCATCGCGCTGCAGCTGTATCTTCGCCTTGTCGTTCTTCCGCGTGTAGAGGGCACCGATGTTCCACGACACCCGCGCGCCGACCATGCCGTTGAGCGACCACCGGTGACGCATCATGTCGTCAAACATATTGTAGCCCGGGTAGCCGTAGTAACCCTGGGCGAAGAGGCCTACCTTCGGCTTCAGGGCGGCGTCGAGCGCCTTTTCCTGCGCATCGGCAAGCCTCAGTTGTGCATCGATGGCCCTGAGTTCGGGATGCACCCCCTCTTCCGGCAAGGAGGCCGCGCCGGCCGAGGGCTTCGTGGGCGACGTCACCTCAATGCCGCAAAACGCCGATAGCAACCTTGCCAGCGTGGACCGTTGCGCCTCCAGGCTGGTCAGTTGTTGCGCCGCGTTCAACCGCTCTGCCTTCACGTTCAGGTAGTCGCTCTCGGACGCCGTGCCACCTTTCAGCATGGCCGCCAGCTTCTTTTCGTTGGCTCCCAGAAGTTCTTGCAAGTCCCTGTTCAGGCGGATTTGCTCTTCCACCAGCAACAGGCCGAAGTACATTTCGTTGACCCGCTGGTGGACACCATATATTTTCGCATCGTTCTGGGCCGTTTCCACCTCGCCCTGCCTTTCGGCTATTTCCTGCCGGCTCTTGATGGCGCCGCCGTCGTAAATCGTCTGCTGAACGTCAACGCCCACCCGGTACTGGTCTTTCTTCAGCCCGTCGAGCTCGAGACCCAGGCCGGAAAGCATGGTCTGCATCTGTTCCGGCCACGACATCACGTCGCTCTGGTAGGTGGCCTGCGCTTGCGCCGACACCTGCGGAAGCCATTGCTTCTCAAGGTTGCTCACCGTGAGCGACGTGGTCTTCTCTATCAGACCGTAATGGCGTATGAGCGGATAGTTGCTGACGGCCGCCTGGCGGCACTCGTCAATCGTCTGGCCAAAGGCCGGCGACGATAGCAGCAAAAGTCCTAAAAAAATTCCTCGCATAGTCGTTGCTTTCAAAACTTGTTGCAAAAGTAGGACAAATTCTTGAGCTTTACGCTATCCTTTGCAAGAAAGAAATGTTCTTTTTGTTCGATTTCTTCATAAAAACGTCATGGATAGGCCCAAAATGATTATCTTTGCAAGCAAAAAAAGCGAGAAAATGGATAAACAGCCCAAATTGATGGACAAGTGGAGGATGAGAGATATCTTCAAGTCGCACATCGAACAAATTCGCGAGCACGCCTTCTTCAGCGACGAGATAGGCATCCTTCACGGCCATGCGCAGGTGTTCAGGATGCTCATTCAGCAAAAGCCGCCTTTCATCATCAACGACCACCGGCTGGGGTTTGTCGTAGGGGGCGAGGGAAGGGTGAACTTCAACCTCGTGGACCGGCACATCGGCGCCGGAACGCTGGTTTACCTTGGACCGGGAACCATCATCAACCCCATCAGTTATTCCGACGACCTCGAACTCTTCGGCTTTGCACTCTTTGCCGACTTCCCCATGCCCTTCGCACCCGGGCAGATGCCCCCGGCATTCAACGGGCAGGTGCGCGACTTCCAGCTGACCGTGGGCGAGGACGACCTGATGACGGCACGGCAGATTTTTGAGGTGCTCTGGCAACTGGTCCGCCAGCCCGACTACCACCGACCGGTGGCCTCGGCACTCGTGGCCGCCATGATGCACCATTACGACGCACTCTATCGCCGCCACGCCGAACAGCAGTCGGCCACACGCTCGCCCGGGCAAACCATCTTCGACCGATTTCTCCAGCTGGTCAACCAGCATTGCCACCAACACCACCAAATAGGTTATTACGCCGAAAGGCTCTGCCTTACAGAGCGTTATCTCAGCACCGTCATACGACAGACCAGCGGCATGACGGCCAAGGAATGGATTGACCGCGCACTCATCACACGCATCAAGGTGGAGCTGATGCACACCGACAAGACGGTGGCCCAGATTGCCGACGACCTCCATTTCCCCAACCCCTCATTCTTCAGCAAGTATTTCAAGCGCATCATCGGCACCACTCCCAAGGAGTTCCGCGAAAAATAGCATCCCCCGAAAATACCAAGTCCACTCGCCTCCCCGAATAAACCAAGTAGGGACATACTTCATGTATGTCCGCCCGCCTCCCCGAAAACACCAAGTCGAGTCATACTTCATGTATGTCCGCCCGCCTCCCCGAAAACACCAAGTCGAGTCATACTTCATGTATGTCCGCCCCCCTCCCCGAAAACATCAAGCCGCAGTAGGGCCATACTTCATGTATGTCCGCCCGCCTCAGTATGAAAGCTAATCCCAGTTGTTTTTCGGACATCCATAAAGTATGTCCCCACGCGAGGTATCAGCATGGATAAAAATTGGTAAAAAATCTTGACAAAATCATCAATTTTGCACCTGTTTCGTAAAGCATTGAAATTCAATACTTTGTAAACCGCCTGGAGTTTGACCGCAAATTTCGGGGAGAAATCTTCAAGATTTCCCCCCTCAATCTTCAAGATCTCTCCCCTCAATTTGCCGTCAAACTATTTCTGAAAACAAAAATCCCATGAAAAATCTTGACAAAACAAAACCACCCTTCGTCTTGTTTCTTCAACTTACCCCCAGCCATCGACGGCCATGGTCGCCGAACGTTTCTGGATTCTGACTCTCGGAGATTTCCTTGGTGGAAAGTTCTGCAAGCATGTTCATCACCAGTTCGCGGTTGGTCATATTGTCGCGCAGGTTCTCTTTCTTCAGCCCCTTGAACTTCTTGTATTCACGTGCAGTCATGCCAGCCCAAGTGTGATAGATGATGTCGGTCAGTGTTGCAAACTGCACACCTTCTTCCAGTCCACGCCGTTTCCATTCATCAGTCAGGTCCTTGCGAATCTCTATGGACTTCAGACGCTGGTTAATCCAGTTATCCGAATAGCCCAAACGCTTGTAGTCTGCCAGTGTCTGCTGAATACCTAACTCTGGGTCTTGCATCTGGTCAAGTCGCTGCGCTGCCACCTGAGCCATCCATTGTTTAAAGGGTTCAGCCTTTGGTGACGGAATGGATTGAATCAGTCGGAAAAGTTGCTCAGTATCAGCCATATCCGTCTTTCTCATCTTGCCGTCAGCCGCTTGAAGTTTCAAAGCGTGACAATTTGTCACGGTTTCATTTCCCTCTTCTTTAAGCCTTTGTTTCAGCTTGCGCCAATACGCTGTGGCATCCTTACTTTCCGTAAGCACTCCACAAACATCCACTATCGAAAAGTACCACTTCTCTTCCGCGTCGTCATACACGGCGCGAACCTTCTTCTCTTCAAAAAGCTTTATCTGATTGAACTTTGTCATACTTTCTATTTTTTCCCTCTAGTTTGCAAATATACTATACACCCCTCTCCGCCCAATCACCTCGGTCAAGGTTGCGATAGCCGATGGCCTCGGCGATGTGTTGGCTCTGAACCTTTTCGCTGCCGGCGAGGTCGGCGATGGTGCGGGCCACCTTGAGGATGCGGCTGTAGGCGCGGGCAGAGAGCTTGAGGTGCTCCATGGCCGTGCGGAGCATGTCGAGGCTGGCGGCGTCGGGCTCTGCGAACTGGTGGAGCATTCGCTCGCTCATTTGTGCATTGGCGTAGATGCCCTTGTAGGGCTTGAAGCGTTCCTCCTGCATCTGCCGGGCCTTCAGGACTCGCTCTCGGATGGCCGACGACGGCTCCCCAGCCGACATCTGCGAAAGGTCCTTGAACGGTACCACGGGCACTTCGCAATGAATGTCGATACGGTCGAGGATTTTAGGGGCCACTTTCCGTTTGTTAATTTCAGCCATGTTAAACTTCTTTGTCGTCAAACAATCCACGAATCTGTTTGTCGAAATCAGAGTCAATCTTTTGAGTGGGATTAAACAACTTGTATTCCTCTTCCGCCTTTTGGTCGGCTTCTTCACGAGTTATCTTTCCTTTGTCTGGAAAAAGGGCATAACGACGGAAGGTTAGAAACTCATTGACCGAAGCAGCGAACTGTTCCATACTGAAAGCATTCTCGCGTTCTATCAAGTCTTCTATGTAATCGAAATAACCAGATACAGCACGCTCCAACCGACGAATCTCAACCTCAGGCAAATAGTTCTTGGCAATCTTGGCATCACTTAGCAGTACTCGGCCTTCAGGGGCATTCTTCCACGTCTGTAATCCCATGTGGTCTTTGGTATGGTCGGCACGGGTATAGATAATCTCCGGAGCTGTCTGTCCTGTGATAGCATAGTGGAATCGGTTCTGCACCATCTGATAGAACTCACGTGTCGTGGGTGATTTGCGGTCATAGTCAAACGAGCATTCCGCATAGATGTCAGTTATCTGTTGCCAGATACGCCGTTCACTGGCACGGATGCTGCGTACCTTTTCCAGCAACTCACGGAAATAGTCTTTTCCAAACACTGCCGTTCCCTGCTTTAGTCGTTCTTCATCAATAACAAACCCTTTCTTGATATACTCATTCAGAATTTTGGTCGCCCATTGACGGAACTTTGTGGCTCTAGCAGATGACACACGATAGCCAACGGCAATAATCATGTCAAGATTGTAAAAGTCGACTTGTTCCTTAACCTCACCTCTTATACCTCTGTTTACGACAGTTGCAATTTTTGCAACCGTCGTTTCTTGTTGTAGCTCACCATCCTTGAATATATTGGCGATATGGCGACTGACTCCCGATTTGTCAATACCAAATAGCTGAGCAATCGCTTTCTGCGTAGCCCATATTGTCTCGTCCTTGATGACAACCTGTACCTTGCCCTCCTCATCAGGCAGATGGTATAGTATGAATTGTATTTCGTTGGTCATGTCCTATTACATTAGTACTTATTTTTTTATATTTGTAGAACAATTTATATCCCTCTTTCCGCCCAGTCGCCTCGGTCAAGGTTTCGGTATCCGATAGCCTCGGCGATGTGTTGGCTCTGAACCTTTTCGCTGCCGGCGAGGTCGGCGATGGTGCGGGCCACCTTGAGGATGCGGCTGTAGGCGCGGGCAGAGAGCTTGAGGTGCTCCATGGCCGTGCGAAGCATGTCGAGGCTGGCGGCGTCGGGCTCTGCGAATTGGTGGAGCATTCGCTCGCTCATTTGTGCATTGGCGTAGATGCCCTTGTAGGGCTTGAAGCGTTCCTCCTGCATCTGCCGGGCCTTCAGGACTCGCTCGCGGATGGCCGACGACGGCTCCCCGGGTGACATCTGCGAAAGGTCCTTGAACGGTACCACGGGCACTTCGCAATGAATGTCGATGCGGTCGAGCAGGGGGCCGGAGATTTTGGAAAGGTAGCGGGTGATTTGGCCCGGGGAGCAGACGCAATGGTGGGTGGGGTCGCCGTAATAGCCACAGGGACAGGGGTTCATGGATGCCACGAACATAAACGAGCAGGGATATTCCACCGTGTAATTGGCCCTTGAGATGGTGATTTTCCGGTCTTCGAGGGGTTGCCTTAGCACTTCGAGCGTTGTCTTGGAAAACTCGGGGAGCTCGTCGAGAAAAAGGATGCCGTTGTGTGCGAGCGACACCTCGCCGGGCATGGCCTTCGTGGTGCCTCCGGTCATGGCGATTTGCGAAATGGTGTGGTGCGGGCTTCTGAACGGCCTTTGTGAGATGAGCGACACGTTTTTCCCGAGTTTCCCGGCCACGGAGTGAACTTGTGTTGTTTCCAGGCTTTCGGCCAGCGACAGGGGAGGGAGGATTGACGGCAACCGCTTGGCCATCATTGATTTTCCCGATCCCGGCGGCCCTATGAGAATGACGTTGTGTGACCCTGCCGCCGCCACTTCCAATGCCCTTTTCACGCCTTCCTGTCCTTTCACGTCGGCAAAATCGAGGTCATAGCTTGACTGCTGAGCGAAAAATTCCTTCCTGGTGTCCACCACCATGGGCTCGTAGTTGTTGCTTCCGTTGAGGAATGCGATGACGTCGCTGAGGTTGTCCATGCCATACACGTCGAGGTGGTTGACCACGGCGGCCTCGCGGATGTTGTCTTTGGGCACGATGAGTCCCTTGAATTTCTCTTTCCTTGCCCTGATGGCGATGGGCAGCACGGCCCTGACGGGCTTCAGTTTCCCGTCGAGTCCGAGTTCTCCCACGAGCATGTATTCGTGTAGCCGGCTGTTTTCTATTTTCTCGTCGGCGGCCAGTATTCCGATGGCGATGGGCAGGTCGAACGCCGTGCCCTCCTTTTTCATGTCAGCCGGCGAGAGGTTGATGGTCAGGCTTGCCAGCGGTGTCCGGAAGCCCACGTTGGGCAGTGCCGCACAGATGCGGTCATAGCTTTCCTTGACAGCTGTGTCGGCGAGCCCCGACAGCTTGAACATCACTCCCTTTGCAAGGTTCACTTCTATGGTGATGGTGGTTGCCTCGAGCCCCATCACTGCTGCGCTAAAGGTTTTGACTATCATTTTTTGCTTTTCTTTCCGCTTTGGTAAAGATTGAGAAGGCAAAGTAAGGAAAAAAAAGCCGAAAAAGAGAAAAAATGCTCTTAAAACTTATTAAAAGGTGCGGTTTTGTGGGGTGGTGGCCGCAACAATGTTGTGGCACAGGTGACAAAAGTAAGGAAAAGGGGAAAAGTGCGGGCGTGGAGGTTATTTGAGCATTTGCTCCAGTTTGTCTCTCAGGTCGTTGGGTTTCAGGCCTCTTGCCACCACCTTTCCGCTGGTGTCCATGATGATGTTGTCGGGCATGGACTTCACGCCGATTTTCTTTAAAAGCGGGCTGTCGAAAACCATTTCGTCGCACACGGTGGGCCAGGGCAGCGAGTCGTTTTTCATGAATCTCATGCACTCCTTCTTGCTGGGGTCTATGCAGATGCCGAGCACGGCGAGTTTCTGCCCGTGTTTGTTTTTCAGCACCTTGAGTCTTCTCTGGTTGTCCTGGCTTTCAAAGCTCCACGTTGCCCACACGTTGATGACGGCGACCTTTCCGTGCAAGTCGTTGCTGGTGAGCCGCCTGCCCTTCACGTCGGTTGCCGAGAAGGCAGGAATCTGCATGCCCGTCCTGGCCACGCGGAGCGTTTCCAGTTCCTTTTTCAGCCTTGCCAGCTGTCCGTTCTTGGGCTGCTTGTCCATCATTTTTGTGGCCAGCTGCAGGGCTTTTCCGTAGTCGGGGTTGGCGGTTTGCACGAAATACCGCCTCAGGAGGAATGTGCTCACCGGCGACTCCGGGTGTTCTCCGATGAAGTCTTCGGCGGCTTTTGCGGCCTGTGGCGGCGATGCGTCGGCAATGGTTTTCCTGAACGCCGTCATCAGCTTGTTGTCGTCGGTTCCCTCCACGGTCATTTCCTTGAGGTGCGAGGCGTCGGCCTTCATCTCCACGGTGGTTTTCGGCTGGGCGAAGATGGGCTGTTCCGAGAAGTTGGGAAACACAATCATGAGCACCCCCGGCCTTGTGCAGTCCACGGAGTAAGAGAACCGTCCTCCCGTCACCTTGATGGTGTCCATGCCGTCGATCAGTCCGTCGAGGCTATAGACATAGAACTCACCCTGGTTCAGGTTGAGGAACCGTCCTTTGACCTTAAACCGGTTTCCGGATGTTCCGCACGAAGCCAGAACCAGGGTGATGATGAACAGGGAGAGAATTTTCCTCATGATGGCGTTGAAGATGTTTCCCCTGTTGCCTTTATTACTTGCTCACTTTGGCCAGCTCAAGGTCCTGAGCGGCGTAGTTGGCAAGGTTGGGATTGAGCCTGAGTGCCTGCTGCAGGGCCTGGGCGGCGGGAGCCACGTTGCCCTGGCGTGCGAAGTTGATGGCCTGCAGGTAGCTGGTCATGGCGTCCTTGTTTTTCACGCCGTCGAGGATGACCTCTGCCGAAGCGTAGTTCTTGTTAAGGATTTCGGCCAGTGCAGCCAGGTTGGTGTAGTCGTTCTTCAGGTTGGCGGCAGCCTGCTGGTAGTTGCCCTTGGCAATGTTGAGTGCGCCGAGCACGTTGTCCAGTCCGTTGGCTCCCACGGCCTTTGCGATGTAGTTCTCAGCCGTTGCCACGTCGCCATTCTGCAAGGCGATGAGTCCCAGGTTGGCGTTGGCCTCGGGCGAGTTGCTCATCACCCTGAGTGCCTGCGAGAGGAAGTTCTGGGCGGCGTTGCTGTTGCCGTTGTTGAAGGCCAGCACGGCCAGGTTGTTCAGTGCGCGCACGTCGTTGGGATAGAGCTGTGCGGTCTTCTGGTAGATTTTCTCTTTCTGGCCGTTGTTGTCGGTCAGCGTGGCGGCATAGAGGAGTTCCTCCACCGAGAGCTGCGAGGCGTCGTCGTTGAACTGCTGCATAATCTGGTCGTTGGAACGGCCGATGACGTTGTAGTTCACGATGAGGCGGCTGCGGCGCAGTTCGGGCAGGATGCCTTCGGCCAGCTCGCGGTAGCCTTCCGACATGTTGCGGATTTGGCGCTCCCTTTCCTCGGGATCCTTATACATGGAGAGCACGCGCAGGATGACATCCTTGTCCTGGATGTTGCTGGCCTGCACCAGCTGCTGGAAGCCGTCCCAGTCCTCAGCGGTGTAGCGGGTGTCGATTTCGCTGCTGAGCTTGTTGTCCTTGAGCTGCTTGTCCACATAGTCGGCGGCCACGTCCTGGCGCTTGTTGGCCAGGCGGTCGTTGAAGTCGTAGCTGCCCTCGGGCGATGCGAAGCCGAGCACCTCGACGTTCTTGATGGCGAGCTTTTCGCTCTCGCGGTTGATTTTCTTGAGCAGGTTGACAAATTCCGAGATGGAGTTGGTCTTCAGCTCGCTCTGGCGGATGTTGGCCTGGTTGACCAGGAACTTAATCTGAGCCTCCTGCTTCTGTGCCACCATCTGCTGGAAGTTGTCGGTGGCCAGGCAGGCGCCTGTTGACGAGAGCAGGTTCTTGTAGAGCTCGCTGGTGGAAATCACGCCGTTGGCCACTTTCACCGCCGGCACGTTCACGCTCTTGTTGCCCACGCGTGCGTCGAAGGTGAGCCAGAGCTCGCTCTGCTGCATGGAGGGCTGGTAGGCGAAGTTGGAACGCATGGTGTAGTTGCCGCCGACCTTGTACGAGATGGTCTGGTCGTTGCCCTGCACCTTTTCTCCCTGGAAAGTGGCGGGCTGTCCGCGGAACACCTCTCCGGTGCTGGTGCGCAGCTCGGGCGTGACGTTCACCACGGCCTTCTTTTTCATGTACTTTTCGGGGAACTTGCCGTTGATGGTTGCGGGCACCTGTCCGGCGTCAGACTCCAGAGGGTTAGGAACTACGTTGAAGTTGTCGGCCGACAATGCTCCGAGCTTTGACGAACACGACGTCATGGCCATCATGGCGATGGCCGAAGCGAATAAAATAAGATTTTTGCGCATAATGTGATATACAATATATTGTTTTTTAGCAGGTGCCGCGAGCGGGACTCGAACCCGCACGGCCATCACTGGCCAAGGGATTTTAAGTCCCTCGTGTCTACCAATTCCACCATTGCGGCTAAAAAATCTTTGCAAAGGTACGTCAATTTCTTGGAACTTCCAAACATTTAGCACTTTTTTTGACAGGGGGCGGGGGGCTATTTGTTTTTCGGAGTTTAGGAGTTTGGGAGTTTAGGAGTTTAGACGAAAGTTTAGAGCCGACGTTTCGGAACCGATTAGGAGCCGATGCCTCCGAGCGTCGGGGTAACTTTATTCAAGTTTCTCTACTTCTTGGAGTTACAGGAGTTCAGAAGTTACAGGAGTTCAGACAATAGTTCTAAAGACTCCCTTTTCGTCAGTTTGCAGAGGCGGAAGTATTGTCTGAACTCCTGTAACTTCTGTAACTCCTGAACTACATCAACTTGAGAAAGTTGAGTAACTTTATATTTAGGCTTCCAAACGGCGGTTTTTTTAGTTACTCCGACGCTTGGAAGCGTCGGCTCCTAAGCGTCGGCCCTTAAGGTGTCGGGGCCTAAAAAAGCAGGTCGAAAGGCGACGGCTCATACGATGCCTGGCTAAAACATATATAACGGAGTAATTAACAACGCTTTGGCATATAAAAAACTCAGTCCTACTTTAAGTCGCCTTAAAATAGGACTGGAGTCGTTTGCGGTTTGGACTGGAGTCGTTTGCGGTTTGGACTGGAGTCGTTTGCGGTCTGGACTGATGGTTGATTACTTATTAGACGGACTTTTTAGACTTCGAAGGAAGCGGCTACTAATGAAGCGGCGCGGTAATCTTTTTTTTGTTACTCCGAAGGGATTATAAAAGCCGACACTTTGGAACCGAGTAGGAGCCGACGCAATAGGAGCCGACGCGATAGGAGCCGACGCCTCCGAGCGTCGGACCTAACTAATAAATATATACCCCGACGCTTGGAAGCGTCGGCTCCTATCGCGTCGGAGCTAACTAATAAATATATACCCCGACGCTCGGAAGCGTCGGCTCCTATTGTGTCGGCTCTTATATACTCCGACGCTTGGAAGCGTCGGCTCCTATAGCGTCAGCTCCTTATCGGCTCCTAATTGGCTTAATTGGTCGTTTATCAGCTGCTATGGTAATTTCCGGGCGTTTATTTCTTTATTTTTCTCCCGTTCTGAATGACGATGCCCTTGTATGCGTTGTTCACTCGTTGTCCGCTGAGGTTGTATTCCGGGGCGTCGGAGGTTTGCGTTTCCGCGGCGTTCACACCTGTTGGAACGGGAGTGGGGTAATAGGTTGACCAGTTCTCGCCGTTCGTGGTATATAAGACATGCCATCCTTTCGATGATGACGTGTTAATGTTGTACTGGGTGACGATGTTCTGCTCATTGGGGTCGCCGAGGTTGAGGGCGTAGAGGCAGTATTGGTTCAAAAACACATCCCAACCGCTTGGTTCAATGTTCACACAGAGTGCATTGAACAGGTTGTTCATCGCCTGTCCTTGAAGGCGGTTGCCATAGCATTTCAAAGTTAAGAGCAGATTGTTGCTCGGCAATGTCAGCGAGGTGAGCCGGTTGTTCTGGCATTCCAAATATTTTGTTGATTCCGATGGGATGGTGAGGGATGTCAGCTTGTTGTTGTTGCAAACCAAACGTTCAATGAGCATTCCTGAAAGGTTGAGCGAGGTGAGCGAATTATAGCTACAATCAAATTCTACTAAATGGCCCGTTGGTAAATTGAGAGAATTGATTTGATTATTATTACAATATAGATATCCTAAATAATTGCAATCGGTCAGATTGAGCGAATTGAGGGAATTATTTGAACAGTATAATTTTCGTAAATTTGAGTTGTCCTGCAGATTGAGTGAGTTGAGCGAGTTGTTGTTACAATATAAATAATAAAGATTGTCTAACCCGGATACATCGAGCGAGTTGAGCGAGTTATCATTACAATTAAAATCATTAAGATAGTTTAACCCGGATACATCGAGCGTGGTGAGCGAGTTGTTTTCACAATTCAACACAGTCAATTCTGTACATCCTGACATGTTGAGTGTTTCGAGATGATTATCATTACAAGTTAATTTCCGTAGATTGGATAAACCCGACACATCGAGCGAAGTGAGAGACGTATTTGTAATTGCTATTACTTCCATATTGGGGCATCCAGACACGTTAAGGTTCTGAAGAGAATTAAAATCTTCGATAGTTAAATATTCCAATCGCATGCTATTGCTTACGTCAAGTGTCTCCACTGTTTCAAATACTTCGGAAGTTAATGATAAACTATAGAAATCATTACCACCGAGGTATAGATTTTTTAAAGAATATCCCTCTAACGAAGAATTCGTTAAATAAATATCATCTAACGTGTTGTAGCGACAGTCGAGGGTTTCCAGGTAGGCGTTGGCGCAGCGAAGTTCATAGAGGCTTGGCAAGTTGTTGATTCTGAGGGTGGTGAATTTGTTAAAATTGCAGTTGATGGTGGCGAGTTCATTACATTCTGAAACGTAAAGCTCCGTCAGGGCGTTGTTGCTGCAATTAAGCGATGTGAGCAAATTGCATGCCGAGCAGTCGAGTATGTTCAGCTTGGAGAACCCGTTGATTTCGAGGGTTGTGAATTTGTTGGTTCCGCATTGTAAGGTCTCAAGATTTGCACACCCGGTAATATCGAGTTCTGTCAGCGCATTGTACCTGCACTTGAGGGTTTTCAGCGATGTGCAGTCATGGCAACTGAGGGTTTGCAGTTTCGGGAGGTATTCCGCGGTGAGGGTGGTGAGATTGTTTCTGGCACAGTTGAGAAAAATCAGATTGGTGCAGTTGGCGACGTTGATAGAGTTCAGCGCGTTGTTTTCGACGTTGAGGCTCTCCAACGCGGTGTTGGTGGAAAGGTTGACGTAGGTCAGCGCATTGTTCGAGCAGTTGATGGTCTTCAGTTTGTTGAGCCCCTGAATGAGGAGTGAGCTGATATTACATTCTGAGCAAACGAGGTTTTCCAGCATCTTGTTGCTGGTAAGGTCGAGTTGTGAGAGGTTGGGGTTGCCCTGTACGTAGAGTGTCTTCAGCTCCGTGAAGTATTCAATGCCCTTCATCCATGCAATGTTTTGGTTGTAAGCACTGAGTGATGTCCGTGCCGCCACGTCGCTTTCGGTGATGTATCCCTTCGAGTAGAGCGTCTGCATGTAGTTGCGGAAGTTGGTGTCGGGGAAGTAGTCTTCGGTCAAAAGTGCCACATAGTTGGAGCTGATGAGAATGTCCTGTGAGTAAACGGGATTGTTGACCTTGATGGTGTTTCCCGAGACGGTGGCTCCCCATGGTTTGAGTATGGCCATTTTTCCCTGTAGCGTGATTCCGCAGCTGATGACGTTGGGCGTGCTCTGGCTGTTGGTGGCTTTCAGTGTTACGTCTCCCTGGCTGAAGGTGGCGTCGATGTTGACGAGGTCTCCCTTTACTCCCTGTATGTTGACCTTCGGCCCCTGGAAGAAAGCGCGGATGGGAGCGTAGGAGTCGTAGCTGCTCCGCCAGAATGCGGCGTCGTTGCCCGATTTTATGTTGATGGTTCCCGTTCCTTTGAAGTTGACGTAGAATCCCCTGCTTGCGGTGACGTATATGCCGTTGGCGTCGCTCTCCAGGCCTTCAATGGTCGTTGTGCCGTGGCCGGCGGCTTGGAAGGTGGTGGTAGTCTCGAGCTTTACGGGAGAGCTTTTTTTCGATTTGAGGATGTTGGTGCCCTTCAGTTCCACAATGAGCCCGTTGTTGCTGATGTTGTGAATGCAGCGCTCGTCGGAACCCGTGCGGTTCATGGTGACATTGGTCAGCGTCACGGTGTTGGTGCTTGGGTCGTACTTCACGGTCCCGCTGGTGATGTAGCTTGCCGTGATGTCGTTGTAGTTGCTGCTGGTGACCTCTATGCCGCCAATCTTGAAGCCGTAGGAGGCGGCGACGGCGAGGGCAGGGCAGAGCATGGCGAGCATGGCCGGAAGAAGGCTTTTCTTCATCCATGTCATAGGTTGAGTAATGTGTATCATAATTCCGTAATTTTTGGTTGTTATACTTAAAGTTTAATAGTTTTTGCAAATATACGCATAAATATTGAAATGGCGAGCAAAAGAAGGGGATTTTTTTGTTTTCGGTTGGAAAATGATGTTGGGAAACGGGGCGGGAAATGATGAAAGGCTGAATTTTAAAGAACAAACGGGGGCGGACCGCAACACTGTTGCGGTTTACGGGACACAAAGGGGAGAAACGGCGGGGGCAGGTCAGAGCAGGCGATATTCACCGCCGGCGGTGGTGCTGAGGTCGTAGAGCCACGTTTTGGGCGTTGTGAAGGGCTGCAGCTGGGCGGGGGCATTGACGATGGGCTGTGCCGTTGGCGGCACGTAGAACAGGGGGTTGGCGTTGTCGGCGCGTGCCGTTTTCAGGCCCTTTGCCTTGAGCGGCTGCGGCAGTCGCAGGCGGCAGTTGCCTCCTTGCGAGGAGCGCACGGTGAGGCTTGTGAGGCGGCCGTCTTTCCACTCCATGTCTATTTCAAACCCTCCGCGCGCCTTCAGCCCGCTCACGCGCCCTTCTTTCCATGCCGTGGGCAGTGCCGGCAACAGGTGAATGGCTCCGTCGTGGCTCTGCATGAGCATCTCGGCGATGCCCGCCGTGCACCCGAAGTTGCCGTCAATCTGGAAAGGCGGGTGGGCATCCATCATGTTGGGATATGTTCCCCCGCGCTGCTTCTGTGTGCCGAAGATGAGGAAGGTGTCGGCAGTCAGCGTCAGCTGGTCGGCAATGAGTTTGTGGGCGTGATCGCCGTCGAGCAGCCGTGCCCAAGCGCACACCTTCCATCCCATCGACCAACCTGTGGAAACGTCGCCTCGCGCCGCGAGCGATGTCCTGGCGGCGCTGGCCAGCTGTGGTGTGCGGAAGGGCGAAATCTGGCTGCCGGGGAACAGCCCGTAGATATGTGAAAAATGGCGATGGTCGTCGTCGGGGTCGTCGAGGTCGTCGAGCCATTCCTGCAGCTGTCCCCATTGTCCGGTCTGCATGGGCGGCAGCAGCGGGAGTTGCGTGCGCAAGGTGTCGAGGAGCCCGCGTTGGGGTGCCACGGCGTCGTCGGTGCCGAGGCGTTTGGCGGCGGCCAGCACCTCGTTGTAGAGTTCCGATACCAGCTGGTTGTCCATGGTGACGCCGGCGTCGAGGGGCGTGGGGCGGCCCTTTCCCCCGTGCTCGGGCGATTCTCCGGGACACACCACGAGCCAT
Source organism: Prevotella sp. (assembly GCA_017474515.1). Taxonomy (GTDB): domain Bacteria; phylum Bacteroidota; class Bacteroidia; order Bacteroidales; family Bacteroidaceae; genus Prevotella. Next base: position 25,622 of record JAFVHN010000030.1, on the reverse strand, counting down.
CCCCTGTTGGGATGACGCACCATGGTCTGTGCCATGAAGCGTGCCGCGCCGGCCATGACGGGGAATGCCTTACGAAGGAAATCGGTGTCGCCGGTGTAGAGATAGTGCTCCCAGAGGTGGCGGCAGAGCCATGCGCCGCCCATGGGCCAGAGGCCTGTTGGTGCGCGGTCCACGGGTCCGGTGATGCGCCATTGGTCGGTGTTGTGGTGCAGCACCCATCCCTCTGCGCCGTACATTCGCGCGGCGGTTTCCCGTCCGGCCTGGCTCACCTCGCCGATGAGGCGGAACAGGGGGCCGTTCATTTCGGTGAGGTTGCACACCTCCGACGGCCAGTAGTTCATCTCAAGATTGATGTTGGTGGTGAACTTCGAGTCCCACGAGGGCAGCATCTTCTCGTTCCAGATGCCCTGCAGGTTGGCGGGGTTGATGTTGTCGGGCTGGGAAGAACAGATGAGCAGGTAGCGTCCGAACTGGAAGTATGTGGCCACCAGGTGGTTGTCTTCGTGCTTGAGGCCGTAGTCGCTGATGCGGCGGTCGGTGGGCACGCGCCCGTAGTGGTTGTTGCCGAGCCAGAGGCTCACGCGGTCGTAGTAGCGGTGGTAGAGCGTTTCGTGTTGGTTCTTCAGTTGTTGGTAGCCCGTGTTTACGGCTTCGTGCAGGCGCTGTGCCGATTGTAGGGCCTCGTTTCCGCTGATGTCGCGCCAGTTCACCACGTTTGTGCCGATGGTGACAAACAGTGTGGCCTCGTCGGCGCCCACCACCGAGAGTTGTCCGTCGGCGCAGGCGGTGGTGCCGCCCGTTGCCACCACGGACATTCGTCCCTGGAATCTCACCTTTCCCTTCAGGTTCTCGTGCTTTCCCGACACTCCGAGCAATGTGGCCTCGCCGCCCTCGCTTCCCGTGAGCACGTCGGCATGTGGCGATGCGAAGGACGCCGTGAAACTTATTTTCCCGGGCTGTGATGCCGACAGGTGAACGGTGATGACCTTGCTGCCCAGCGGTGCGATGACCTCGCGGCGGTAGCGGATGCCGTCAACGGTATAGGTGGTGACGGCCTGCGCGTTGTCGATGTCGAGCCACCGCTCATAGTCGGTGTAGGCGGCATGTCCGGGCATGGCGATGCTCAGGTCGCCAAAAGGCTGGTAGGGCATGCCCATGTTCTGCCCCGCGGCGCCGGGCATCACCTTCTCGGCGGCCAGCTCCTGTGCCTCGCGGTATTTGCCTTCGAAGATGAGCTGTCGCACTTTCGGCAGGTTCTCGCGCGCTTCGGGGTTGAGCACGTTGTTGGGCTGTCCGGCCCAGATGGTTTCCTCGTTGAGCTGCAGGCGCTCCACGGCGGGGGTTCCGAAGACCATGGCGCCCAGGGTGCCGTTGCCCACGGGGAGGGCCTGCGTCCACGTCATGGCCGGGCGGTTGTACCACAAGCGGTGGCCGTCGTCGGCTCTTGCCGGTCGGGAGGCCAGGGCTGCCAGGAGGATGAGGAGCACCAAGGCCGTCTGCCCCCATGAGGGCTTCTGGGTGAAGAGTTGCGCGGGGTCTTCGCGCCGGCCTTTTTTGTCGGGGGTGAGGGTGTTCATGTGGGAAGAGGGTTATTGCTTGTCGTGGAACCGCAGGGTTTGTTCGTCCTCGATGGTCACCACGTCTTCGTTGAGCATTTCCCGGTTGAGGCCGAAGGTGTTGATGAAGAAGTCATAGACCGCCGCCCGCTTGTTGGGGCCGAAATCGTGGCCTTCGGTGGGCAGGTGGACGTTTTCCACCTTGTCGGCGGCGTTGTAGAAGCCGTAGATGCGCTTCAGGAAGGGCAGCTCGTGGGTGGGCGTGGTGCTGGTCCAGTCGCCGCCGTCGCTCACCACCATCATGGGCTTGGGGGCGAAGGTGGCGGCCTGTTCGGCGTTGCAGGTGCCGCCTCCGCTCAGTTGAATGGGCATTCCGCTCTCGCAGGGGCAGCCTCCGTCGAACCACGCCGACATGCTCACCACGGGGCAGAGGGCGGTAAAGCGGTCGTCGAGCACGGCCAGGAGAACGGCCTGTGTGCCTCCGCCCGAACCGCCGTTCACCGCCACGCGGGTGTGGTCGATGTCGCTGTTGGCCAGCATCATATCGAGAATGCGCAGGCCGTTGTAGGCTTGCATCAGGTGGGCCTCGCTGGTGCGGTGGGCGTCGGCTCCCACTTCATCCTGGCTCTGGCCCCATCCCCACAGGTCGTAGCTCACGCATACGGCGCCCATTCGGGCCAAGGTGGCATAGCGTCGTTGCAAGTCGGCGTTGTAGCGTCCGCCGTTGAAATGGCCGTTGGGACAAAGGATGAAGGGCAGTTGGCCGTTGCCCTTGCGCTTCTTCTTCCAATTGAGGGCGCGGGGCGAATAGATTGTTCCGCAAACGGTATGGCCGTTGAGGGTGGTCAGGCGGAAATTTTGCGACACATAGCCCTGGTGGCGGCGCACCGGCGAGAAGTGGTTTTCTTGCGCAGGGCAAACCTTCAAAAGTGCGTCGATGCCCAGCCGGTGGGCCACCTCGCGCCGCAAGGTGTCGCGCCTCGCCTCCCATTGCTCCTTGTTATTATATAAGGAGGCCAGGTGGCGGAGCAACTTCTCGCCGTCGGCGGGTTGTCGGCGAGCGTATTCATAGCGTTTCACTTTCCAAAGGTTTCCCTGCTGGAACACGGGTTTGAAGTCGAGCGGCGCCAGGAGGTTCGTCAACGTTTCCTCCACGGAATAGGGCCTCACGCGGAAGTCGGCGTAGGCAATCTTCAGCCCCGTGGTGTCCATGTCGTATTTCAGGCGGATGTTGAAGCGTGCGCACACGTCGGCCATCACGTCGTGGAGCGACCGCGTGAACTGGTTTTCGTAGGTCTGTGCCCCTGCGCCCATGGCAAGGAACAACATTGCAAGTGCAAGGTTTCTTCTTATATTGACCATTATTTCAGTATTTTTGGCTTTTTATTCGTCTTTTGCCGTTGCGGGCAGTTCGGCCTTGAGCAGTCCCAGGTCGGGGCGGTTGGCGGCGCGACGGCCGTCGATAAGCAGCGTGAGGCCGCGGCCTTGGTGGTAATGTTGTCCGTCGAAATCCCAGATGATGGTGAGCGTGTGCCCGTGATAACGCACGCCGTCGAGGCAGAACCATGGCCACCTGCCGTCGGGCAGCAGGGGGTGAACCACCACGGTGTTGTCGGCCTGCGGGCGCAAACCTGCTATGCCGGTGATAATAAGGTCGTTGAATGTTGAGTGGTTGTAGTATCGGCTGCGCTCGCGGTCGCCCATGAGCCATGCTCCCGTGGTTTCATCGAGATATTCGCCGATGTACGGCCGTCCGCGGTGGTGCTGGCTTTCCACGTAGAGTTCCATTTGCCGGAAGAACACCGAGTCGCCCTGTTCCCACGGATTGTCGCTGTTCTGGAGGTTGGCCAGGGCGGTCAGTGTCTGCGAGGTGGCGAAAGGCCACACGGCGCCGTCCCACTCGCATTTCCCGCTTCCATGGGTGCGGAATAGCGGATGGCGGCGCTCGGCGGTGGTCAGTCCGTAGGGTGCTGAAAAACCTTTCTCGTCGGTCAGTTGCTGCCATGCCTGGCTGTAGGGCAAACCTTGCGGCGGCAAGTTGAAGTACCATGGAATGAAGCCAATGGCCTCGCGAACGTCGGCCAGCGTGTCGCCGCGTAGTGTTTCAAAGAACTGGTGGCTGGGATTCCAAAGTTTTCCGAGCACCAGTTGCCTCAGCGTGTCGGCCTTTTCGCCGTAAATCCGTGCTCGCGGCGCGTCGCCGGCCAGGGTGTTGATGAAGGCCAGGGCGGTGGCGTTGCCATACATGTAGGAGTTGATGGTGGGCCGTGCATATTGTTTTTTCCTTCCTCCGCTGATGCTTTCCTCCATTCCGTCTTGCACGTCACCCTGCCAGTAGAGTCCGTTTTCAAGCCGGTGCGTGCGTTCCCACCGCGCATATTCCTCCTCCAGGCTGGGCTTCAGGGCGAGCAGGAAGTCGGTGTCGGCGTTCACTTTCCAGGCGTTGAGCACCGCCCAAGGGTTCCACGACGAGAATTTCTCCATCTTCGCCATGGGCCCGCCGTCGTTGCCGTGGTACCACGTTCTCAGAATCTGGTGCAGGTAAGTGGTATCGCGCAGCCACCGGCTTTCCATCACATGGTGCCCGATGGCGCAGGCTATGAGGTTGTATCTGTCGGCATAGCTTCGCTGCACCAGAAATTCGGTCATGCCGAATCCCACCGGCGTGCGCTTGATATGCTTTCGCAATGTCCACCAGCGGTAGTAATACATCTCGCGGAAATTGTCCTGCGGGCAGTCGAAGAGCGGAATATTGCGGCGCATCCATTCCGATGCCTGGGCATTGGGAATTGACGTCAGGATGTTCTCATCCTCCATTTCGTTGAACCGCCGGGCGTAGTGCTCGAACTCGTCGTAGCGCAACAACGCTGCTCCGTCGCCGTCGTCGTCGAGCGATGCCGTCACCACGTTGGCAATGCCATAGGAAAACGGCGCGAGGATTTCGTCGGCCCGCGCCATGTCGGTCAGCTGGTCGGCGGGCGTGTCGGTGTTGGGAAGGCTGAAAGGTGCGCCCGTTCTGAACACGATGCGCGAGATGGTTTCCACCGGCGTGTCGAATTGCCGTTCGCACACTTTCTTGCCGTCGATGAAGTAAACGGCGCGGTGCAGGCTGGTGGAAAGGCGGGCTTTTACATGGATGACGGCCCCGGGCGCCCAGTTCCTGAGCACCGTGCCGTAGCGTGCGCCGCCCTTGGCCCGTATCAGTCCGGTGCTGTCGGCCACGATGCGCGAGCACACGTTGCCCTCGTCGTCGAGGAACTCCACTTGAAATTCCCCGCCCCTGCTTTCGTTGGCTTTCAGGTCGAACTCCACCTCCAGCTCTTTCGTATTGGGAATGATGCGTTCGGCGCGGGCGTAGTCGAAGGGGTCGCCGTCGCTGAGGTTGAGCCATTGTCCGTCGAGGGTGACGGGGCAGAGCCTGGGCACGTGCAGGTTCCAGTCGGTGAGCTGGCTCAGGCGGTCGTATTGGCTGAAACTTCCGTTGGCGTGCGACGTGGCCTGCAACCTTACGGGCACGGGAATGCGGCTCACCCAGATGTCTTCTTTGTTGTTCGACCACGTCACCCACAGGCAGCTGTCCGCGGGCATGCCGTTGCCTTCCTGAATGCCGCGCGTGTATTGCGGCCCGTAGCTTTTGTATTGTCCGCCGTGGCGCAGCGGTGTCACCTCGCCGCTTACGAGCGACAATGTGGTGTAGTCGAGGCCGTCGCTGCTCAGGCTGATGGCCAGCGGCCAGCGGTATTCGGCGGGATTATACACGGTGGCGTAGGAGCCGTCGCTGAGCCGTTGGCCCCAGATTTTGGCGTTCGAGTTGACAAATCCCGGTGCGCGGTCGCAGAACAGTCGGTCGGGCGGCCCCGTCAGCCGCCAGGTGTTGCCACCGTCGGCCGACAGGCTTGTTACGGCATGTTTCCACAACGCCACCTTCCGCCCGTCGGGGAGCGTATATCCGCTGAACGCCTTGTAGGGCTTGTTGAGCGGAATGAGCGGGTCGTTCCTGTCGGCCTCTTCCACCCATTGCATGCGCTGCATGGGGTCGGCCAGCATGGCGTCCACGGCCTTTACGAACTGCCGGTCGCGGCTTTTCTTGTAATAGGGAAAGTCGGTGTTTTTCTCGTTGAAGCCGTGGTTGTAGTAAACGAAATAAACGGGTCCGAGCGAGCCGTCGCCTTTCACCTGCCTCACCACGCGGCCTATGCCGTTGCCGTCGTTGGGGTCGTCTTTCATGGTGAGGCAGATGCCATAGTTGCCGGTGGCCAGGAGTACGGTGCCGTCGTCGCCCTTCGTTTTCTTCTCGCCGTGATAGACATACCACCCCACGCGCTGGTGCATCACGGCCTTCAGCCCGTGGGCCGCCGGCAGCGGTGAGCCGGGTTTTGTCCAGCCCTCGGGCACGTCGTATTCGGGGAACAGCTCCACGGGCTCTGTCCACCGGTAGCCGTCGTCGGAGGTCTGCATCATGGTTTTCCCCGGCGCCTCGTGCTCGTGGCGCGGGTCGGTGAGGTAGTGCATGTAGAAGCGTCCCCTCCAGTGGCAAATCATGGGCTGGTGGTTGTAGGTCCAGGGCTTCTCGCCGTGCATGGTCTGCAGGTTGTGAATGCCCACGGCGGGTTTCAGTCCTCCGTCGTGCCGTTCGGGTCGTGCCACGGTGGAGCCGCTGTAGTGCACCACGTCGCGGTTGTACTTGATGAGGTTCTCCACCAGTTGCTCGTCGGCCATGAACACCGTGCCGTGCTTGTGGCCCTGTGGGAAGCTGACGGCGCCCGTCTGGTCTTGAAAGGTCTTGAAGTCGCGGGTGCGGTGGGCGCCGTAGATGCCTCGGCTGTAGCTGTCGTAGTAGATGTAGTGCCAGTCGCCGAGGCGCGCCGTCGAGGGCCCTTCGGTGAAGCTCTCGGTGAACGGCTCCGAGGCCGGTCCCCAGGGGCCGTAGGGAGAATTGGAAAACGCCACCTTGATGTTGCGCATGGGCCGCGAATTATCCTTCAAAACCATCACAAAAAAGCTCGCGGACAGCTTGACCAAGGTGGCGTCGATAGCCGAGAAGCCGGGGTCGTAGAAGAGTTGCGCCTTCGAGAAGGTCTTGAAGTCGCGCGTCGTCATATACCACAGCCGGTGGTTGTTCAGGTGGTCTTCCTGATAGTCGGGAAACATGCCGGGCACGCACGATGCCCAGATGATGAGAAATTGCCCTTTCGCGTCGTCGTAGAACAGCTCGGGCGCCCAGGTGTTCACCGTGGTGGTGTCCATGCACGTTTCTATGAACCGCTGCCTGGTCCAGTGTATGAGGTCTTTCGACGACGAATAGCCGAAGCCGCGGTCGCCGCGCCACGAGCTGGTCCACACCAGGTGGAAGGTGCCATCGGGGCCGCGCACGATGCTGGGGTCGCGCATGACGTGCTGCCGGCCCACGGTGGGCCTGAGGAACACGCCGCAGATGCTGTCCCAGCGCAGGCCGTCGCGGCTATAGATGAAGCGCAGGCCGTCGGTGGCCGGTTCGTGGAACGAGGTGGAAACGAGCACGTCGCCGCCCCGCGCCGTTGTCAGCGCCAGGAGGCTGGTCAGCAGGATGAACAGTCTTTTCGTCATATCGGGGTTCTTTTTTGTGGAACCCACCCCCGGTCCTGGGCAGTTGCCTCGGCTCCCGCGTCTTCCCCCCTTTGGGGGGATGAGAGGGGGGCTCCGAATGAGAGGGGGCTCCCTTATTAAGACGCGCGCGCCCGCTGTTTGTAACCATCCCCCAAGGTCCCTCCGCGCCCTCTTTTTTCGTCCGCCTTTTTTGCCTTTTTTCCGCCCTTTCTGTTGGTAAAAAATATTGACAAAACGGGCTGTTTTTGCGCTCGTCTTGTAAACCGCTGAATTTCAGCGGTTTGTAAATTGTGCCAAATTTGACCGCAAATTTCGGGGAGAGATCTTCAAGATTTCTCCTCTCAATCTTCAAAATCTCTCCCCGAAAAATGCGGTCAAGCTCTTTTGGGGAAGTAAAATTCCATGAAAAATTTTGACAAAATGACCTTCGCTGCCGCGTTTTTTCCACCGTCTTTTTACTCCTCGGCGATGGTTTCCTGGAGGAAGGCGCGGAGCAGGTCGCCGTGATGCCCCGGCAACACGATGTGGTGGTTGCCGATGGGACGGGTGAGGAAGTAGGCGGCCTGCGACTTGTCGGCGAGGCGTATCACCTGTTGCGTGCGGCAGAGGTTCGGCTCTGCCTGGTTGCGCACCAGGGTGCCCTCGGCCACGAAATGGCGGCGCAGGTCGGGCGAGAGTTTGAAGATGGTGACCGCGCCCTCTTTCATGTATCCCCTGATGGCCACGCCGATGCCCGACTCGAAATGTGTGTCGAGCTCGTAGCGCTCCACCAGGTTGAGGGGAATGGTGCAATGGGCCATGAGCAGTTCGCCCGTGGCGGGGTCGATGGTGGCGGGATTGGCCTGGAAGCCCGTCATGCCCGTGAGGTGCTGCGCCACGTGCATGGTCAGCATGGCGGGCACGTCGCCTTCGCAACCGGCCACTATGCCCTCGCCGTTGAGGCGTGCCAGGGCCGCGCAACCGGTGTTCTTCAAGGCGGTGAGCAGGTCGAAGCACCTCAGCGTGAAGCCGTTGAGGCGGTGGCGCTCCACGATGGCGCGCAGGGCGTGATAGATTTTCATGGCTCCGGGAACGGCCTTCCTTACGGCCTCGGTGGTTTCAGACAGTCCCTCCAGCCATGCGTCGTTGTCGTCGCGGACATTCCCCACGGCCTCCACCAGCTCGCCGATGCCGATTTCTTCCAACGTGATGCCGAGGGCGCGTTGCGGAACGGCGGCATCTACATGGCTGGAAATGAGCCAGTCGGAGGGCGGGCCGATGATGCCGAGGCGCGTGCCGCGAAGCCCCCCGACGGCCTCGCCAACGGCGGCCAGCACGGTCAGTCGCCGGTTCACGTAGGCCGGGTTGCCATGGATGATTTCGCCTTTCAGTCCCTGTTGTCTCAGGAACGACAGGATTTCCATCGATGCGGCCAGTGAGTTGCTCTGGCCCGAGGTGAGCAGGCGGAAGGGGCGGCCGCTCTGGCGTTGCAGCTGGGGCAGCAGTTGGCGGAAAAGGCCCTCGGTGCCGCCCGTGCGCACGAAGATGACGTCGAGGGAGTGGGAGCCGTAGGATTGGTAGTCGTCGCCGTGCCACTCGTAGTTGACGGCAAGGGTGGAAAGAAACTGGCGCGTGGCTTCGTCAACCGTTGCCGGGTCGTGAAGGCTGGAAGTGAGCGAAAAGACGGCCACCGGTTGGCGGGCGGAAATGAAATTGTTATACATGTTGAAAAATTGAAAAGTTGAAAAGTTGAAAAGGCAAAAATTATTGATATCACCTGCAAAAATACAAAAAGAATACGTAACGGAGCAACGTTGCGTAGAAAATATGTAAAAAAAACGTCGGAAAGGCTGTCAAATAAAAAAAATATCGTATTTTTGCCACAAGAAATTGGCTCATGTGGTCTTATGGCCGAGAAAATACTGAAAAAATGCTATTGATTAACTGAAAGGAGAATTGCCTATGCGTTACCATACATCCACCCTCCGCACTTTGTTGCTGATTGCCGTGCTGGCATTGTTTGCCGGTGCCGCCGGCCAGCCGTCGTCGTCGCCGCTCGTTGAAATCAGCGGACTGGTGACCAATGAGAAGGGGGCGCCCATGCCTCATGTCTATGTCAGCGTGCCAGGGGAGCGCGTGTCGGTGGTCACCAACGAAGACGGCGTGTTCACGCTGAAATGCCGCACGCGGCCCACGTTCATCCATGTGTCGCACATCGGCTACCATCCGCGGAAATACATGCTGGGGCAGAATTTGTCGAAGCTCGTCATCAGCCTGAAACCTGCCACGGTGGTCTTGCAAGACGTCATCATCATGGCCGACAACGCCCGCGAGATTTTGCAGGCGGCCATGGAGAAAATTCCCGACAACTACAACCGCCGCGGCGAACTGCTCACCTGCTTCTATCGCGAGACGGTGCAGAAGCGGCAACGGTTCATCCATGTGGCCGAGGCCGTGGCCCAGCTCTACAAGGCACCGGTGTTCAATGCGCCGTCGGCCGACAGGGTGGCCATAGAGAAAGGGCGGCGGCTGCTCAGCCCGAAATCGTCTGATACGCTGGGCGTGAAAATCATGGGCGGGCCCAACACGCCCATCTGGCTCGACCTGGTGAAGAACCGCGAGTTCCTGCTCAACGACGACGACATGCAGTACTACGACTTCGTGATGGACTCGCCCGTCACCCTTGACGAGCGGCCGCAATATGTCATCCGACTGAAGCCGCGACAGGCTCCCTATGCGCTGTTCAACGGGCTCTTGTACATCGACCGCGAGACGCTGGCCTTCACCCGTGCCGAGCTGCAGCTCGACGTGAGCGACCGCGCCAAGGCCACCCGCGCCATGCTGGTGAAGAAGCCGGCGGGCGTGAAGTTCAAACCGCGTGAAATGGCCATCACCATCAATTATCACTTCGACGGCGAGATGTCTCGCATTTCATACGTCAGCGTACTCTTCCGCTTCAACTGTGATTGGCAGAAACGACTGCTGGCCACCAGCTTTACCGCACGAAGCGAACTGGTGGTGACGGGCGTGGAAACGCAGGGCTTCCAGGTGCCCCGCGGCCGCGACTCCTTCTTCCAGCGCGATGCCTTCTTCGACAAGGTGGCTTTCTTCGAGGATGCCGACTTCTGGAAAGAATACAACATCATCGAGCCTACCGAGAGCCTGGAGCAGGCCATCGGTAAGCTGAAGAAATCGAAGAATTAATGGTTTTTTCCCTAGGACTTCCTAGGATTTCCTAGGTCTTCCTAGGAGTTCCTAGGACTTCCTAGGCTTTCCTAGGCTTCAAAGATAATTATTTTTTCACCACTTTTTCCCCATCCACCAGGTAAATGCCTTTGGGCAGGGCGTCCAGTGCGCCGTTGCGCGGCACCCGGCTGAGCAGGCGAATGCCGTTGAGAGAATAAACATCCACGCGGTCGGACTGCCGGCCGTGTGCGGCAATTCCCGTATATCCCCCTTCGCCGTAACAGCCCTTGACGATGGCATCCACCAAGTCGGGCTGCGTGAATTTGGGCACCGTTCGGTCCTCCTTGTCCGACAGTCCCATCCAGTAGAAGGGGCAGATGTCGGCGGCCTTGGTGCGCTCCACGAAATAACGGGCAAAGGCCAGCAGGTTGCTGCGGTTGTTCTGGTAGGCGTTGCCGTCGCTGGCTCCCCATTCTCCCACGATGACGGGAGCGCCTTTGCTCTTGAGGTGGGTGTTCCAGGCGTTCACCATGTCATCCACTTCGTTCTTGGCCTGCTGAAGGTTGCTCACGTCGGGGTAGGTGTGGATTTCAAAAATCAGGTGCCCCTGCGTGATGTCGGAGGGCAGTTGCATCTGCTTGAGCGGGTCTTTCAAATGCTGGTTCCACGTGCCGCCGCCGCTGCATGCGCCGTAAGTGCTGACGATGAGGTTGCGCTGCGCATTGTTTCCGCCGGTGGCCCTCACGGCATTGACGAAGCTCTGGGCATAGCTGTTGATGGCCTGGTAAGCGGAATTGGCCACCTGCGCATCGTACTTGTTGGATGAGGCAAAAGAAGCGAAGCACCACGACCGCAGCGGATCCAGCATCTCGTTATAGCCTTCGAAAAGCAAGTGGTCGTCATAGTCGCGGAATTGCTCGGCAATCTGCGTCCACACGGCCTCGAATCGCTCGCGCTGCTTTGTGTAGGTGTTCATGTCGGCCAACAGCCACGCGGTGTTCTCCGCTCCCGTGTCGTGGTGGATGTTAAGAATGCAGTACATGCCCTCGTTGATGACATAGTCCACCACCTCTTTCACGCGGGCCATCCACGCGGCATCGACTTGCGTGCCCAGGTCGTCGGCGTAGGGGTACCAATAGCTGTTTTGCCATGTGGTGAAATTGAATTTCGCCTCCATGTGCGGATACCAAGTCACGGGCACGCGGATGGCGTTGAAGCCCGCCTGCCGGAACATCCTCACCAGTTCCGGGCGCGTTACCGGCTGCCCCCACGCCGTTTCGTAGTCGCTGGGCTGCCGTTGTGTCCAGTGCTCAATCCACATGTTCAGGGTGTCGCCGGAGTTGGATTCGAGGCTGTTGCCCAGGTTCCAGCCCAGTTTCATGTTCTTTACTGCCTCGGTGGCCGTTTCAAAATCGCCGGTGGCACCCGTTGCCAGCAGGCAAGGGGCAGTAAGGAGGACCGCCAGCAGAAATCTTCTTGTTGTCAGTTTTTTCATTTCTTTTTATTGAGGTTGAGTTTGTTAGCCGTGCTTGTTTGCCTTGACGGATGAAAGTCGGTGCAAATATACGCTTTTTCTTCAAACCACGCAACTCATCCTGGTTAAAAAGAAAAAAAGGTGGGCGAAAGGTATAAAAACACGGAAGTGAAGCGTGACTTCTCGTCAGACTTCACTTCAAAATAATAATTATATTATGAAACGATGATAAAACTTATGAAAAACTATCTATTCTTTTCCGCTTGCAAATGTATGAATAATCTTTGAAACCACCAAATGTTTTGTCAAAAATTTTTCATATCAAGAGTAAAAAAGTTACGATAAGTGCTTTAAAAGGCTTTTTAAAAGTTATTTTTGTGTTTTAAAGCCGGTTTTTGTTCAAATTCGTCATTTGTCAAATTTTTCTCCTACAGGTTCTCCACATATTGGCACAACTTGCGATAGAAGGGGTGGCGGGTGAGCGTTTTCTTGCTTCCCAGGATGATGAGCTTCATGCGTGCCCGGGTGATGGCCACGTTCATGCGGCGCAGGTCGCGAAGGAAACCAATCTGCCCCTCGTCGTTGGCCCTGACGAGCGAGATGAGCACCACGTCGCGCTCCTGGCCCTGGAAGCCATCCACGGTGTTCACCGAGATGAGGTGTCGGAAGGGCTTGAAAAAGGCTTGTCGCCGAAGCATCTGCCGCAGGTACTGCACCTGTGCGCGGTAAGGCGAGATGACGCCCACGTCGATGCGCTCGTCGAGGATGCGCTGGCGCCCGATTTTCGTGAAATACTGCTCCAAGACGGCCAGCGTGAGCAGGGCCTCCGTCTTGTTGATACGGCCGAAGGTGTCGCCCACGAACTGCTCGGCGGTGTCGAGCTGGCTGTCGTCGCCGAGCAGGGCGGCGGGGTCTATCCATTGCATGGGCACGTCGAGGTCGAGTATTCCGCGGTATCTCACCGCCGGTGCGCTTTCCACCTGCCCGCCGTAGAACCAGTCGCTCGAGAAGCGCATGATTTCCTCGTTCATGCGGTATTGCATGCGCAAAAGAGTGACCGCCTCGGGGTGGTTGCTCACAATGCGTTCCATGAGCGTGGTGCCCAGTCCGCCATGCAGGGCCGCCAGGCTTTTCACCGTGGGCGGCAGCTGGCAGTGGTCGCCGGCAAGCACCACGCGGCTGACGCGGCGCAGGGGAATCCAGCAGGCGGCCTCCAGGGCCTGTGCGGCCTCGTCGATGAACAGCGTGGTGAACTTCATGCCTTGCAACAGTCGGTGGCCGCTGCCCACCAGTGTGCAGGCAATGACGCGCGCCTCGCCGAAAAGGTCCTGGTTGATGCGTATCTCCAGCTCGATGGCCCTCGACTTGAGGCGCTCCACCTTTTGGTGGTATTTGTCGTCGCCGCGCCGCCGGTTTTGCCGCAGCTGTCGGATGGCCTGTCGTATGGCCCACAGCGAGGTGTAGTCGGGATGTGCCTCAAAGCGCCGCTCGTAGGTGAACGAAAGCATCTTGTCGTTCACGCGCGAGGGATTGCCCATCCTCAGCACGCTGATGCCGCGGTCCACCAGCCGCTCGCTGATCCAGTCAACGGCCATGTTGCTTTGCGCACACACCAGCACCTGGCTTTCGCGCATGAGCGTCTCGCGGATGGCTTCCACCAGGGTGGTGGTCTTGCCGGTGCCCGGCGGGCCGTGCACGATGCTCACGTCCTTGGCGCGCAGCACCTGGTTGACGGCCTCCTCCTGCGTGGCGTTGAGGTAGGGGAAGCGCAGGCTGCCGAAGCCATAGGTGGCGGGCTTCATTGTGGGCGTATAGAAAAGGTCGCGAAGGTAGGCCAGACGGTTGCCTTTGGCCGAGATGACGCGGTCGAGGGCATCGAACATGGTGCGGAAACTCGTCTCGTCGAAGCTGAGCTGAACGCCAAGGCCCACAGCCCCCGTCACTTCAGAAAGGGGGAAATCGTCGGGCACGGCCACCACCAGTCGGTCGCCATCGACATACGACACGGTGGCCTGGAACTTGAAGAACTGGGGCTTCTGGCCGGGTTGCAGGGAAAAGAAGGCCACGGGGCGGCCGAACTCAAAATTGTGCTCGGTGTCGTCGTCGGCGGTGCGATGCAGCTCCACCACGCGCTGGTTGAGGCTATTGTAGTAGTTGCGGCCGGGCGAAACGGGCCACCACGCATCGCCGCGCTTCACCAGACGCTCAATGCCCGTCTGCTCCGTCTGCTGGCGGAAGGCGGACTTTTCGGCCTCATATTCGATGTCGAGCAATAACCGTTGCTGAAGGAGGCTCTGGATGGGTTGCGGAATGGCTGCCATAATCAGGGCACAAAGTTACTTCTTTTTTCTCTCATTTCTATGGAAGTCGATAGAAAAAGGTGGGTTTGGGATGCAAATTGTATGCAAAATGCCTACAAAAAGAGAAAAAATGTCCCATATTTTTTTATAATTGCGGTTTTATACCTATTTTTGTACAATTTTTGGTAATTTTGATGCCCAAGTAGAGTGTTTTAAAAACTTTATATTATGAAAAAATGTTTAGTAATGGTTGCAGCCGCCATGATGGCTGTAATGAGTGTGAGCGCCCAAAATGGTTATGACGACACGAAGCACGAGGTGGCCATCGGCTTTGGCGCACTTTCCAACTCACAATGGATTGACGTCTTTGAGGAAATCGGCACAATGATGGTCGGCGTTACCTACAAGGACGAAGAGTTCTCGGGGCCCTTCTCGGCCGAGTATTTCTATCATGTGAAGAACTGGCTGGGCGTGGGCGGCATCCTCGCCTATGGTGAGAGCAAGCAGGACATGTACCTGTCAAAGAACAAGATTGGCGAACTCTCCCACGGCTACTTAACGGTGATGCCCGCCGCAAAGTTCGACTGGTTGCGCAAGAAGAATTTCGGCCTCTACTCGAAAGTTGCCTTTGGCGCCACCATGCGCTCGGAGTCTATAGACTGTGAGAACAAAGAAAACGTCAACGCCAAAGACAACGACGGCGATTCCGAAATCCACGTCAACTGGCAGTTGTCGGCCCTCGGCGTAGAGGTGGGCGCACCGCGTTTGCGCGGTTTCTTGGAGATAGGCGCCGGCGAACAGGGCATAGTCTTGCTCGGTGTGCGTGCAAAGTTCTGAAGAGTGAAAAATTCCAAAGGTATCGAGGAGAACCTAGGATGTCCTAGGAAGTCCTAGGAGAACATAGGAAGTCCTAGGAAACCAAGGAAATCCTGAGGAGCGATTTTTATGAAGTACGGGAGCGAAGGACAAACCATCCTTTTCTCCCGTACTTCTTTTTATTCATTTTTGCAAATTCGCCGGAACAGAGGTCGGGTGAAAATTGCCGCCGACTTTGTCGTTTTTCATTTAGCAAAGCACCACGGTTTTGTCAAGATTTTTCATAGAAATTTCCTTCCCCCGAAGAGCTTGACGGCAATTTGAGGGGAGAGATTTGCCAATTTGAGGGGAGAGAATTGGCAAATCTCTGCCCGAAATTTGCCGTCAAAACTGGGGAGATTTACAAATTGCTGAATTTCAACAACTTACAAGATAAGCGCAAAAGCACCCCATTTTGTCAAATATTTTTACCGATTTTTACCTCTCCCGGAAAGGAGCAGAGAGCGGCAAGCGGAACGCACAGGTCATCTGGGTGGACCAGGTTCCCGAAAATATGGTCCTTTCGCTCTGAAACACAAAGAAAATCAATTTTTCACCCTTCACCCTTCACTTTTCATTTATTTATTCGTACCTTTGCACCCCGTTAGCAATCACGGGTTTTGAGGCGGCCGGAGAAGGTCGCCGCGGCCCGGCACAATCGTAAAAATCGGAAGATGGAAAACAATACAGCCCGCACCTTTGTTCTCGTTGGCACCATTGTGTCGGTGCTCCTTTTCATGCACCTGCTGCCGCAGTTGTCGGTGGCCGGCACTGCCCTGCGCCCTGTCAACATGCTCAGCGACGTGGTGCCCGAAGTCTATGGCGACGACGGCGAGCAGGGCGGACTCCTGCAACAAGAAGCGCCGATGCCCCTGTTGGCCAAGGTGAAGGCCGAGGAGGAGGAAAAGAAAGAGGCTGAGAAGCCCAAGCGCCCCAAGCGCCCCGTGCCGAAGGACATGACGCCCGTCATCGACTTCAGCAACGGCGGCATTCACGGCATGGAGGGCTTCTACCAGGCGCTCGACAAGCGCAAGGAGCTGGGCAGGCCGGTCAGGATTGCCTACTACGGCGACTCGTTTATTGAGGGAGACATCCTGACCTGCCAGTTGCGCGAACTCCTGCAAAAGAAATTCGGCGGAAGCGGCGCCGGGTGGGTGGACTGCGGAAAGACCACCAACGCCGGGCGGCCCACCATCAGGCAGACCACCAGCGGCTTCGTCTCGCATAGCACCATGGAGCGCAAGTCGTTCCTGTCGGCCCGTCAGGGCATTTCCCAGCGCTATTTCACCCTGGAGGGCAGCGCCCAGCTCACCCTGAGCGGCACGTCGTGGAAACCGCGCAACGCCCAGTGGGAGCAGGCCTCGCTCTATTTCGTTACCAACGGCGGCATGACCATCAAGGGCATGCCCAACGGTCAGGAGGGCCAGACCTTCCAGCCCGGGGCATCGGAAGAGGTGCAGGCCGTCACCGTCAGCGATAGCATGAAGCAGGTGAAATGGACGGTCGGCGGGGCAGGGGCCGGCGACGTGTTCTTCGGTGCCGTGGTGGAAGGGCGCGGGGGCATCACCCTCGACAATTTCGCCATGCGCGGATGCTCGGGCCTTTCGCTCGCCAGCATTCCCGAGGCCACGTTGAGGAGTTTCGCACAGGTGCGGCCCTACGACCTCATCATCATCCACTACGGTCTGAATGCCGCGGGGCCCTCCAGCACCGACAAGTCGTTGAACCACTACACCACGCAGATGTCGAAGGCCATCGCCCTGTTCAAACGCTGCTTCCCCGAGGCCGCCATCCTCGTGGTGGGCGTGTCGGACAGGGGGCAGCGCGCGGCCGGCGGCGTGCAGACCATGAAGGGCATTGAGCTGATGCTCAGCCATCAGAAGCAAATGGCACAAGAGGAGGGCGTGGCCTTCTTCAGCATGTTCGACGCCATGGGCGGCCGCAATGCCATGGCCGAGTTTGTGAAAAAGGGATGGGCCGGCAAGGACTACACCCACATCGGCATGAAGGCCGGCGACCATCTGGGGCAGAAGCTCTATGAGGCCATCGTGTTCGGCTATGAATAAAGTGAAAAGGGTGCCTTCAAAGTTGAAATAATGACCTTCGACGAATTGCTCAGGACCATCGACACCGACAGCCTTCTGCGGGTGTTCACCTACGATGCCCAGCAGCCGCTGATATTCAGCAGCGGGCTGTTCCTGTTTCTGTTCCTCGGCTTTTCGTTCATCTATATGCTGCTACGGCGGCACATCAACACGCGGCTGGCCTTCGTCACGCTGTTTTCCTATTATTTCTATTACAAAAGCAGCGGATTCTATTTCTTCCTGCTCGGCGTGGTGACCGTCAGCGACTGGCTCATTGGCCGAAGAATAGGACAGCTGCGGTTCCCCCAATCCGACAAACAACCCAACGACCGGGCGGCCAAATGGCTGGTGGCCCTGAGCGTCTTCATCGACCTGGCCCTGCTGGGATATTTCAAATACGCCAATTTCTTTTGCGGAAGCATTGCCGCCATATTCGGCAATAACTTCCAGCCGTGGGACATCTTCCTGCCCGTGGGCATCAGCTTTTTCACCTTCCAGAGTCTGAGCTACACCATAGATGTCTATCGCGGCGAGGTGAAGCCCCTCGACCGGTTGCTCGACTATGCCTTCTTCGTGTCGTTCTTCCCCCAGCTGGTGGCGGGACCCATTGTGAAGGCGCGCGACTTCGTTCCCCAGATACGCCAGCCGCTGAACATCACCAGCCGCATGTTCGGACAGGGCGTTTATCTCATCATTATCGGACTTTTCAAGAAAGCCGTCATCTCCGACTACATCAGCATCAACTTCGTGGAGCGCATCTTCGAGGCACCCGAAATGTTCTCGGGCGTGGAGGTGCTGCTGGGGCTTTACGGCTATTCCATGCAGATTTATTGCGATTTCTCGGGCTATAGCGACATGGCCATCGGCCTGGCCCTGCTCCTGGGCTACCGCTTCCCCATGAACTTCAACGCCCCGTATAAGAGCACGAGCATCACCGACTTCTGGCGGCGCTGGCACATTTCGTTGTCAACGTGGCTGAAACAATATCTTTACATCTCGCTCGGAGGAAACCGGCGGGGGAAGGTGCGGCAATATTGGAACCTCTTCCTCACCATGCTCCTGGGCGGATTGTGGCACGGGGCATCGTTCAATTTCGTTGTTTGGGGAGCCTTGCAGGGTGCTGCCCTCTGTGCCCATAAATGGTTCAGCCAGGTGATTTTACACCGTCCGCGCAACTACGAAAGCCGCGGGGTGATGAGGTTTCTGGCCATTCTCGTGACCTTCCATTTCATTACGGCAGGCTGGATTTTGTTCCGCGCCTCCGACAGCTCGGTGAGCGTCACCCTGCTTTCAAAGCTCTTTACCGATTTCCACGGCGAATTGCTTTTCGACGTGCTGGCCGGATATCCGTGGGTGTTTGGGCTGATGGCCTTCGGATTTGTCACCCACTACCTGCCCGACCGCTGGCAATCGCGCATCGTTGCCCGCCTCTCGATGACCAATGTGGTGGTGCAGGCGTTGCTCATCACCGCCGTCATTTACCTTGTCATCCAGGTGAAATCGTCCGACATCCAGCCTTTCATCTACTTCCAGTTCTGAAGAAGTTGAGCGATTGCTAAACTTGAATATTTAAACTTTTTGAGCATGCGGAAATAGAATAACCGACATTTCTTTCCGCATGAGAATTGAGGTAAAATCCACGAATAATGGCGAAAGGTTTGGCGCATCGGGATATTATTTGTAATTTTGCAACCCCATTCGACACATTATATATTTATATACAGGTATGAAGATTGAACAAGAATTGATACAGTCGGTGGCTGAGGCCGCCCGTCAGCTCTATGGGCAGGACGTGCCCGAGAAGATGATACAGCTGCAAAAGACGAAGGCCGGCTACGAGGGCAACCTCACCCTCGTGGTGTTCCCCTTCCTCAAGATGTCGAGGAAGAAGCCCGACCAGACGGCGCAGGAAATGGGCCAGTGGCTCAAGGAGCATTGCGCCGTGGTGGACGACTTCAACGCCGTGGGCGGGTTCCTCAACATCGTGGTGGCCAAGGAAGCGTGGCTCCGCCTGCTCCGCGACATCGACGCCGACCCCTTCTTCGGCATGAAGCAGGCCACGGCCGACAGCCCGCTGGTGATGATTGAATATTCCAGCCCCAACACCAACAAGCCCCTGCACCTGGGACACGTCAGGAACAACCTCTTGGGCTGGAGCCTGGCGCAAATCATGCAGGCCAACGGCAACCGCGTGGTGAAAACCAACATTGTGAACGACCGCGGCATACACATCTGCAAGTCGATGCTGGCATGGCAGAAATGGGGAAACGGCGAAACGCCCGAGAGCAGCGGGAAGAAGGGCGACCACCTCATCGGCGACTACTACGTGCTCTTCGACAAGCACTACCGCGAGGAGATAGCTGAGCTGAAACAGCAATTCCTGGCCCAGGGCTTGGCAGAGAAGGACGCCGAGGAAAAGGCAAAGGCCGAGGCACCACTTATCAAGGAGGCTCACGAAATGCTGGTGAAATGGGAGCAGAACGACCCCGCGGTGCGCCAACTGTGGGAGACCATGAACGGCTGGGTTTATGCCGGATTCGACGAAACATACAGGAAACTGGGCGTCAGCTTCGACAAAATCTACTATGAAAGCCAGACCTACCTGAAAGGAAAGGCCAAGGTGGAGGAGGGGCTGGAAAAAGGACTCTTTGAGCGCCACGACGACAACAGCGTGTGGGCCGACCTCACCGGCGAGGGCCTCGACCAGAAATTGCTGCTCCGCTCCGACGGCACCAGCGTATATATGACCCAGGACATCGGCACCGCCGAGATGCGCTACGAGGACTACCCCATCGACAAGATGATTTACGTGGTGGGCAACGAGCAAAACTACCACTTCCAGGTGCTCGCCATACTGCTCGACCGGCTCGGGTTTAAATGGGGAAAACAACTTGTGCATTTCTCCTACGGCATGGTGGAACTGCCCTTCGGAAAGATGAAATCGAGGGAGGGAACGGTGGTTGATGCCGACGACCTTATTGCCGAAATGGTGGACAACGCCCGCCGAACCAGCGAGGAACTGGGGAAATTCGACGACATGGACGAGGCCGAGCGCAACGAGATTGCCCGCATCGTGGGAATGGGTGCGCTGAAATATTTCATCCTGAAGGTTGACGCCCGCAAGAACATGCTCTTCAATCCCGAGGAGAGCATCGACTTCAACGGCAACACCGGACCTTTCATACAATACACCCACGCCCGCATCCGCTCCATTCTGAGGAAAGCCGCCGCTTTGTCGGCACCCGCGGTGAACGTGGAGGGAGCACTTCTCAACGCCAAGGAAATCGACCTCATCCAGAAGCTCAACAGCTTCACACAGGCCGTGGAGCAGGCCGGCAAGGACTATTCGCCCAGCGGCATTGCCAACTACTGCTACGAACTCACCAAGGAGTTCAACCAGTGGTATCACGACTATAGCATCCTCAACGCTGAGAGCGAGGAACTTCGGCAGATGCGCCTGCTGCTGGCCGCCAATGTTGCCAAGGTCATCAAGAACGGCATGCAGCTGCTCGGCATCGAGGTGCCCGAAAGGATGTAATTGTTTTTCGGGGGTTCAGGAGTTTTTGGACAATAGTTTCTAAAATAGTCGTATGGTTTGCTATCGTCAGGACTTCTGAACTCCTTTTTTCTATAATAGTTTTTTTTATGCCCGACAATACCAAACCCGTCCTCGTTGCCGACGCCTGGTGCGTGGATGCGGCGTGTAGCGGAAATCCGGGGAAAATGGAATATCAGGGCGTGGAACTTGTCACGCGGCGCCAGATTTTCCATTTCGGCCCTATGCACGGCACCAACAACATTGGCGAGTTCCTCGCCATCGTCCACGCTTTGGCGCTCATGGAGAAATGGGGCGTCAGGAAAACCATCTATAGCGATAGCCTCAACGCCATTACCTGGGTGAAGAAAAAGCATTGCAAGACCACGCTGGCCCGCACGGAGCAGACCGAGCAGCTCTTTCTCATCATCGCACGCGCCGAAAACTGGTTGCGCACGCACCCCATTACCGTTCCCATCTTGAAATGGGACACCACCGAATGGGGCGAAATTCCCGCCGATTTCGGAAGGAAATAATATCGTTTCCCTCTAGATAATCTAGAATTTCTAGAACCTCTAGAAAATCTAGAACCTCTAGAATCTCTAGAATCTCTAGAAAATCTTTTCAAAAGCTCCCCCCATGAACCAGAATGCCACCGATGTCCGTTTTATGCGCCGCTGCCTGCAGCTGGCCGCTTGTGGTCGCCTTTTGTCGCGCCCCAATCCCATGGTTGGCGCGGTCATCGTGCATGAGGGGCGCATCCTTGGCGAGGGCTATCATGTGCGATGTGGCGAGGCCCATGCCGAAGTGAACGCTTTTGCCTCCGTGGTCCCCGATGATGAACCGCTGTTGCCGCAGAGCACCATCTATGTCAGCCTGGAGCCTTGCGCCCATTATGGCAAGACGCCGCCCTGTGCCGACCTCATCCTGAAAAAGGGAGTAAAGCGCGTGGTGGTGGGTTGCCAGGATCCTTTTGCCGAGGTGCAAGGCCGCGGCATCGCCAAATTGCGGCAGACCTGCATCGACGTCACCGTGGGTGTGCTCGAAGAAGAGTGCCGGTGGCTCAACCGGCGGTTTTTCACTTTCCATAGCCTCCACCGGCCTTATATTATTTTGAAGTGGGCGCAGAGTGCCGACGGGTTCCTCGACGACCACGGCCGCGCCTACGCCTTTTCCACGCCCTTCACGCAGATGCTCGTCCACCGCCTTCGTGCCCGCGAAGATGCCATTGTGGTGGGCCGCGTTACCGACGAGCGCGAACATCCCCAGCTTACCGTTCGCTGCTGGGCCGGCCCGTCGCCCGCCCGTTTTGTTCTTGGCAACGGGTATGGCATTGAACAACTCCTGGCCGATTGTCGTGAAAGGCAACTTCAGTCGCTCATCGTGGAAGGCGGCGCGCAAACCTTGCAATCGTTCATCGACCGCCGCCTCTTCGACGAGGTGCGCATAGAAAAATCGCCGGCGGTAGTCGCCGGCGGCACCAAGGCTCCCGTCCTGCCTTCCGGCCTACGCTTGATAAAACGGCAAGCGGTTGACGGAAACGAAATTATCAGGTTGATACACGATTCGCGGATTATTGTAGAATAGCCCTTGCCATGCGCATTTTCCCGAAGCTGTCGCGGCGCATGCGGCAATTATCGAAGCCTTCTTCTTTCAACATTGCCCTCAGCCTTCGGGCGTAGGGCGGATTGATTTCAAAATACAGCCTTCCGCCGGGCTTCAGCCACCGCCTCGTCTTCCGCGCAATGGCGCGATAGAAGAGCAGTGGGTTGTCGTCGGGCACAAATAGCGCCAGGTGGGGTTCGTAGGCCACCACGTTGCGTGCCATGGCTTTTTGCTCTTTCAGGCAGATATAGGGCGGGTTGCTCACGATGATGTCGAAACGCCGCTCTCCCGGCCATTCGCCGTCGTCGGCCAGGATATCCGCCAGCCGGAAGTCCACCTGTGCGCCCAGTTGTTGCGCATTGTCGCGGGCGATGGCCAGGGCATCGGGCGACACGTCGATGGCCGCCACCTGTGCACCGTCCATTTCCAATGCCAGGCTTACGGCGATGCACCCGCTACCGGTCCCCACATCCAACAATTCCAACGGCTCATTGCCGCTTTTCTTGTTTTTCTTCTTTGTTTCTTCATCAATCACCCATTGGCACAATTCTCCGGTCTCGGGCCGTGGAATGAGCACGCCGGGCTTTACGCCGAACATTCGGTCGCGGAACCGTGCACGTCCCAGCACGTATTGCACGGGTTCGCCCGCCATGAGCCGTTGCATCACCGAGCGCAACCTGTCGCCGTCCACGCCGTCCATGCCGCCGCTCAGCACCTCGGCCAGCGACAGTCCGAAGCCGTCGTCAAGCACCGTCCGCACCACGGCCTGCGCCTCGCGTTCTCCGTACACCGGCTCCAACTTGCGCCAAAGGTCGCCGTATCTCATCATGCTTATTAACTCCTTAATTCTTAATCACTTTCCTGCCGTTCACCACATAGATATGTCCGCGTTGCGGACGGGCGACGCGTTGTCCTGAAAGGTTATAGACGGGAGCGTCGGCGTTTGTGGAGGCCTGCGGAAGAATGATGCTTGTCTGGCCGGAAATGGAAATAAGCACGCGGGTGAGGTAGAGGCCGTAGCCCTGTATGTACAAACCTTTCTGTTTCAGCGTGTTGATGGTGGTTTGGTTGAAAGCAATCGGAATGATGTAGGTGCCGCTCGACGTGCCATAGACGTTGCGCGGGCTGAAGTCGCCCTGGTAGTTGTTGCCATCGACGACGAACGGGCACGCCGACCAGTCGCCGCCCTTGCAGAGCTGCAGGTCGTCGTAGCTTGCCGCGGGGTTCTGCCTGACGGTGACCACCAGGCGGCTGTTGGTGTCGAAGCCCGCGAATTTCGACGCGGGGATGTTGAGCTGCAGGCCGTCGCCCCAGCTGAGCACCTGGTCGCCCTGCCACACCGTGGTGCCCTCGTAGTCTTGCTGGCCCTGTTCCTCGATTTCCTCCTGGTAGGCGGTCTCGGCGCCTTCCTGAATGCCCTCCAGCATGTAGGGCGTGCGCACGTTCATATTGTTTTTGCGGTCAAAGATGCCGTATTTCTCCGAGCCGTTGCCAAACGAGCTGTTGTCCCACACGAAGGCGGCAAAGCCGTTCTTTCGCGCTTCCGACACCACACATTTCAGGTAATACTTCATGTTTTCCTCCTGCTTGGCCTTGCCGTTGGTGGTGTAGTGGCAACTCACGCCATATTCCCCCATGACGACGGCGATGCCTTTCTCGTGCCAGGTCTTCCGGATTTCGCGGAAGACGTTCTGCAGGGCCGTCTCGCCCTCGGGTGCAATGTTTCCGGCGCTTTCAAACGCCTTTCCCCAGTAGTAATAGCTTCCCGCCGCACCGCTGCAGTAGTTGTAGGGGTTGTAGTAGTGGAATTCCACGGCCATGCGCCCCTCCACCGGGTCGTTGGGCACCTCGAGCCCCTGCATGCCGTACGACGGGTTGCACGAATAGGTCTGCACCACGAGCACGCGGTAGTAGTTCTTTCCGCCGGTGCCGCGCACGGCATCCACGAAGGCCTGGTTGTAGCGGTTCATCACCGTGTTGTTCTCGGCGGTGGGCGCCTGCCAGTTCACCTGCACCTCGTTCAGTCCGGCAAAGGCCAGGCGGCCGTCGTAGTCGCGGAAGGTGGTGGCTATCTGCCTCCACAGGGCGGTGAGCTTGCGAAGGTTGGCCTCCTGGCGGCTGAACACGGGGAAGTGCTCGAGCCACAGCTCGTGGTGGGTGTTCACCACCACCATCATGTCGAGGTCGAGACACCAGTCCACAATCTCCTTCACGCGGGCCATCCACGCCGGGTCGATGGTCATTTCGGCCTCGTTGGTGACGTGTGCCCCCCAGAGCACGGGAATGCGCACGGCGTTGAATCCTGCGGCTTTCACGGCCTGCAGCATGGCCTTCGTGGTCTTGGGGTTGCCCCAGGCCGTCTCCCAGTTGGCGCGGTTCTGGTCCCACACGTTGATATAGGTTCCCGAGGCGTCGTCCCACGTTCCGGCGCTGCTTTCGAGCGCGTTGCCCAGGCACCAGCCCATTTTCACGTTGCGCGCCCAGGTAAGGGCGTCGGTGTCCATGCCGGTGGCGTCGGGAGCCACGTCGGTGGCCTGTGCCCATGCGCCGCTGACGCCAAGGCAGGCCATGAAAAGGAGTGTCAAAAGTTGTTTCATCTTGAGAATCTTTTTTGTTTTCTTCATTTGTAAACGCAAACCGTCGTTTGCGGTGCAAAGATAGCAAAAAAATCACAAGATGACAAAGAAAAATGGAAGAAACGACAAAATGCCGAATAATATAAAAAAAGTAAGGGGGATGAAGACTCTTTCGGATTATTTTCGTATCTTTGCAACCAAGAAAATATTAAACGATAACGACATGGCAACATCAGTTTCCAAACCTTCACAGATGATTATCACTCTGGAAGACAATGCAATCATAGCCGACATCAAAAAGGCCCTGAAGCTAATACGTGGTGTGGCCTCGGTGCGCGTGGCCACCCTCAACGACGACAAGACCATTACGCCCGCCATGCGCCGCTCTATCAACAAGGCCCGTCGCGAATACGCCAATGGCGAAACCATTTCTTGTAGTACCCCGGAAGAGATGCAACGCTATTTCGACAGCCTATGATGTACACGATTGACTATTCCAAGGAGGCTGACAAGACTCTGCGCAAGTGGAAAAAGTCTAATCCGAATCTTTTCAAGAAAGCAACGAAGATTCTGATGGACATTATGCAGCATCCTCGTACAGGACTGGGACATCCGGAAGCTTTGGTGGCGGCAACGATGTAACTTATTCCCGCCATATCACGGCTCATGACCGTATAATCTACGACATTTACGATGAACGTGTAACGGTACTGGTAATTAAAACCGAAGAACACTATAACGATAAATAACTCGACTTTCTCAAGTTGATGTAGTTCAGGAGTTACAGGAGTTCCGGAGTTCAGACAATACTTCCAGCCTCTGCAAACTGACGAAAAGGGAGTCTTCAGAACTATTGTCTGAACTCCTGTAACTCCTGAACTCCTGT
>JAFVHN010000029.1 GCA_017474515.1 Prevotella sp. | reverse complement strand
GACTTGCCTTTATCCCTGTCAGGTTAATCTTCTCCTTCTTACAACGAAGGTAAGAAGATTAATCCGATTAAGCAAATATTTTTACTATGTTTTGCTTATGCGTGGCTCACGCCACGCAATCTCGCTGCAAACGTAGAGAAATTTGAATTATGAGTTATAAAAATGATTTTTTTAGTTATGAGTTCTTAGTTATGAATTAGGAGGAGTGGCCCTCCCCCTGGGGGGATTAGAGGGAAGCCTTATTCTTCACTCTTCATTCTTCCCTCTTCACTCTTCACTTTAAAAGTGGACTCTTTCCCGTCTGGCCAAACAATCGCCTGGCGTTTTCCCACAAAATCATTTCCTTGAATGGCGCGAGGTCTGGTTCGTCGGTCAGGTACTGTTTTAACCTTGCAATGCCCTGCGTGAGCACTTGTTGAGCAACGTAGGGATGGTCGGAGCCATAGAGCAGATGGTCGGGCGTGGTGATGGTGAGCATCATGCGGATGACTTCCGGGCTGTGGGCGCCGGCAAGGTCATAATAGAGGGCGGCAAGGTTGTCTTCCCAGTCTATCTGGCCTATCATATTGTTTTTCTGCATTACAGGAGCCAGCGATTTCATGCGGGGCACGGCCAGCGGCAGATAGGCGCCGCAATGAGGTACGACGACCTTCACGTTGGGGTGGCGGGCGAGAACGTTGTGCGAAATCATGTTCGACACGGCGCGGGTTGTTTCCGACAGGTATTCCTGCATGGCCAACGGCGTCTGCTGCATCACCAGTCGATTAACGGGTTCCGGACGATGGGGGTGGAGGATGACCACTGCTTTCCGACTGTCCAGCACCGCGAAAAGCGTGTCGAGCTCGGGGGCGCCGAGGTATTGGCCGCCAGCGTTTGTGGCCAGTTTGATGCCTTCGGCCTTCAGCGTGTCGAGTGCATAGATGGCCTCGCGGATAGCGGCATTCACATCGGGCAGGGGCAGAGCAGCACAAAACATCATCCTGCCGGGATGCTCCTTCTTGATGCGGGCGGCTGTTTCGTTTGTCTGCCTCACCACGTCGGCAGATGTCGGCTGTGGTGCCGCCAACGTCAGCACCGATGTCTGCACACCCGCTTCGTCCATCCATTTCAGATGATTTTCCACGTCGTATTCCGGCAAGGGAAATCCCTCGTCCATCAGTCGGTTCTCACTTTCGAGCGACGACACAAACTCGGGTGTGATGATGTGGCTATGCACATCTATCACACCCTGAGCAAAACTGTTTGCAGCTATTGCAAGAGCCAGCAATGTTGTTTTTGTTTTCAATTTTTCAGCTTTTCAATTATTCCATTGAGTGTTCCCAGCCGCCACGGGTGTCAATTCCTGTGGCATCGGCCAACTGTTCCAATCGTGCCACCTCTTCGGCGGTCAGCAGAATTCTGGCAGCCTCGGCAGCCTCTATGACGTGGCGCTCTTTCGTGGCACCGATAATGGGCAGCGTTCCCTTGGCAATGGCCCAGGCGATGCCTATCTGGGAGCACGAGGCGCCGTGTTTCTTTCCGATGGCGGTCATCTCGTTGGTCAGCGCCTCCAGCTGCGGCAGCACGGGGTTGTATTTCTTGCCCCGGTCGCTTTCTGCAGGCAATGGGTTCTCCTTGTTATATTTGCCAGAGAGGGCTCCCTGCTCCAGCACCATGTATGCCCAGAACCCGATGCCGTTTTCCTTGCAATAGTCCAGCACTCCGCCTTTCTCAGACGAACGGTAGAGCAGCGAGAAGTGGTTTTGCACGGCACTCACCTTGAAGCCTGCCTCGCCTAAGATTTCGTTGGCGCGGCGAATCTCCTTGATGTTGTGGTTCGACACGCCCACGCGCTTCACCTTGCCCGACTGCAACAGTGGAATCAGTCCGGGTGTCCAGCGCTCCACGTCCATGGGGTTGTGAATCCAATAGATGTCGATATATTCGCAGCCCATTCGCTCGATAGAGGCCTCAGCCATCTTCCCGACGCTGTTCTCATAGATTTCCGCAAGCTGGGGTGTAAACTTGGTTGACACCTCCACGGCCTCGCGCTTCTCGCCAGCAATAAATGCCCCGAGAATTTTTTCCGACTCACCCATGCCATAGACGGTGGCAGTGTCCCAGAGGTTCAGCCCTGCTTTCATGGCTGCGTCGAACACAGGCTTCAGGTTCTCTGCGTCGGTCTTGCTTCCAAACACGGCGTCTCCACCGAATGCTCCTGCGCCCCAGGCCCAGGTTCCTAATGCAATCTTGCTCATATCTTTGCTGTTTTTTATGGTTTGTTTTTAATCGGTTGCAAAGATATGGCGAAATTGTCATACAGGCACTAACCGTTTTACTGATAAATCAACCATTTTTGCAGATTTAGCAGTTTTTTTTCTTTGATGTCGGTAAAAATGTGTAATTTTGCGCTGCACTAAATGACAATGTCATTTTAGTTATGAGGAGAGGCCCACCCCCGGCCCCTCCCGTAAGGAGGGGAGAGAAAACCGCCATACGTCTTCCCCTTAAGGGGGGGCATGAGGGGGCCTTATTCTTCACTCTTCACTTAAAACCTTTAAGTTATGACATGCCAACGAATCATCTTGATGCTCTGCTGGCTGACGGCAGCCCTGAACGTTTTGGCCGGTGACCGCCAACGCGACGCTATCCTCAGCCAAATCACCGGCGCACAAATGCCCGGGGCCGTCATCAACATCCAGAAGATGGGAGCGCGGGGAGACGGCACCTCCGACTGTCTGCCCGCCTTCCGCAAGGCGTTGAAGAAGGCCGTCCGCCAAGGGGGCGCACGCATCGTTGTTCCCAAGGGTACCTACTACCTGAAAGGCCCCCTGCACCTGGTCAGCAATGTGTGCCTGGACATTCAGGAGGGCGCCACGCTGAAGTTCGCTCCCGAGCCTGAATACTATATGCCGGCCGTGAAGACCTCGTGGGAGGGGACGTTCCTTTACAACTATTCCCCGTTCATCTACGGCTACCAGCTCCACGACGTCAGCATCATCGGCAAGGGCACCATCGACGGCAACGCCATGACCACCTTTGCCACCTGGCGCGGTTTGCAAAAACCGGCACAGCAGCGTTCGCGCGAGATGAACCACGCCGGCACACCCGTCTCACAACGCAACTTCGGCAAAGACGACTACCTGCGCCCCCAACTCATTCAGCTATACGATTGTCAGCGCATCACCATCGAAGACGTTTTCATCACCAATTCCCCCTTCTGGTGCATCCACCTGTTGCAGTCGGAGAATGCCATTGTGCGCGGAGTGCGCTACGATGCCCAGCTGGTGAACAACGACGGCATCGACCCCGAAATGAGCCGTAACATCCTTATCGAAGACGTGCATTTCAACAACGGCGACGACAACGTGGCCATCAAGAGCGGCCGCGACCACGACGGACGGGGTGCCGCCTGCCCCTCTGAGAACATCATCATCCGCAACTGCCATTTCAAGGGACTCCACGCCGTGGTCCTGGGCAGCGAGATGTCCGCCGGCGTGCAGAATGTCTTCGTCGAGGATTGCGACTATGCCGGCTATTGCAAGCGCGGACTGTACATCAAGACCAATCCCGACCGCGGCGGCTTCATCCGCAACATTTCCTTCCGCAACTGCACGTTCGACGAGGTGGAGGACCTTTTTTATATCACCAGCATGTACGGCGGCGAGGGGCAGGACAACACTTTTTTCACCGACATCGAGAATATAACCGTCGAGAACATCCGGTGCCGAAAGGCCCGTGCCGGAGGCTTGGTACTTCAGGGAACCAAGGCAAAGCCCTTGCGAAACATTCGCTTCCAGAACATCACCATCGGAGAGGTGAAGAATGCCGTCAGCTTCGACGACACCGAAGACGTGATGCTCAAAGACTGCCATTTCGGAGGGAAGGCCGGGGTGCCGTCGCAGGCGGGAGAGCCTGCGCTGCGCTAAATGATAAATGACAAAGTCATTTTAGTTATGAATTCTTAGTTATGAATTATGCGCGGCAGCAAATTTTTCACTTTTCACTCTTCACTTTTCACTTTAAAGAGTCCACTCTTTTTTCACCTTTTTAAAATCATGTTCAACAAAACCATTCTCCTCATTGCCGGTTGCGCTGTTTTTGCAGCCGTAGGCCAGGCACAAGTGACGTTAGACATTGATGCCCAGCAACGCGGGCCTATGGTGAGCCCCATGCTCTACGGCATCTTCTATGAAGACATCAACCACGCTGCCGACGGCGGCATCTATGCCGAACTGATTCGTAACCGTTCGTTTGAGGACGGCCCGCGCTTTGGCGCCCCTGCCGACATGCAGGGCTGGTCAACGTATGCCGCCGCCCCCTCCCAGCTCACGGCAAGGCTCATACAGCCATCCAAAAAGACTCCGCTGCTGAACGCCGTGCAGCACAACGCCCTGCAACTCGATGTCAAGGCCTCGCCCTCGCTGCCCGTATGCCTGGTGAACGAGGGCTACTGGGGCATCAACGCCGTGCAGGGGCGCAGCTACCGCCTCACCTTCTGGGCAAAAACGCAAAAATACCAGGGCACCGTGAAGGCCACCCTCTGCTCGCAGGACGGCTCACAGCTCTATGCCGAGACCGTGGTCGATGGCTTCGCCGCCGGCAAGGCAAAGGGCTGGAAAAAATATGAGGCAACGCTCACCGCCAACGACAACGACGCGCAGGCGCAGTTCGCCTTCGTCTTCGATGGAGTGGGGCAGGTGCAAATAGACATGGTGAGCCTCTTCCCGCCCACGTTCAAAAACCGCGAGAACGGCATGCGCCCCGACCTCGCCGACATGCTCTGGCAGCTGCATCCGAAGTTCATGCGCTTCCCCGGCGGCTGCTTCGTGGAGGGGCAGGAGAGTCCCGACAACGCCTTCCGCTGGGAACGCACCATCGGGCCGATAGAGGAGCGCGAAGGCCATTGGAACGTGAACTGGGGCTACCGCACCACCGACGGGCTGGGCTTCCACGAATACCTACAGCTGGCCGAGGACCTGGGCGCAAAACCCCTCTATGTGGTCAATGTGGGAATATGGCATGGCGGCATGACGCCCTGCGACAGCCTCCAGCCTTGGATTGACGAGTGCCTGAACGCCCTGGAGTATGCCAACGGCCCCGTCACATCGAAATACGGCGCCTTGCGCGCCAGGAACGGGCACCCCGAGCCCTTCGACCTGGAATATCTTGAGATAGGCAACGAGAACAACCAGCCCGACCCCCGTCAGCAGAGCGACCACTACTACGAGCGCTATGAGCAGTTCCGCCAGGCCGTCCTTGCCCGCTATCCCCAGATGAAAATCATTGGCAACGTGGTGGCGTGGGGCGACGACAACCCCCGGTGGAACAGCCCCCTGCCCGTCGATTTGCTCGACGAGCACTACTACCGCTCGCCCGACTGGTTTGCCGCCGCCTTCCATAAATACGACACCTACGACCGCCACGGGCCGAAGGTCTATGTGGGCGAATATGCCGTTACCAACGGCTACGGCAACCTGGGCAACATGAACGCCGCACTGGGCGAGGCCGTCTTTATGATGGGCATGGAGAACAACGCCGACGTGGTGGCGCTGGCCTCCTACGCCCCCATCTTCGTCAACGAGAACGATGCCCGCTGGCGTCCCGACATGATACGTTTCAACAGCAGCCGCGTCATGGGAACACCCTCCTACTACGTGCAGCAGCTCATGCCCCGGCACCTGGGCACGCAGGTCGTGGAAGTGGTGCAAAACAATCCCTACAAGGACAAGGCGCGCCGGCCGCTGACGCCCCGCCAGAGCCGCGCGGGCTTCGGAACATGGAACACGCGCGCCACCTTCGAGGCCACCGGCGATGCGGACTTCGTGCATGGCGACTGGCAGAGGGAGGGCACCACCCTGCGCCAGACAGGCCGCCAGGAGGCCACCCTCTGCATAGCGAAGGACACCATCCGCGGCGACCACTACACACGCACCTTCCGCGCACGCAAGGACGAGGGCGACGAGGGCTTCATCATCGTCTTCAACTATATTGACGAGAAGAACTACTGCTGGGTGAACTTCGGCGGATGGAACAACACGCAGCATGCCATTGAGCAGATAAGCAACGGCGGGAAGCTGCTCACCGACAGCAGGCCGGGGCGCGTGGAAACCGGGCAATGGTACGATGTCACCCTCCAGGTGGCCGGCGACAGCGTGAAGGCGTGGCTCAACAATGAGCTGGTCTTCAACACGGTGCTGAAGCACGATGTCACCAAAGGGATTTTCTCATCGGCCACCATCGACGACGCCGCCGGCGAGCTCATCGTGAAAGTTGTCAACACCGGCGACGCCGCCACCACCGCCCGTCTGAACCTCCGCCATTTCACGCCGCGCAGCGCACGCGTGGTGCGCCTGGCTGCCAACGACGGCATGGAAGAAAACACGCTCCTTTCACCCACCACCATCCATCCCATCGGGCAACTCCTCTCACCCAAGGATGACAGCATACTGCTCCACGTGCCGCCCTACTCGCTGAACATCGTGAAAATTGAAAAATAAAGCCATCGGGGGACGGGGTGGCCCTCTCCTCCTAATTCATAACTAAGAACTCATAACTAAAATGCTTTTGTCTAAACTCCTAATCTTCTCAACTCCTAAACTCCTTGTCAAAATTTATCATTTATCATTTAGCGAAGCGTAATTATTTGCAGAATATGAAAAAGCTATTGATTTTTGCCATTGGCGCCGTTGTGCTGATGGCCGGTTGTAAGAACCAGGGGCAGGCGAAAGCCGCTGGTCCCGAGAACGGTGACACGATAACGGTTGGCGACAACGATGTGGCGGCCGTGGAGAACGACACCACACCCATGCCCATGTTCCTTTGCTATTTTGACAAAGAGCACATGCAGGTGCCCTACTGGAGTGTGTTTGAAGAGCCTCAGAAGAGTGATGACAACGACGAATATTTCGACAACTACCACCAGTCGTGGAAGTTGCAAGCCGACTTCCGCCGCCGTGCCTCGCTCTACACCAAGTTGCTCCTCGACCAGAAGACCATGGTCGATGTGAAGTTCATTGGAGAACAACTGAAGACTCCCGACGGCGAGGATGCCGACATCGGAATCATTCATAGCCGTCCGGGCATTCCCACACAGGGTGCCAAATATGCCTTTGCCGACGAGAAAGAAAAACTTTCCGATGGCGACGGCACGTTCTTCCTGCTGGTCGCCGAGAGCTACCTGAAAAGCCGCAAGCAACTGGAATGTACCAGCGGCGAAGAGGGCAAGCCCTTCCCCCCGTCAGTGGTGCAGCAGCTTGAGAAACAATACGATATGCAGGCCAGCCGCTCGCTCACCTTCGTGCGTATCGGCAATCGCTATGGCTACGGCATCGTGCAATTCAAGCCCAAGGACAAGAGCGTGTGGGCCGTGGAAGTGGTGACCGATGGCGACAAAGTGTATTCCTTCCCCGTGAAGGGCTGGTATGACTCCGACACCGATTTCGGTTGGAACGTCGATGACGAGGGCGAATACAACATCAGCTTCATCGACGCCGCCTTTGAAGGCCCCAACGGGCTGGAGCTGTTCTATACGCGCGGGTGTGTGGAAAGTTGTAGCGTGGGCATGTTCCTTCTTCGCGACGGCAAGCTCATCAGGCAGGAGTATGCGGTTTTCCAAGCCAACATTCCCGACGAGATGACGCCGCTCTGGAAGACCTATGCCAGGCAGATGCAGAAACTCTACGTGGAGCAGGACCCCAACGTGAACAAAGACTACGAGCTGAACCGTTATTATGCCGCCGACTTCGACGGCGACGGATGCGACGAATACTGGCTTCGCGACAAGGATGACCGCCATGGTGCCCTCTTCACCTGCAAGAATGGCAAGATAGCGCTTATCGGCGTGGAGGACGGCCGGCGCCAGGCACAGTTGCACAGAATGAAGGGCGGCAACGGCTTTGTGAGCATCTCGGGACCCGCGGGAGGGCCGTCTTATTCCTACGAAGTCTATGAGTTGCGTGACAGCCGCGTGGTGCACACCTTCACGGCCATGCAGGTGAACGGCAAGATGGACGCTTGCTCCATGGACGGCAAACCCTACGACAAGGCGAAAGGCAGCGCTTACCTGAAGTCGTTGCCCCAAGAAACCGACTATTACGTTTATTTCGTCAACGCCGAGGAGAACTAAAAGAGTGAAGGTCCCGAGGCCCCCTCTCATCCCCCCTTGGGGGGAAGACGTACTGCGGTTTATCTCCCTTCCATATGGGAGGGGTCATTAAACAAATCCATTCGTTTATCCATGATGGTATGAGATGTCAAAGCGTGATGTACTGAAAGATTGGGAATAAGGCGTTAAAACATAACGTTTTGGCATGCGGAAATTCCAGTCCTTCTGCAAGTCGTCCGCAAATAGGACTGCAGTCGGATGCGGTCTGGACTGGAGTCGGATGCGGTTTGGACTGCAGTCGGATGCGGTTTGGACTGGCCACCATTTTTAAGTGAAAAGTGAAAAGTGAAAAATTTGCTGCCGCCATCTTTAAAGTGAAGAGTGATGAGTTTTGCTGGCGCGCATAATTCATAGCTAAGAACTCATAACTAAAATGCTTTTGTCTAAACTCCTAAACTCCTAAACTCCTTATAAAAACATTTATCATTTAGCGAAGAGCAACATCCTCCAGAACTACTAAAATTGAAGAGTGAACAATGAGATGCTTAAAAACACAACTGTTACTCTTGGCCGTGGTGCAGACGCTTGGCATTTGCGGCCAGGGATTCAGAAATCCCGTGCTTCCGGGCTTTCATGCCGACCCGAGCGTATGTCGTGCCGGCGACGACTTCTATCTCGTAAACAGCACATTCCAATACTTTCCCGGCGTGCCGGTATCCCATAGCAAGGACCTGGTGAATTGGGAACAGATTGGCAACTGCCTGACCCGGCCTTCGCAAGTGGACCTGAAAGGCGCCGACGGCAATAGCGGCATCTACGCGCCCACCATCCGCTACCACGACGGGCGTTTCTACATGGTGACAACGGTCTTTCCCTCGCGCCGCCATTTCTATGTGTGGACGGACAATCCTGCCGGCGAGTGGTCGGAACCCATCGTGATTGACTTTGCCATAGGCAGTTGCGACCCCACGCTCTTCTTCGACGAGGGCAAATGCTATTTCCTGTGGAAAGAGGGCGACATCAAGATTTGTGAGATTGACGTGGTGACGGGCAAAAAGCTGGGCGAGATTCACCACCTGGGAACAGGCCTTGGCGGACGATACCCCGAAGGGCCACACATCT
Organism: Prevotella sp.; assembly: GCA_017474515.1. Taxonomy (GTDB): domain Bacteria; phylum Bacteroidota; class Bacteroidia; order Bacteroidales; family Bacteroidaceae; genus Prevotella. The sequence goes on along the minus strand of JAFVHN010000029.1, from coordinate 33,701 downwards.
ACAAGAAAGACGGCTTCTACTACCTGTTGCTGGCAGAAGGCGGCACGGAGCACGGGCATCATGTGAACATCTTGCGAAGTACCAACCTTTTCGGCCCTTACGAGCCCAACCCTGCCAACCCCATTCTTTCGCACTTCAACATGAAGATGCAGAACAGCCCGATACAGGGCCTGGGACATGCCGACCTGGTGCAGGCTCCCGACTCCTCGTGGTGGATGATTTGTCTGGGATACCGCACCAGCGGTTATCTGCAACATGTGATGGGACGTGAGACCATGCTCGCCCCCGTGAGATGGGAAAAAGGCGGGTGGCCCGTGGTGAACGGTGACGGCACGCTTCAAATAGACATGACATGTAAGACGCTGCCCCTGGTGCCAATGGCGAACGACCCCGTGAAAGAAGAATTCAACTACATGAAGCGTGAGGCTCCCCGCGACAGCTACCACTCGTTGGGGCTGCCCATGGGGTGGATGAGCCTGTGCAATCCCGACTATGCCAAGTACTCGTTGACAAAAAGGAAAGGCTGGCTCAGGCTTTACCCTTGCACCACCGACCTCAGCGAGACGGCATCGCCAACCTTTGTTGCCCGCAGGCAGACCGAACTGAACTTTTCGGCCACCGCGTTGTTCGACCTTTCGCATCTCACCGAAGGCATGCAGGCCGGACTTACGGCCTATGCCGCTCCGCTGAACCACTATGACGTGGTGGCAGAGAAAAGAAACGGCAAGGTTTTCATCAAGTCGAACGTACGCTTAGGCCAGACCAGCCACAACGAAAAGGAAATAGTGCTGAACGGCAACCGTGCCTGGCTGCGCATCACGTCAGACAAGGACTATTATTATTTGCAAGCATCGTCCGACGGCATCAACTTCACCCAGCTCGCCAAGATGGAATACCGCTTCCTCAGCACCGAGACCATTGGCGGCTTCACAGGAGTGATGCTCGCACTCTTTGCGCAATGCAACACCCCCACAAATGGCTTCGTCGATATCGACTGGTTTGAATACACCATCTTTAAAGTGAAGAGTGAAGAGTGAAGGCCCCCCTCATGTCCCCCCTTGGGGGGAAGGGCCCACCCCCGCCCCTCCCGTAGGAGGGGAGAGAAAAACAGCCTACATCTTCCCTCCAAGGGGGGAGTGAGGGGGGCCATCGAGGCCGGGGGCTCTCCTCCTAATTCATAATTAAGAACTCATAACTAAAAATATCATTTTTATAACTCATAACTAAAATGACTTTGTCATTTATCATTTAGCGCAGCGCAACATTTCTTCGTTGACGATGCTGTTTTATGAAAATGGTACACTGCCAATGCACGAATGGTACATTTGGCAGTGTACGAAAAGGGCGTTTTGCGTTTCCGTTTTTTGTTGTGCGTTACCTTATGACGATTTTCTTTCCGTTTCGTATATATATTCCTTTGTTGTGTTGGGAGGGTGTTACCTGTCGCCCGTAGAGGTCGTAGAGGTGTGCGGCGGTGTGTGTGGGTTGCCGTAGGGCGGTGACGGCGGTGGTGGCTGTCACGACATGTGTGGGGCTGCTGTTGCCCTCTACGTAGTAGCCGTGGTTGACGAAGGGGATGCCGTCGTAGATTTTGCTGTTGCCCCCGTTTTTCGATATGATGAGGTACTGTGGTGCCTAGGCCTGCACGTTGGCGTTGGCGGGGCTGAGCGTCACCCATCCCATGGCGCTGTTGTCGCCCAGTGCGGGCACGGCATGCTTCAGCGCGGTGAGGGTGCGCAGGGTGCCCAGCATCTTGTCGTCGTTGGCCGTCCAGTTGATTTTGGTGTCGGCGAAATAGTCGAGCGCCTGGTTGCCGCCCGTTTCCTGTCCGTTGTAGATGAGCGGCATGCCGTAGAGCGTGCGGGCCACATCTGAACGGTAAACCCTTCGCTGTTGTTTCCCTTGCGATATTTCTCCACATCGTAGCCGATGCTCAGGTTTTCAAGGTCCTTACGGCCGGAGTTCATAAAGTGCGCATATACATTCACACAGCGCGTTCCGTTGGCCACGCCGGTGCTGATGCCGCCCACGGCACGGTTGTCGCTGCCGTCGGCCCTGAAGTTCCAAGTGCCGTTTTTCGCATTCGACGGCAGGTTGTTGCCACCGGCATACATCGTTTCGGTCTCTGCGGCTGCGTATGTGCCTACCGTGCGGGGTGCGGAGGTCTGGCGGTCTATGCGCCAGGCCCCGGGCAGTGTGGCCTCGGCTGCAGCGCCCATCCCGTCGAAATCTTCGTCAGCCAGTGCGTCGCCCTCGTTCCAGTGCGTGCTCAGCGGCTTGCCCCAGCAGGGTGTGCTTCGTCCATTGGGCATCCTTGCCCATGCCTTGTGCAATGTCGTTGAACATCACGTCTTGGTCGTTGTAGTGTATCAGGCTGTTGTTCAGCGACAGCACTTTCACCTTTTCCGGCAGTTGCGGCACCAAGGTCACCTCGGCGGGCATCAGCGTCACCGACTGCACCACCGACGGCCCGTCGGGGGTGTCGCCCTTCCTGCTCTCCAGCAGCAGTGTAGCCTCCGTGCCGCTTAGCGTCAGCACGATGCGCCGGCAGTCGAAGTTGTCGCCGCAGGCAATGTTGCTGTTTGTTCCCGGCACCAGCGTGCAAAATTATAACGTCGGGGGCATACTTCCAAAGGGGTGGAATAAAAATCAAAAACAGTGTTTAACGTAAGTGTTTGATATTCAGTGTGTATTATATTTTTAAACACTTGATTTGTCAAAAATGTTTCAAACCGCCGTTCTGCCAGAACCGATAAATATAATATGTATAAAAAGGATTTCGGATAACTAATCCTGATATTCACGGCAGGCGAATTGCAAATTTGCCTGAACTCAAAATTCGCCTGAACCAAAGGAGCCGACGCTTTAGGAGCCGACGCTTCCAAGCGTCGGGGTATATAAAACATTGAAGCGCTATTTATTATATTACAAATAGTTACTCCGACGCTTGGAAGCGTCGGCTCCTATGGTGTCGGCTGCTATGGTGTCGGCTTCGAAAAAAAAGCTACATAAATAGAAAAGGAGCGGCACCTGGGTGAGGTGCTGCTCCTTTTTCGTGATTATTCGCAAGTGCTTGATGTGCGAAGGGGGATAACGGGAAGGGCCGTCATTTTACAATTTTCTTTCCGTTTTTGATATAGATGCCGTGGCGGAGGGGCTGCGCGTTCAGGCGTCGGCCGTCGAGGGTGTAGATGTCGGTGTTCGTTTCATCGGCTTCCGGGGTGTTGATGGCCGTGGGGATGGGCGGCGGCGGCGGTGTGGTGGAGATGACCACGCGATCTCTGTAGGGAACGCCGTTGTAGGTCACGCAGTGCTTGTTGGCATCGAAGGCGAAGCCGTGTGCGTCGTAGGTGCCCATGGAGTTGAAATAGCATCCGTTGAGCTCGAAGTCGCTTAGGTGGTTGATGGTGTTGTATTGCTCGTTGTCGGGAGCCACGGCGGTGAGCCTGGCTGCGTTGAGGCGCACAACGCTTGTGTTGTCGCCGTGCCCGCAGATGACGTTCCCCATGCGCGACGTTGCCCAGATGTTGGTGGAGTTCACCTGCAGGGTGGTGTTGCTGCCGAGGCTGATGGCGTCCATCACCGTACTCTCCAGGTCAAGGTTTCCGCCCGAGATGACTGTGGTGCCTCCGTTGATGTGAATGGCGGCGTCGGCGGTATAGAATGCGCAGTTGCCGTTCACCACGATTCTAAGGTCTGGAATGCCCTCCAGCCCCATGTCGCTGAAGCCGTTGCCGATGCCGAATTCCCCTTGGTAGTTGGACCCCATTTCAAAGTTGTTGAGGGTGAGCGTATGAGTGACGGGGTCGTAGGATGCCTTGCCGTATGAGCCTCCGGGAATGTTGTCCTTGTTTTTGCTGGTCACGGTGACCTGTCCCACGGTGAGGCGATAGTACACGGGATCGGTGGCGGGACGTATGAGCACCGTCTTCTTGTAGATTTCGTTGCCGAACATCATCCGTCGCGTGGAGGTGTTGTAGGCAAACGAAGCGGCGTCGGCATATTTCCATTCCCCTCCCGGGTCGTGGTATTTGCAGTCGGTGAGGGTGAAGCCTCCCAGCCCGGAAATGGTGCAGAAGTTGCTGCTCTTGGGAATGAGTTTCATGGTGCCGCCGTTTATCACGAGCCGCGACGACGCCGCCTCTCCGCATACGACCTCTTTGGTGGCGGTGGCCCAAATCACGCCCACGTTGCAGGTCAGCTCGCTGTTGGCCCCCACGTAGATGGCGTTCTCCGTGCTGTTGATGTTCAGGGTTCCCGTGCCGTTGATGATGGTGTTTGAGCCTACCACCAGCGCATTATCGACCGCCGTCAGCCGGCACTGGCCGTTCACGGTGATGGTGAGCCCGTCGATGCCCTTGATATAGCGGTCGGGATTTCCGTTGCCAATGCAGTAGTCGCCCTGATAGTTGGTGTTGATGGTGGCGCTGTTGAGTTTCAGCACGTTGGTGACGGGGTCGAACGATGCCGAGCCGCTGCTTACAGGAATCTGATTGCGGTTGGCCGTGGTGATGCGCGTTTCGCCCACCCATAGCGGGTAGGTGACGTCGGGCCCGTCGCCCACGATGTTGATGAAGAACCTTTTCCACAACGTACTGTTGTTGTACAGCTGAAGGAAGTCGGCGGGCACGTGGAGCGTCCTGCCGGAGGGATTTAATACGAAGCTGTCGTTCTCCACGCCCGTCAGCAATTCCCTGTTGGCCACGGTGACGTTTGCCAGCGTGTTGTTTTCGGCGAAGGCATTGTGGCCGATGTAGGTGACCGCCTTGCCGAGAATTACCTTGGTTATCGCCCCGTAGGCGCCTACTTTGTTGGCACAGAAGGCATAGTCGCCAATCGTTTCCACCCCGTCGGGGATGGTGACGGTCTCGAAGTGGCATTTTTGGAAGGCATGTGCGCCGATGGTGCGCAGATTGGAGCCCATTGTGAGGTTGGCATGATAAGACGCGTCGAGGGATAAGGGGCCGTAAAAGGCGTAACTGCCGATGGTGATCAGCGAGTTGGGCAGGTTGTAATTCTTGATGGCCCCGCAGTTCATGAATGCGCTTTCCCCTATCTCATAGACTTGCGAGCCGAAGTTAATGGTCTTAATACCCTTGCATCCGTAGAAGGCGTGGTGGCCGATGGTTTTCACCGCGTCGGGGATGGTTATCTGCGTGATCGACGTGCATTGGTTGAAACAATGAGGCGCTATTCTCTGGAGCTTCGGCGGCAGCTCCATCTCCGCCAGCTTGTCGCAATAATAGAAGGCGCTGTCGCCGATGGCCGTCACGTTGTTATCCGTGGGCCACACCAGGGAGCGCAAACCCGAGTAGCAGAAGGCGGATTTCTTTATTTCCGTCAGTTGATAGCATTGGCTCAGATCAATGGTTAAACTTGCCATCATGTCGGGACCGTTGTTCTTGAAAGCCCCTTCGCCGATGGCCGTCACGAAATACGCCGACTGCCCCACCACGATGACCCACGGCACGGTGTAGTTGCCATAGGGATAGGTGTAGCCGCCCGGGCGGGCTATCACCTCGCAGCTGCTGGTGCCCGTTTCATAGGCGAAATACAGGCGCGATTCTTCGTCGTAGAAGGTCTTTCTCTCTGCCGCCGCCGTCAGGGGGAGCAGCAGCGCCAGGCATATAAATATCAGATTCTTCATAGGAAAAAAATTATGTTACACTTTGTTTTGCAAATATAGGAAAAAAAGCACAATCCGTGCGCGAATTAACATACTATAACATAAAAAGATTTCCCCTTACGCCATCCTTGCCTTCTGGTCTTCCCATTCAAGGTTCTTATCCTCACAAAAGGATTGTGACGGACGGGGGAAACAAAACAAACGATAAAAGGAGCTGGCAAATGCGCAATCCCTTTTGTCAAGATTTTTCAACAAATATGGAGTTCCACTAAGAGTTTGACGGCAAATTTCGGGGAGAGAATTGGCAAATCTCTTCCCTCAAATTGGCAAATTTCTCCCCGAGATTTGCGGTCAAACCTTGCCCTATTTACAAACCGCTGAAATTCAGCGGTTTACAAAACCTGTGGAAAACGGCCGGTTTTGTCAAGATTTTTTGTTGATTTTTACCTTGTCCGCTATCCATCTTTTTAGGAGTTCGGGAGTTCTGGAGTTTCAGGAGTTCAGACAATAGTTCTGCACCTTTTTCGTCCGTTGTAAAGGGGGTGGGAGTATTGTCTGAACTCGTGTTAATCGGGAAGTGGGCTTGTTTCTTTTATTTCACCACGACCTTTTTCCCGTTTCTGATATAGATGCCGCGTGGCAGCTTGGTGTTGGCCATTTGCCGTCCTGTGAGGTCGTAAACGTGGCCGTTGGTGACGGGCGCGGTGGCCACGGTGATGGCCGTGGGCAGGGTGTCGTCCACCTCTTCGGGGATTTCTATGAAGAGGGTGGGCACCTGCTCGGTGCCTTCCATGGCGATGAAGTAAGCGTGGAAGGCATCGACGGTTGCCGCGTCGGCGTGGTCGAACTGCTTGCCGTCGGCATCCATGCAATAGATGTTGTTGAAGTTGCGCGTTTCCATGGTGCCGCCATAGACGAGGTCGAGGGTGCTGGTGAAGGCGATGGCGTCGGGCTTCACCTCGGCATTCTCTGCGCTCCACACGAAGGTCTTGGGCTGGCCGGCGAGCACCTTGTCGCTGACGGCCACGAGGTATGGCACGTTGGCGCTGATGTCCTGCACATGGTCGAAATAGAGGATGTCGCCGTCGGCATCGGCAAACTCACATAGCCAGAGGTCCTTGTCGCGTTCCTCGGCAGTGCGGAACCAGTCGGCCTGGGTGTCGTCGGTGGCGTTGCGCACCGCCGTCGGTGTGAAGGGCAGCACCAGTGTGCCCCATCCCGTCTGCTGGCCGCGGGTGCGCGCTGTGGTGAATGTGCGTTCGTAGCTGATGTTCTCGGCCGTGAAGCTCTGGGGCGTGAAGAAGTCGTGGCCGTCGGTCAGGACGATGGTGCCGGCGTTCTTTCCCGTGATGATGTTCTTGCCGTCGAGTCCCTGAGGAGCCGTCTCGCCCTCACCCACGAAGTAGAGCGTGTTGGGGTTGTCGTTGGCCACGATGGAGCCTAAGGAGAGGCCCTCCACGCTGACGGCGGCGGCATCGGCGGGCACGGTGAAGCCCTCTTCGGGCTTGAAGCCGCTGCGTGTGCCGTCGGCGTTCCATGTGACGATGCCGCGGCGGATGTCGTAATAGACGGAGTGGCCTTTCTCCACGATATTCGTAACGTGGCTGGCATCCTCTTCGTCGGGCACCTCGTTGCGGGCATAGATATTGAGCGAATAGGTGGCGCCGTAGGCCAGGTTGTCGAAGTCGAAATAGAGCGTCTTCGATTCTCCGGCCTGCAGCGACAGGTTCTCCTGCTTGTAGTTCACCATGGTGCCGCCGGTGACGTTGCCCTCGGCATCTTTGTTGACAATGAACAGGGGAGCGAGCACATAGCGGTTGTATTCGCCCTGGGCGTTGTTGGTGATGGTGGCGCTGAAGTGCGCGTGGCTGTCGTAGATGACGTCGAAGTCGCCCTCGTTGTCGCCCGCCACTGCATTCTCAGCCCTGATGACCACCGAGAGGTCCATGGGAGCCTCCTGGCTTTCGGCAATGGTGACATGTCCGCTGCCTGGCACGTTGACAAATTCTCCGTAGGTGGGGTCCACGGTCATCACCCTGACGGTCTTCTGTCCGGCGCTCTGTGGCCGAACGTTGAAAATCACCTCCTTGGTTTCGCCGGCGAGCACCTCGGCCTGAATGACGGTGGTGTAGTTTGACATTTCGTCGAGCTGTTGTCCACCGAAGTCCAGGTAGAGGTCGCCGAAGAACTTGTCGGGGCCGCTGTTCTGGAGGAAGCAGTGCACCTGCTCGGGCTTGCCCACCTGCTCGCCGCCTGTGAACTGCCAGTCGGTCGCAGCGAGGCTCACCTGCGGGTGGTAGGTGGACGAAGCACCGTAGGCGGTGATGTCGAGCTCAATGAAGAAGCGGTCGGTGCCCTTCATGGGCTTCCAGTCGCTCTCGGAGCCGTCGGCTTTCTGGTATTTATACATGGGCACGAGGCGGTAGTTGCCGGTCAGTCCGGCGCCGAACTTGATGACGTTGCTGGCGTTGCTCTGTATGCCGTCGCCGTATTTCACTGTCTGCCCCGTTGCCGACGTGGTTACCGTTGAGAAGGTGTAGCTTTCGGAGTTGGCCAGCACGGAGTAGGTGTCGGCGGCGGGGTCATAGAGGGCCAGCGCCTCCTTGAACTTCGTGCCGGTGCCGTCGTGGTCGGAGAAGCTCACCTTCACGATTTTCGATTTGTAGATTTTGAAGGGGTACGACTTTCCGTCGCGTTCCCATGCGGGGTAGTAGGTGGAGTTTTTCGGGCCGTCGATGTTGGTGACGGTCAGCGCGGGCTCTTCCTCCTCAACGTCTTCTCCGCTGCCCTGTCCGGCCTGTCCGCTGCCCTGTCCGGGGATGATGTTGTAGCAGATGTTCTGCTTCATGTTGTAGCCCTCGGCGCTCGACGAGCCGCCGCTGCCGCTGGCGTGGGGGTTGAGAATGGCCAGCTGGAAGAAACCGTTGCCCATGCCTCCCCATCCCCAGTTGATGTGGAAGTAGTCGCCATATTCAAAGCCGTCGCACACGAAGGAGTGTCCTCCTCCGCTTCCCGCCGTGCCGTTGTAAATCATGGGCCGGCCAGCCGCCAGCTCCTCATAGACCAGCTGTTCCCACTCCTGCTGGGTGTAGTCGTTGCGGAACGCCAGCTTGGCGCCGTAGCCGAAGAAGTCGAAGGCCTTGGGAATGTCGTCGGTATAGGCTCCCGAAGCGCCCTTCCCGTATTGCGTCTTCACGGCCACGCCTACGTAGAACATCAGGTGGGCCACGGCCGTTGTAAAGACCTCATCCTCGGCACCGGTGTAGGTCTCCAGCATGTGTGCCCAGTCGAAGGTTGTCGCGGGCTGGCTTTCCACGTGCGCCGTGCCGTAGTTGCCCAGGCCGTCGCCGTAGGTGAAGTCGTAGGGCGCCGTGGGTTCGCTGGTCTGCTCGGGATATTTGTGGAAGAACATGATTTGCGACATGGCGGTGGCCACGCAGCCGGTGTATGCAAATTCCGACACCTGCTCGCCGTCCACCTCGTCAACGAACTCCGGGCACTCGTTCCAGTAGGGGCGTGCCTGGTCCCATTTCGTCGTTATCATGGGGGCGATGGAGTGGCGCGTGGTGTGCGGACGGTCGGCGGCGGCGGCCAGCAAAGAGCGGGCCTGGGCATCGTCCATCTTGCGCAAGGCCTCCAGCTGCCCGGCGTAGCCCTGCAGCCAGGCCTTCATGTTGTCGGGGAGGCGGCGCTGGTCGAACGAGCCCTTGTCGGCATACCCCAGGACGGGCATCGTGCGGTCGTCGCCCGACATGATGACGAAGCCATCATCGCTTCCAACGTTGAACACATAGAAAAGGCCCTCCTGCCCGGCTTTCGCCAAGGTGCCCGTGGTCGTCACCATGCGCAAAGAGCGTTGCGCGGGGCTTTTCTTACTACTCACAAACGTCTTGGCTTTTTCCTGCGCCTGCCGCATGGAGACGGGGCCGGCATGGAGGCCGGTGACAAGAAACGCCAATGTCAATACGAAAAGAATTTTTTTCATCGTAACATTATATTGATTAAACATTATTCATGTTTCGCATTCGCTCAACTTCTTGGAGTTACAGGAGCTAAAAGGGAATTTTTAGTTATATGAGTTATCTGTTATAAGTAGTTCAGGAGTTCGGGAGTTCGGGAGTTCAGACGATAGTTCTAGCGGCAGCAAATTTTTCACTCTTCACTTTTCACTCTTCACTTTTAAGGAGAGCCTTTGGGCCGTACGTCTTCCCCCCAAGGGGGGATTAGAGGGGGGCTTATTTTTCACTTTTCACTTTACACTTTTCACATTTCACTTTTCACTTTCCACACCTCACTTTTAAGGAGTTGGAAGTATTGTCTGAACTCCTGAACTCCTGTAACTCCTGAACTACATCAACTTGAGAAAGTTGAGTTAAACATTATCGTCCTCACGATTTGTTTTAGCTTGCAAATATACGCATTTTTATCTGTAACCACCGTTCTTTTACTCTTTTTTCACCATTTTCACCATTTTGCCCTTTCAATTTATCAATTTTTTTATATTTTTGCGGCCAAATAGCGAGATTCGCCTTCTCGCCCTTTCATCTTTTTTCAAAGAGAAATGGAGCTGAGGAGTATTTCACTTTTCTTTCCCCCCAAGGGGGCTTCAATTACTATATAATGATAAAGCAAATAGAGATAACGCTTTCCGCCAAGCCAAGAGGCTTTCATTTGGTAACGGGCGAGATTATGCGCCAGCTACCCCAGTTGCCCACGACGGGCATCGTCAACATTTTTTGCAAGCACACAAGCTGCGGACTGAGCATCAACGAGAATGCCGACCCCGACGTGAGGGCTGACATGGAAACCATCTTCAACCGATTGGTTCCCGAGAACAGGCCCGAGTACCAGCATACGTTGGAGGGTGCCGACGACATGCCGGCACATGCCAAGTCAACCCTCAGCGGTGTAAGCCTGACCATTCCCATTTCCCGCGGACGCCTGAACATGGGAACATGGCAGGGAATTTACTTTTGTGAATACAGAGATTACGGTGGCGCCAGACGACTGGTTGTAACCATCATCGGGGAATGAGCCCCTCCCGTAGGTTTATTTATTGCTTTCCACCCACTCTTTCAAGTCGTCCATGGAAGCGTGGTTGAGCAGCTTGCCTTTCTTCCAGTTGACATTGGGATAAGCGGCTTTCAGGTCTTCGCACGCTTTCTGGATGTCGCTACCGCCGGAGGTGGCGAAGGGGATGACCGTCTTGCCCTGGAAGTCGTAGGCCTCCATGAAGGTGTTGACAATCGTGGGGCAGGTGTACCACCAGATGGGGAAACCCACATACACCACGTCGTAGTCCTTCATGTCGGCAAGCTTGTCAGTGATGGCGGGGCGTGAACTTTTGTCCTGCATTTCCACGCTGCTTCGGCTCTGCTTGTCGTGCCAGTCGAGGTCGGCATCGGTGTAAGGCTGTTCGGGCTTGATTTCGTGGAGCGTTCCGCCCGTCACCTCTGCCAGCTGCTGGGCCACACCTTTCGTGACGCCCGATGCTGAGAAGTAGGCCACCAGCACTTTCTTGTCATTGTTCTCCTTTGTTTTGTTTGCTTTCGAGCAAGCTCCGAGGCTGATTGCCAGGAGTGCTGCCATCATTATAAAAATCTTTTTCATGTTTGTGGAATAGGTTGTTCGTATTTTTCACTTTTCACTTTTCATTTTTCACTTGTCACTTTTCACTTGTCAATGCTGACCAGCGTATATTTTCGGCTTCCAAGGCCGATGGCGGCGGCATGCTCAATGGTGTGGATGCCGTGCTGCTTGTCTATGCGGTTGAGCAGGTCGGTGGGGTCGTTCTTGGCCGTCACCTTCTGCTGGTTGATGATGTCAATGCAGGCCTGGTCGAGGGCCACGGGGTCGGTGGAGGCCAGGATGCCGTAGTCTTCGAGCTTCACGGGGGCGGGATGGTCCACGCAGTCGCAATCAATCGACATGTTGTTCATCACGCTGATGTAGATGATGCCTTCCTGCTTCTTGAAATAGTTCACCACGGCCTGCGCGGCGGCGGCCATGCTCTCGAGGAACCCGTCCTGGTTGCCGATGTATTCCGGTGTCCATAGCTTGCCCATGTCGAGCTTTTCCATCTTGCCCGCCGAGTGGATGTATGCCTTGCCGTTCTGGCTGGCGCAGCCTATTGACAGGTTTTTCAATGCCCCGCCGTAGCCGCCCATGGGGTGGCCCTTGAAGTGGTTGAGGGCAATCATGAAGTCGTAGTTGGCCATGTGCGCTCCCACGATGTCGTACTTGATGTGCGCCTGGTCCTTCACGGGAATGCGTATCTCGCCATATTCGTCCATGATGTCCACGGGGAAGTACTTTGTGAAGCCGTGCCGCTCGATGACCTTCCAGTGGTTTTCCGACGTGTTGCGCTCATCTTTCTTGTCGGCAGGTCCGTTGCCGTAGGCGGTGTTGCACTCCACGATGGTGCCGTCAACCTCAAGCACCAGGTCTTTCACGAGCTCGGGCTTCAGGAAGTTGGGGTTGCTGCCCTCGCCGGTGCTCATCTTCACGGCCACGCGCCCTTTTGCCGGAACGCCCAGCGCCTTGTAGATTTTCACCAATGCCGCGGGACTGATTTCCCTGGTCAGGTAAACGGTGCTTTGTGCAAAGGCTGCCGATGCCACCAGCATCAAAGCAGCAATCATTGTTGTCTTTTTCATCATTCGTTGTTTTCGCTTTACAAGGGCAAAGTTACGCTTTTTGCGGAAGAATTGTAGCAATTTCACCACATATTTAAGATTGTTTATGAAGAAGGCATGTCGCGGCCTTTCGCCTGCTCGTTGCCCGATGTTACCGGAAAAGAGTGCTTTTCCTGTTCCAAAATTCGTTTGTTTGCAAGATTTTGCCTAATTTTGCAAGTCTAAAACTCATAATAGTTTAGCTTTCGTCTAATTAACTATTCAATTATCAACATCATGAAGAAAAAACTGTTTTTACTTATGCTGATGGCGGCAACGTTTACCGCATCGTCGGCGCAGACCAAGAAAGTGTCAATTCTTGGCGATTCTTACTCTACTTTTGTGGGCGTCATTCCTGCCCATTACGCTCCGTTCTATCCGAACGACCGCAACGATGTGACGGAGGTTGAACAGACTTGGTGGAGCCTGTATATCAAGGCGAAGGGCTACACGCTTGAGAAGAACGACTCTTGGGGCGGCACCACCATCTGCGGCACGGGGTTCGGGCGGATGGACACGTCGCGCAACAATTTCATCTCGCGTGTGGACAGCCTTGGCCATCCCGACATTATCTTTGTCTTCGGCGGCACCAACGACGCCTGGGCCAACTCTCCCGTGGGCGAGTATCAGTATGCCGGCTGGACGAAAGACGACTGCAAGAATTTCCGTCCCGCCCTTGCCTGCCTGATCGACATGCTTCAGAAACGCTATTCCTCGGCAACCCTCTGCTTCATCTTGAACTCGGAGCTGAGGGAGCCCATCAACGAGTCGATGCGCGAAATATGCCGGCATTACCAGGTGAAGCTCGTTGAACTCCACGACATAGAGAAGCAGAACGGACATCCGTCTATCAGCGGCATGAAAAGCATCTGCGAGCAGTTGTTGGAAGCAGGGATGTAATCCCCCCAGGGGGGATTTAAGTTTTGAGTTATTAATTATGAGCTATGGCGGCAGTAAAACTCATATCTCATAACTCATACTTTAAAGATTTCAAAATCTTTTCCCCAAATGAATTGAATGATAACGCGTTAACCAAAGAAAATGAAGAAAGTTATTATTATCGACGGAGGCCCGAGAAAGGTTTTCAATACGGCCTCGATGCTCCAGAAGTTTGCCGAGGGTGCACGGTCGGCGGGCAATGGGGTTGAAGTGAAGATTGTGCGCTTGTACGACATCGCCTACAGGGGCTGCATGTCGTGCATGGCCTGCAAGGTGAAGGGCAAGGCGTCGAACGTCTGCAAGTATAAGGACGCCCTCACTCCGGTGCTGGAAGAAATAGCGCAGGCCGACGGGCTGGTGCTGGGCTCGCCCATCTACTTCGGCGACGTGACGGGGCAGATGCGCACGTTCCTGGAGCGCCTGGCCTTCCCCTGGCTTTCGTACAACGACTATAGCATGACGGCTCCCAAACGCATGCCCGTGGTACTCATTGAAACCATGAACGGAACGCCGGAACGCAACAACAGCCAGGGCTACGGCTCAATGGAATATTGCATAACGGCAGCCCTCGGCGAGCCGGAACGCCTGACGGCCTACAACACCTATCAGGTGAAGAACTACGACCGCTATGAGCTTGCGGGATTTTCCGAGGAGGCCAAGAGGCAATGGCGCGACGAGCATTGGGAGCAGGACTTGCAAAAGGCTTTTGAGGCCGGGAAGCGGATGGCGGAAAAAATCGGATAGCGCTGCGCTGCCTTTTTGTCAAGATTTTTCAAGGAATTTTAGTCCTCTAAAAGTGTTTGACCGCAAATCTCGGGGAGAAATCTTGAAGATTGAGAAGTGAAATCTTCAAGATTTCTCCCCGAGATTTGCGGTCAAACTTGTGCCGTTTTTAAAGCCTCTGATTATCAATGCTTTACAAAACGGCTAAAAATATTGTGTTTTTGTCAATATTTTTTACCAATTTTGACCAGTCACCTTATCCGCCTGTTTTGGCCGTAAAATCAACTTCACCCCCCGTTTTATTTCACCACGACTTTTTTCCCGTTATGAATATATATGCCGGGTTTGTGTGGCTTTTGGTTTATTCTCCTTCCGTCGAGCGAGTAATAGTAGTTGTCGGCGGCGGCGGCGGTTGGCTGTGGGGTTGTTTCGGGTGTGGTGACGGCCGTGGGCGCGGGGTTGTCGGGTCCGAGCCAGTTGCACCAGTTGTCGCCATCGGAGCTGTGCCGCACCCGTGCTTTGAGGGTCCAGCCTTTGGCCATGCAGGCGTCTGCCTGCGTCTGTGTGCAGAGGTTGTGTTCGTGGTCGCCGCTGTCGGGGCAGATGTCTATGATGTACAAAATGTGGTCCTGCCCGTTGGCGGCGGGGTTGTCGGTGCGTTCGGGCAGGCTGTTGATGAGGTTGTCCATGCCTTCGCCACGGATGTTGTTCTGGTGGATGTCAAGCTCTTTGAGGGGGATGCACGACGAGAGGTCGAGGGTGGTGAGCTGGTTGCCGTCGCAGTGGAGGGTGGTGAGCCCTGTGTTGTGGGCGACGTTGAGCTCCCCGAGCAGGGTGTTGCTGCAGGAGAGGACTTCCAGGTCGGCATTGCGCGAGAGGTCGAGCATGGCCAGGGCGTTGTTGTCGCAGAAAAGGTTGCGCAGCATGGGGCAGTGGCGGGGGGAGAGGTTGGTGAGCCGGTTGCCGGCGCAGCCCAGGGTGACGAGGGCTTGCTGGCGGGAGAGGTCGAGGTTGGTGAGCTGGTTGTCGGCGCAGCCCAGGGTGCGGAGCATGCCGCTGGCCGGCAGGCGCAGGTCGGTGAGCTGGTTGAAGGAGCAGTGGAGTTCGCCCAGCTTGGTGCAGGATGTGAGGTCGAGGGTGGTGAGGTTGTTGCTCGTGACATACAGCTCGGTGAGCTCGGTGAAGTAGGCGATGCCTGTGAGGTCGGCCAGGGCGCCATCGATGAGGCTGATGCTCCTGACGTTGCTTCTCTCCTGGTAGCTGAGCGCGAGGTTGCCGTCGGTGTCGGCGATGTTGGCCACCCATTGGCGGAAGTGGTTGTCGGGGAAGTTGAGGGCGTTGATGGGCACTTGCGACTGCTGCATGGTTGTATACGACGAGCCGTTGTAGGAATAAACGGCCCACCTGTTGTTGGCGGCCTCGGCAATGTGGCGGTCGGTGACGGCCTGGTTGCCCTCGCCGCTCCCTGTGTAGGTGGGAATGAGGATTGCCTGGTCGCCGGGAATTTTGGACCGCAGGCTTTCGAAGAGGTTGTCCATGGCCTGGTTGCCTATTTTGTTGCGGTAGCATTCCACCCTCTTGAGAAAGTTGAAGAACGAGAGGTTGAGGCTGGTGAGCTGGTTGTCGTTGCAGCGCAGGGTTTGCAGGTTGCGGAAGAAGCCTGTGCCGTGGAGGTTGGCAATGTTGAGGCCGCTGACGTTGAGGTCGGTGACGGCGGCTGCCTCGAGGGCGGTGAGCGTTCCGTCGTGGTTGGTGTCGATGTTTTCGCTGACGTAGGTGCGCAGGGCGGCGTCGGGGAAGAAGCGCTGGTCGTCGATGGCGACGTCGCCCAGTCCCATGTTCGAAATCATTCTGCGGTAGCCTTCGGTGTCGAAGTAGTTCACGTTCCAATTCTTGCGGCGCGCGTCATACACCTGCAAGGGGCTTACGGCATCGTGGTTGAAGGTGAGCTGTGCATGGCTGGCGGTGGCCGCAATGGGCAGGGCGTTGATGATGGCATCGACGGCGGAGGGGGAGAAATTGTTGTGGCTGCAACAGAGCGAGGTGAGGTTGGGGTTGTGCGAGAGGTCGGGGGGCGCCACGAGTTGGTTGCTTTCCACATTGAGGCTCTGAATTGCAATGTTGTTCGAGAGGTCGAGGGCGGTGAGCCTGTTGCATTCCACGTTGAGTGTCCTCAGGGCCCTGTTGTGCGAGAGGTCGAGGCTGGTGAGGCTGTTTTCCCCGCAATAGAGCATATGCAGTGCTTTGTTGTGGGAGAGGTCGAGGCTGGTGAGGCTGTTCCCGTAGCAATTGAGCATGCGCAGGTTGGTGAAGAAGCCTATGCCGGTGAGGTCGGCAATGTTGCGGTCCTGGCACTGCATCTTGGTCACCGGCTCTATCTCGGCGGTGCTGAGTGTGCCGTCGTGATTGGTGTCGTAGGAGTTGCGTACGAATTGGCGGAAGTTGCCGTCGGGGAAGTTGAGGGCGTTGATTTCCACGGGTTCCAGGGGCTCCACCTCTGTCAGGGTGTTGAAGTCGCAGGAATAGATGGTCCAGTTTTTGTTGCCTGCCATTGCTATCAGTTCAGCGCTCAGCACCTCGTTGTTTTCCTCATACACCATGTCGAAAGCCACGAGTGTGCCGGCAGTGCCGCTCTTTGCGGGCAGGTCGCTGATGATTTTCTGCCATGCGTCGCTGTTGAAATGGTTGCGCTGGCAGCGCAGGGTGCGCAGGTCGGTGCCGGCCACGTAGAGCCTTTGCAGCTGGTTGGCCGAGCAGTCGAGGGTTTGCAGCTTGGTGTTCCTGGTAACGTCGAGAAAGTCCATGGGGACATAGCCCGTGGTGAGCTCCTTCAGTTCGGTGAACAGTTCGATGCCGGTGAAGTCGGCGATGGCATAGCCTCGCGCGTTGATGGCGGTGGCGGCTGTTATCTCTTGGCGGCTGAGCACGTTGTCGTGGTTCTTGTCGATATTGCTGAAGATGTAGCTGCGGAAGGCGGGGTCGGGGAAGTTTTCCTGGGTGAGCGTAATCTGGAAGGGTGTCGTGGCGTTCGCCGTGGCGTCGAAGTATTCCACATTCCATTTTTTCTCTGCGGCCTCTTTCACCTGTATCGCATTACACGGCGCGTTGCCCTCGCCGGCGGCGGTGGAGTAGGCCACGATGGTGGCGGTGGCGGACACCGTGGGCAGGCAGAAGAAAAGGCGGTTCATGGCATCCTTGCCTATTTGGTTGTTGAAGCAGGTGACGTTCAGCAGTTGGGTGCAGGGCGAGAGGTCGAGGCCCGTGAGCTGGTTGTACTGGCAATAGAGGCGCTGCAGTTTGGTGCAGGGCGAGAGGTCGAGCGTGGTGAGCTGGTTGTTGCCGGCACGCAGGATGGTGACCTCGGGAAAGAAGGCGATGCCGGTAAGGTCGGCCACGCCGAGGCCGCCGATGTTGATGTCGGTGACCGCCAGCCGCTCGTCGTCGCTGAGCACGCCGTCGCCGTCGGTGTCAACGGCAGTGGAGGCCACATAGTTGCGGAAAGCGTTGTCGGGGAAGTTGTTGCTGCCGATGTATGTTCCCGTGGCCACCAGCTCATGTTCACTGTTTTCGCTGAACGCTTCATAGACGCGCCAGCCTTTTGCGTTGGCTTGGTGTATTTGAGCATTGGTGGGCTTGGCGTTGCCCTCATGGCTCTGTGTGCTGCAGATATCTAAGCCGCCCAGACCCATATAGGCAGGGCGCAGGCTGCTGATGAGCGAGCCCATGCTGGTGCTGTTGATTTGGTTGTTGAAGCAAATGATGTTCCAGAGCTTGTCGTTCCTGAACAGCGAGAGGCTGGTCAGCTGGTTGTCGTTGCAGTAGAGTTCCTGCAGTTCGAGGTTCTTGCTGACGTCAATCTCTGTCAGTGCATTACGTCGGCAGTAGAGGTGCTCGAGGGCGGTGAAATAGCCGACGCCCGTCAGGTCGGCAATGCCCATGCCGCTCACATTGATGTGGGTGGTGGCTGCTATCTCCTCGTCGCTGAGAATGTTGTCGTGGTTGGTGTCGATGTTCTGCTTGATGTAGTTGAGGAACGTGGCGTCGGGGAAGTGTACGGCGTCGAGGGTGATAAGGAGCGATTCGCCGTAGGAATCCATGACGCTCCATCCCTTAGCCACGGCAGCCTGTACGTTGGCCGTCGAATAGGTGTTTTGCTCGTTGTCGCCCTCCACGTTGCTCACCAGTGTGAGTTTTCCGTTTCCGCTGCTCACGGTAGGCAGGCTGTTGATGAAAGCCGTCATCATCGTGCCCTGAATGTTGTTGTTGCAGCAATTGATGAAGGTGAGGCTCGTGTTGGCCGACACGTTGAGGGCCGTCAGCTTGTTGTTGTTGCACATCAGGCGTTTCAGCGCCGTGTTCTGCGAGATGTTCAGCGTAGTCAGTGAGTTCGTAGAGCAGTTCAGCACGGTAAGGGCGGTGAAGTACTCAATGCCCTTCAGGTTGCTGATGCCTAAGTTCTGCACGTTGATGATTTTCACGGCCTGCAACTCGCTGTCGCTGAGCATGCCGTCGCCGTCGGTGTCGCAGTTGTCGCTCACCCATTGGCGGAACGTGTTGTTGGGGAAATTTGATGAGTTAATGACAACGGCGGCACGGGATGTCAACACCGTCAGTGTCAGGGCGAAGAAAATAAGGACTCTTTTCATAATCTCGGGGCAGCAGCACTTTCGTTGAACTATATTTTCCGGGGCGGGCAGCAAGGAGGCCAACCCCGCCGTCGTGTCACCATTCCGCGGCCCTTGGTGCTGCAAAAAAAAGACAAGGGGCAAAATCTTGACTTGCAGGGGCAAAGGTATTAAAAAAAAAGAGAAAACGCAACATTTAGGCGTTTTTTCTTTTTACCATTTCAATTTTAGGAGTGTAGTGGCTCACCTGAACTCCTGTAACTCCTGAACTACATCAACATGAGAAAGTTGAGTTATACATATAAAAAACCGCCCCGTTTCATTTGTTTACCATACCTTTGCAGTCGTAAATCTATTAAAAATTCCTACATTATGAGTAAAAAGAAGAGCAACAAGGGCCAAAAAACTCAAAACGTGACCATAATCTTTGATCCAACTATTCCTGAAAGTGAGAAGACCATGCTCCATTGCATTGAAAATGTTTTGCTTTATGCAGAGAACTCGGAACTCAAAGAGGAGAACATGGAAATCATGAAGGGATACCTCGACTACATCTCTGACTTGCAAGACATCAAACCAATGCAGGCCCTTCTGCTTTCTTTCTTCGTGGAAAAAAGTTCTGACGGCGATAACGTCACCATTGCCAGTTTGGCACGAAACCTGGGCTGCACCAAAGTGCGGGTCATGCAATACCAGGAAGACATCAACGACCTGGTAAAACGCAAGTTCCTCATGAAGGTGAAACGGAGATATGGCGAATCGCTGGGCTATGTGGTCCCCAAGTCCGTGATAACAGCCTTCATCGAAAACAAACGATTTGTTCCGAAGTCGCTCACCGCCAAGGACGGCGTACAATTCTTCCAAATGGTTCATGACCTGACACACCTGCGCAAGGAAGAGGTAATCGACACCGAAATGCTGAGGGAGGAGTTTGAACAACTCCTTGAGGCCAACAAAGACCTGCGCTATGTGAAGGCCATGAAAAGGCTGAACCTTCCTTCCAACAGCAATCTGATTATTACGTCAATGGCCCGCCACCTCGTGCTCAACCAAAGCGAGAGCGTTTCTTACGATAGCTTGAATTATCTTTTCGACGACCGCCACGAGGCATACTATGAGTTGAATTCCTTGGAGAACGGAAACCATATTCTCATGAAAAGGCACCTCGTGGAATACACCGGCAAGGAGGATTTCCTCAACAGGTCGATCTATAAGCTCACGGCATCAGCACGCGAGAAACTCCTCAAGGGATATTCCCTTCCCAAGCGCGAAACAAACATTGGGTCGATAAAAGCCGCCAACATTGTGCAAAAAAACTTGTTCTTCAACGAAAAGGTGGGGAGGCAGATAGAGGACTTGTCGCAAATGCTCGACGGCGAGAGGCTGACCGCCATCCAGACCCGACTGAAAGAGCATGGCCGCAGAACGGGCTTCGCATGCCTTTTCTACGGCGCACCGGGCACGGGGAAGACGGAGAGCGTGCTTCAGATTGCCCGCTCCACCGGCCGCGACATCATGCAGGTGGACATGTCGGAAATAAAAAGCAAATGGGTGGGAGAAAGCGAGCAGAACATCAAGGCGGTGTTCGACAACTACCGCACTTTTTGCAAGACATGCGACAAGACCCCCATTCTGCTCTTCAACGAGGCCGACGCCATCCTTGGCACCCGCATGAACAATGCCTTGCGTGCAGTAGATAAAATGGAGAACACCATCCAGAACATCGTACTTCAGGAAATGGAAACGCTCGACGGCATCATGATTGCCACTACCAATCTTGAGCAAAACTTGGACCCTGCCTTCGAGCGCCGCTTCATCTACAAGGTGCGTTTTGAGCGTCCCGACATTGAGCAGCGGAAGAACATCTGGCTGTCTATGTTGCCCACACTCAACAGCGACATGGCTCTCCAACTGGCCGCCTCGTTCGATTTCAGTGGCGGACAGATAGAGAACATCGTAAGGAAATGCGACGTGGAGTCCATCCTCTACGGAGAGACCTCCGTTGACGACGACAAGATACGCCGCTTCTGCCAGGAGGAAACCATCCGCAAAAGCACCGCCACCCACATCGGGTTCGTGTAAACAAGGGTAGTGATTTCCGGCAGGTTTTGTCAAGATTTTTCAATGGTTTTGTGTCACACAAAGAAGTTTGACGGCAATTTTCGGGGAGAGATTTTGCAGTTTGAGGGCAGAGATTTGCCAATTCTCTCCCCGAGATTTGCGGTCAAACTTCGGGGGATTTGCAAGCGGTTGAAATTCAATAAGTTACAAAAGACCCTAAAAATCGATGGTTTTGTCAAGATTTTTTACCAGTTTATATCCAGGCCGCTATCCGTCGTAAAGAAGAGAAAAACTTGTTGCGGTTAAAGATTTTTAAGGCAAATAATTCTTTATTCTCGATTATTCTACTTACCTTTGCGTCGCTTTTTTCCAAGAGGGTGTGTCTGAGAAACACAAGAGCCCTTTGCAAGCCAAAAACGGAATGGCAAAAGCTGCACTTTTCGGGCATACGAAGCCATAAGGCAGGCACCAACAGCCAGTTTGACCGAAGCAAGAGGATGAGCTCTCCGCGTTGTTGGAGTATGCTCGCCAGAATGAGTTCTTTGAACAGTTGTACAAATGGATCAAGAGACAGCCAAGAGCTGCTCCAACCGAGCGCTTTTAAATGGATTCTTATGTTCACCAACAGGAGAAATCATTTTAAAGTCGCCACGGTGGGAAAATGATCTGAATTAACAGTTTTATAAACCGATTAATTAAAAATTTTTATGCAAAACTTATTTCTTTTATTTACAAATTCGTGTGTGGGGGACTCAAAGTCTTCCGCACAGGATTCTTTTGCCCTTCACCAAACCCTTGGTGGAAGGGCTTTTGGTCGTTGGTTTTCATCCAACCTTGTTTCGCGCTGTCTTTTGACAACGTTGTTCTTCCCTTCGGTTTCCTGACCGGAAACCATCTTCCCCCCTTTCGTGTTCCAAGTCCAGACAATCGGAAGGCGCAGGCCTCCATGTCGGTTCCTCTCGCACTCCATTCAGGAGATTTCCATTCCCCCCTTATCAACACTTATTTAATATATTTATTATTCTGTCATGAAAATCGAATTTAAAGGAAACCAAGTCATCCTCAATGGTTTTGACCCCTTTCTCGTTCTTATCATGCTTGGCGACAAGTTCGACAAGCACATCGTCAGCGACATTGCCGCCCCCGATTTTTCCATCGTGGTGAGGCCGTCGGACAGGCCCGATTGCAAGACGAAGGAAGGCGACTACACCATCGTCATCCGCAGGGACAGCGGCGAGGAGACGGTGCTCGACATGCCGCACCGCGGGGCGAAAATGCTCTATGTGCTCACACTTCTGTGCCAGAAGGTGGTGGGCGGGTTGACCAACCGGTACTTCAACAACGTGCGTGCCGCCGACGCCATCAAGGCCCTCTACGACAAGCTCTACCGTTCGGGCGGCCAGCAATGGGTGGAAAATTGCAAGGCGAATAAACACAACCTCTCCACTTTCCGCACGCACGCCAAGAATGCCGTGGAGAAAAACGGCACGCTGGACAATGTGTTGCGCTACTGGTGCGGATTTGAGGACGAGAAATGCTCCGTCGGCAAAAATAAGTTGCGATTGCGTAGAATCCGTATCCCCGCCGAACGCATCGTCTTCGAGGACGCTGCCCATGGCGCCGTCACCTTTGAGCAACTCATGGAGCAAATGCCGCCGTTGGAGGACTCGTTCGGCTTCAGGAACAAGACCGCCGACCGCATCCGCGAGCTACACCAAACAAGGACGAACGGCATCTTCCCCCATAGTTGAACCGCAACAAAAGGGCCGGTGGGGGAGGAGTCTTTCTTCCCTCCACCGTTGGAGGAATCCTCCAGCAATCCCCGTTTCCATTTTCTTTCATAACATATAAACTAGTATAAACATAACAACTCATTAAAAATCAACAACAATGAAAAGAACAGTAATTTGTGAATACGTAGGAAAAGGCCATCCCGACAAGGTGGCCGACCAAATCAGCGACGCGCTGCTGGACGCCTTTTTAGAAAAAGACCCCAACACGCGCGCCGGCATCGAAGTAATGGTGAAAGACAATATCGTGGTCTTGGGCGGCGAGGTGAAAAGCAAGGCGCTCATCGACTATGACCACATCGTGAGAAAAACCATGGAAGACATCTGCTATCCCCACGACCATCACTTGTCGGGCGACGACATCAAGGTCGTCAACCTCATCGGCAAGCAGTCGCTGGAAATCAGCCGAAGCGTGGACCGCAACGACGGCATCATCGGGGCCGGCGACCAAGGCTTTTGCGTGGGCTTTGCCTCGAACGAGACGGAAGAATTTCTGCCCCTCGGAGCTTATTTGGCAAAACATCTGTGCAAGTGTGTGGAAGAAGCACGGCATGAAGGGCTTGGACCCGACGTGAAGTCGCAAGTGATTGTGGCTTACGATGAGCAGGGACGCGCAAAAGTGAAATCCATACTTGTCAGTTCCATGCACCAGGGTTCATTGGAACAGGCAAGGTCGTGCATCGCCGGGCTCATTAAGAAAAACCAAATGCGCATAAGCGACAACCTCTTTCGGAAACACATCATCGGCGACAACCCCGAAATCGCCGTCAACCCTTCAGGGGAGTGGCACACCGGCGGAAGCATCTCCGACTGCGGCATGACCAACCGGAAAATCGTGGCCGACCAGTACGGCGGCTATGCCCCCGTGGGCGGTGGCGGACTCTCGGGAAAAGACATGAGCAAGGTGGACCGCAGCGCCACTTATATGTGCCGGTACCTGGCGAAGAACATCGTGGCCGCGGGACTGGCAGACACGGCGAAGGTGGAGTTGGCATACATGATAGGCATGCCGCAACCATGTGCCCTCAACATCGAACTTGACAATTCCGGCCGTCATTCCGGCAAGCTGCACAATGACAATCCCAACCTCGCCGAAGACCTCGAAACGTGGATTGTCGATCATATCGACCTCTCGCCAAAGGGCATCATTGAACGGTTCGACGGACTGAAACCCCGCTTCTATGAGGTGACAAAAAGGGGGCATTTCGGCCATGCCGACAACGAGTTAGAAAAGTCTTTGCAGTTGTTCCCGTGGGAGGAGACAGATATCGCCGACTCCCTGAAGGAATATTTTTAAGGCCCACCCCCGACCCCTCCCAAAAGGAGGGGTGTTAGTTATGAGGGGAATTATTGCCGCCGCCATAACTCATAACTAATACCTCCTCGCTCATGGTCTTGGGGAAATGAGAGGGGGACTTTATTTTCACTCTAAACTTTTCCCATCCCATGTATGGTAGCTTGCAAAGTCTCAAGGAACAGTGCTGCCTGTCGGCCGTCCATCTGGGCGTGGTGGAACTGGAAGGAGATGGCCAGTGTGGTTTTCAGCCAGCGGTGCCTGTAGCGCCCCCATGCCAGGAACGGGTTGTTGAAAATGCCGCTGTATTGGTTGACGATGCAATCCAGCTCGGTGCCCGTAACGGCCGATGTCCCCACAATCAAGGCCTCGTTGTCATTGATGTTGCGGCAGGTGTCGCAGGCCTGCTGGGTGAGCGCTTCGTAGTCGCCGATGAATTGTTGCAGGTCGTCGCTATACGGAACGTCGCAATTACCGATGCCGCCGGCCTTGTTGTTTACAATGACGTTGACGGCCAGGCGGTCCGACCTGAAAAGCTTTCCGCCCTCGGGCAACAGGTAGAATTCCTCTATCTGGCTTGCCGCCTTGCCGATGCACCAGCAAAGGAGCATGTTGAACTTCATCCCCCTCCGTCTCGATGCCTTGTACAGGCGTGTCACGTCGAAGGTCTTTATGAGCGTCACCATGGGCATCGGCGACTTCATCCACATCTCGAAGGCTTCCGCCCGGTTCGTGTCCTTGGGATTGATTTCCTGTTTCATTTCCTCATCATGAATGTTTGATTGTGCAAATGTAAGAATAAGCGGGTGAAAAGCCAAATAAACTCGGACTTTTTCCCCGAAAAATCAATCTCCGGTCCCGGTCGTCGTTTTTTACTACCCAGGTTTTATACCTATATAAAAATTGCAAAAGCCGTTTTTTTGTCATATCTTTGCACCAGAATTTATTAATAATGACACTTCCCCAAAAATTTGTGCGGCCATCGCACCCCTCCTGCGGGAGGGTGGGGGAGGCTACTCTTTTAAAAACCAATAGCTGATGAGTAAAATCATTCGAATGAAGAAATGCGTCTTCGACCCGTCGCATCCGGCCATCCCGCGGGAACAGGCCGTCAACCCCTCCTCAAGCAAACTCACCGCAACGCTCCTCCACGAGGGCCATCCCTTGTTCCAGAAGCTTCAGCAGTCTTTCAAGCCTGAGGACATCCATTCACGCCGCATCCGTTTCGACGTTTGCGGGAAGGCCCTCTATACCAAGCATCCCGCTTCGGGAAACCGCATGGTGGTCTTCAACGTCGCATCATTGTCGTTGCAAGTGGTGATGAACGATGCACGGGAAAAACAACCGGAGGAAACCCTTGCCCAGACAACAATGATGCAGAACGCCATCGACGGATACTTCACCCGTCAGGGTTTCTCGCTTCCATGCAAAACCCCCGAAGACATGGAGCGGTTCCTCGATTATCTTGCACAAAGCACCCCCGAGGTTTGGAACTACTTCAGGGTGATACCCCAAGCCTCCTGACAGATATTCAGATGCCTCATAAGGCTGGCAGAGGAGAAGAACCCCAACGTCTCGCTCTCCGTCAACACAATGCCGCCGTATTTGTCAACATGAATGTGGAGAAACACTGCTTCCAAATCAGCTTCCGTGGCATGACGCGCGAGGTGTTAGACCGCATCATCAACACCGGCATCAACCGCAACGGGCACTTTGAAGGCCATTACCTGCAGCCCATCGCCACCGCCCTCTACCAGTATTCTTATATGCTAAGGTGGAAGGGGCTTCAAAAGAATATCTAACAAATAAGAACAAAATGAACTCAGAAATCCCACTCAATTTAATAGGACAGACACTGATGGAGGGCAGGGACAACACCCCCATAGGTGAAGATGCGGAAAAAGACTTCAGTGCTTTCCATGAGAGCCTGCAATATTTCCATCTTGAATGGCTGAGAGAGGAAATACTCAAGACTCGCCGAAATCAGACCGAAAAAAAGATATGGTTCAATGACTACGTCCTTGCATTGAAAAAACTCGCTGTGAACAATGGGAACTGCTCTGAACTGCAAATTGATGAAAAAGAGAATCATGCAAAATTGATAATCCATACTGTTCCAGAGATTCATGTTGTTGTAGAAGGAACACAGGAAGAACCTCAGTTGGTTATATCGAATGGTCACTATATTTTCATCCATTATACTAAAGATGGCCTGCACCCTTCAGAACTGGTTTCGCTTTTTTCTGATATTGATACCAAACTTAAGGAAAGGAGTAAGGACATTATTATAAGTGGACTTAAAGAACTGGTGCCCGGTTCCCTGAGAGAATGCTTCATCAGCGGGAAATTCACCAAGGATATGGGGCATAGCATACAATATGACAACAGTTTTTCCATAGGTCATGAAATACGCCTTCGTGCCACGGAAACTCACGACATGGCATATGCCTACATTCCCGATTATTTCTGGAATCCTCAAAACAAGAGCCATGCGTTGAATAACTTGGTGTATAGTTACTGGGCCTTGTCAGAAATATCAGCAAGGTTACCTGAAAATGTGGAGTTTATTTGTCAGCATCGAAATGATTGCGGCGTGACGTTTACAAACGATAATCCAGACTTTGACCGTGATGAGTATTTCAGAAGAAGAGCGGTTCTGATGGTCCGCAGAGACCAGGAAAGAAACCGTAACTTGAAAAAGGACGACTATATGTACATCATGGTTCACTGTGGTCTGAATGAGAAATTCTCATTGCGGGATTTTATCATTATGTGCAATAGCGACAACATTAAACTCCAAAATCATAAACAGAACATCGAAAGCCGACTGGGTTCCTATGCGGAAAAAGTGACAATCGTTTTCGAAACCGATAGCATCTCCATCTACTTCTTGAAAGACCGCCAGCAAGAATGGACACGAGAATGTTTCCTGAGGTTCCCATATGATTCCGACCTGCATTTCCTGAAGGACATCGGCTTCTTTATGGAGAAGTCAAAGGAACTCGTCAGCGTATTCAATAAAAGTATGGATTTTGAAACAAGCGTAGGATTACTGAGATCATGGAATTCTTAAAGACATGGCAATCCAAATTCCGGACCTGCACCGAGATTTGGGAGGAATGCAACACTAAGGCAAAGGAAAAGAAGCTGACCTCAGATCAGGAGGCTCAGATGGATATTCTTTTCAAAAAACACCAAAGTATCACTAAAGAATTGAAAATTCTTGAAGAGAGGGCAGAAACATCAAGTGTAGCAAGCGACCTATTTCATAACCAATTGTTACCTCTTCTTCAGGAAATCAAACTCTTCTGGCTGAAAAACGGCTATAGCAATATGTTGTTAGAAGAGAATGGACGTGTTGGCCTGAAATCATTGAATGGTGGCATAGCTTTGCCCGCAATATACGAGGAAGTCAGCTTGACATATGATGATTATGAGTTCTTCCACCAATGGCTCTTTGTGGTGAAGCAGAATGGCAAATGGGGACTGGTTGACAAAAGTTTGAATGTACAAATACCATTCGAATACGACAAAATCTTCAGAAAACCTGGAGCTCCGAACCACTATATTCTCATCAAGGATGGGAAACAGGGCGTTGCTTCAATTGATTTTCCGGGAGAAAAGGTTGATATCATGGTTCCCGTGGAGATGGATGCTATCTATCATGTGCCAGGATGGGATCTGACTTTGTTCACAAAAGACGAGAAATGGGGGTGGTGGTTCCCTGACAACACTGCATATTATAAGAACTACTGCTACCCGGAATGTGACGAAATCTTCGTCCAACCTATAGAAGAAGTCTGGAAGATGGAAGATGACCAAGATGAGATTTTCATCGTCAGAAAAGGAAAGAGATACTACGACATTGTTTATTTCACAAGCAAATAAAACGAAAGGTTTTGTCCACAATATTGCGTTACCATAGTGGCTGCTGCCAACCATCCCAAAAAATTGATTACTATAAACATGAACTCAAGATATGAGAAACAGAATTGACGCTATGATAGGGGCTATAGCCGGTGACATCATCGGTCAGCCCTATGAATTCCGAGGTGTTGATGAACAACACTTCAAGTTCTTCGACCGCCAATGCCAATACACCGACGACACGGTGCTGACCATGGCCGTTGCCGACTGGCTCTGCCATCCGGGAAGCAGTCTGCAGGATTATCTCTTGCTTTATGGCAGGAAATATGATTGGATAGGATATGGCGGAATGTTCCTCAGATGGTGCCGCTCTAGCACCCCAAGGCCTTACAACTCATTCGGCAACGGGTCGGCAATGCGGGTGAGCGCCGTTGCCTGTTGGGCGAACTCCATAGAAGAAGCCATGGCGCTGGCAAGGAAGAGCGCCATGCCCACACACAACCATCCAGAGGGCATCAAGGGAGCACAGGCAATAGCGGTTGCCACACTGATGGCCAGGCTGGGGCAGCCCAAAGAACAAATCAAGTCAAAACTGCTGGAACTCTTCGACTATGACCTGAACCGCCCGTATTTGGACCTGTACAACGCCGACTATGTTTTCGACGTCACATGTCAGGGAACGGTGCCTGCCGCGTTAATATGTTTCTTCGAGAGCATAAGCTATGAGGATTGCCTTTTCAAGGCCGTTCTGACCAACAAGGACACCGACACGGCAGCTGCCGTGGCCGGTGCCGTGGCCGGCGCTTTCTATGGTGTCCCCGTAAAAATCAGGCAGCAGGCCTTGTCGCGTCTCCCGAAGGAGTTCATTGACGTGATACAGCGTTTTGAAGCCTGTTTGCCCGCCCCGGAACATCCGGCAGGTGAGCAGCCATGAGCAGTCACTTTTCCTCAGATTAAGTGTAAAAAATAGGAAAAAGCAGTCGGGAACGGCTGCTTTTTTTTGATTCTTTTTGCCAACCGGCTTGTTGTCAAAAATCACCGCGGGCGCGCCCTGTTGCATCTTTTACGGTTGCACGAGGACCTTTCGTGGAGCATCTTCCCCGCGAGCCACAATCTGAATGCCGCGGACGTGTTCGGTCGTCTTGCGCCCTGCCAGGTCGTAGCGTGCCGTTTCCTGCCGTGGCGTGGCCGTTGCCGGCCTGGCTTTCGAGGCCGTGTCCTCGTTGTTCTCAATCACCTCAAAGTTCTCTATCGAACTGTCGTTGAAGGCATTTTCGCCAATCAGCAGGTGGAGGTTGTAACCGCCGGTCACCGTGCTGTGTATCTTCAAGGTCTTCAAGAACTTCGTTCCCTGAAAGGCGTTGTTGCAGATACGTCTCACGGTTGACGGCACCTCAAACTCCTCGCGCGGGTTCATGGCCGGATACTTCACAAGTGCTACGGGACTGTCGTTGTAAATCATATACAGCACCCCGTCGATGCTTTTAATCGTGTTCTCGGCAGTGAAATACGACGTGGAAATGTAGCCCGTCGTGAAATTTGTCTGCGTCTCCAATGTCTGTGCCCCAGCCGAAATCGTCAGCATCAGCATCATTGCTATTGATAATCTTTTCATCTTGTATAATGTTTAGGTGATAGTATTTCAGTGATTCATAATACCGCACAAATTTACGGAAAAACATGAAAACCACCAAATATTATTCCGAGAGATTATCGACAAAGGCCAAATTCCATTTCCAACTGACAGTTATTTGAGGTTTTCATGTCTTTTTTTGAAACCAATTATCCCCAGAACAGGCTTTCCATGTTCAAGGCGTTTCATCCTGTTTTTCTTTGGTTGGCGACGGATAGCGTCATGGGTGAAAATCGGTAAAATATTTTGACAAAACAGGCCGTTTTCGTGTTGACTTTTTAAAGTCTTGATAATCAACGCTTTGGAAATCACCTATGGTTTGGCCGAAAATTTCAAGGAGAAATCTTGAAGTTTGAGAGGAGAAAACTTCAAGATTTCTCCTTGAAATATGCCGTCAAACTTTTTATGGGAACCAAAATATGTTGAAAAATCTTGACAAATCAATTCTCCTCTCTATGACATGGCCGACAGTCTCTGTTCGCCGATGGATGTGTGATTCCGTTTGGACCTATGGGGACGGGGAATGCAAGGAGATGAAATGATGACAGGTCTTTTTTATACCTATATTTTCGCAGTCGTTCCCGTATAGTTGCCGTATCTTTGCAAAAGCTAATGAAAACCGATAATGATTAACAAAGAAAATTTCCACTCATGTCACTGGCCCCCAAGGGGGGATGAGAGGAGGGCCTTGAGCGCCCAAACAACCAGCTGTTATATAAGGATTCCGGCGATTCTGGCGATGCTCTTCGTCTTTGTTCCCATGGTCTTTTCACAAGTCAATCGGGTGATGTGTGAGGTGACTGAGAGCAACAGGTGCATTTCCGTGGTCTTCGGCGAGAACATCAAATACTTGGGCTCTGATTACGCGAAGCAGACAGGCTTATATAATGACAAAAACCAGTTGAATTTCAATTCCGCAGTTGAAGTGGTTTCGTTCCTCTGCTCTCGCTGGGGATGGCGGTTGTGCGGAAATGCTGTGTATAAAGACAACGGAAAAACCAAGACTTATACGTTGGAACACAAAATAGACAACGTTCTTCCCAATCTGTGGAAACAAATAGATATTTTCAGGGAATATGAGAAGTCGGTCAGGAAAAGAGAATGATTTTTCGTGGGCTCGGAGTCCCGCTTGAGTGTATATATATGGAAATGTGGCAATCGGCTCATCGGGGGAAGCAGGAATGAAGAAACGTTTTTTATACATATATATAATCCCCTAATGATATAACAAAGGTTTAATTTTGCACTTGACAAAAACAATCTTCTATGGTAAAGGAAAAACACTATTTCCGTCCGGAATGGACTTGCGGCCGGTACGACAGGGCTCACGGTGCCGCCATAATGTACAACCTGTTAGAGGGAATGAGTTTCTATTACGAGGATGTGTCGGCAGAGGTCGTTGGCAGCATCCTGTCGGTGGAGAGGAACAGCGCCTTCACTCTGGGGGGGCTTTCAAAACAGACAGATGTGAGGGAGGACTGCCTCGACCCCTTCCTCGGGGAGTTGGAACGCTATGGGCTGTTGACGCGGAAGGTGCCATCGCAGGAGGAGATAGCTGAGCGCCGCAGCCTTCTGAAAGCAGAAAGAAGACAGCAGGTGGCCGACAGCATAAACGCCCTGCATGAAATGACCATAGTGGGGAACGCCAGCGCGGAAAGGGCATACAGCGAGAGGGTAGGGGGGCTCACCAGCGTGATGTTGGAACTGACCTATCGTTGCAGCGAGAGGTGCATGCACTGCTATAACCCCGGGGCGGCAAGAAACAATAATGAGACCAGTAAAAGGGGAATGAGAAAAGAACTGACGCTGGACGACTATAAAAAGCTGTTGGACGAACTGGTGGGAATGGGCATCACCAAGGTGTGCCTGACAGGCGGCGACCCATTCTCAAAAAACATCGTGTGGGACATCATGGACTATCTCTACCGCAAAGAGATTGCCGTTGACATTTTCACCAACGGCATTAGCGTGGTAGGCGACGTGGGCCGCCTGGCCGCATATTACCCCCGCACCATCGGCATTTCGCTCTATAGCGACGTGCCGGAGGTTCACGACTCTATCACACGCGTCAGGGGGTCGCACGACAAGATCGTCGCCTTCATAGCGGAATGCAGCGATTATGCCCTCCCGATGCTGTTGAAGTGCTGCATCATGAAACCCAACGTTTCCACCTACCACACAGTGAAAACCGTGGCCCGACGCTATGGGGCCTTGCCACAGTTCGACTTGAATGTGACGGACTCCGTGGAAGGCGACCGCAGCCCGTCGAAGTTCCTGCGGCTGGAACATGAGCAGCTGGAAATCGTTTTACGCGACAAAGACCTTTCTTATTACATCAGCGGCGACGGCGTGAAAGAGATGGTGAGACATGAAGGCGGCATCATGTGTGATGCCGGCCTCAACACGCTGTGCATCACCCCGGAAGGCAACGTGCAGCCTTGTTGTGCTTTCCCGCTGAAGCTGGGAAACGTCAGGGAAACCTCTGTCTCTGATTTGCTGAACGGCAACAAGGAACTGAAATGGTGGCGCCGACGGACGCTCGGCGACTGCGCCGACTGCTATAAGCACCCCTATTGCGCCTATTGCGAGATGTGTGTGGGCAACAACTACATTGCCCACGGCAACCCCTTGGTGGCCTCTGAGAACAACTGCTTCCTGGCCAAGGAACGATATGGTCTGGCCGTAAAGATGCAAGAGGGTTATGACCCTCTGCAAGGAAAAGATTTGGAAACGGCATTGTCTGAAATAAAATGCGAAATAAGAAAGTTTGGACGCACCCCTTCTGTCAACCACAGGGAGGATGCGCGGATAAATGGAGTGTCCGAAAACTATTCCTGTAACCTTCAAAACACCTGACTGATATGAGAGAAATTGTTTTATCGACAAAACAAGCGTCGAAGGTTGTGGCCATGGCAGCATGCTCATACCAATGTTCGTGCCCTACCATCTTGGTTAAACACAACAAGTAGAAAAGCGAAAAGTGAAAAGGTGAAAAAGAGTGGACTCTTTATTTCACCTTTTCACTCTTTTACTTTTGTAGTTCAGGAGTTAAAATGCTTTAAATTATGAATTCTTAGTTATGAAATATGCGCGGCAGCAAATTGCCACTTCGTTCTCGTTACTTGCTCGCGATACCTTCGACATTCTTCACTCTTCACTTTAAATTGCCATGAGAAAATTCAGAGCCTCGCGCACCACCTGTCAGACAGTACGTGAAACGGAATACAATCGTGAAGCCTTGCCATTCGTAAGAGATGAGCATGGCGATAAGGAAATCTTCTGCATAAGCCCAAACCACGGTCGGAGCTTCGTGTTGTGTCGCTACCACGAAGACGAGTGGGTGATAGGGAAAGGAAACGGCCTCAGCTATACCACGCACTCACGGCTATTGACCTCTCTCGTCAACAGTGAGACATGGGGAGGCTTGTCTTTAGACAATGCCCTGCGCGATTTCGACATCGGAAACGAGGTCCGCCGGCTCGGCATCAAGACCAACCGCATGCATTGCGTACTGTCGCTCGACAAGACAACCGTCCAAAACGGGGAAGAAAAGCAGGCGGCACTGCTTCAATATTCCGTGGAGTGCCCCTACCGTATAAGCGACATTGGCTTCATGCCAAAAAGCCTGCTGGTCAAAACGGTGCAGAAATGGGGCGGCGAAGGGCACTGCAGGCATCTTCGCGCCGCAGACATCCTGGTGGGCAACCTCAGGGTGTTGCACGACCACCACATCATGCACAATGCCATGCACCCGCAGAACTATACATGGGCGCTGGAGCTGCTGGATTTTGAGGTTTCGCGCTCAGACAACCTCCCCTATGCCAGCTCAGACTATGAATCGTTTGTCCCCATGCTGATAGAGGCGGAAGTCATTCAGACATACGAGATTATCAACTTCATTGCCTGGTGCCTGGAAGAACAGCCCGACGACAGGGCCATCGAGAAAATTTTCAGCAAGCACAATTTTGACTTGATCATACCTCCAGAAAAATAACAGGCAAATATATGGCGCTTGGCTCCGAATCACTCTATTGCAGTCAAAAAAGACAACATTTTTCATTCTTGCATTATGGCATTGAAGATTATAAAGTGTTTGACCCCGATTAGGTGTTCTTGAATGTGATTGTCTTTTTATGTCCTCTACGATTTATAACTTTAATATCAACTGCAAATCTGGTGATAGCAATCGTGTGCGATGCGTGCCATCGTTGTCCACTTGTGGCCCAATGCCAGCCTTTCGTGCCCTTGCAGGCCGTGTTCTTCCCTGCATGCATAGAGAGTTATACCTATATAAAAAACTGTTGGAAGCAGAAAGAGCAGTACTTTTGTATAGAGTCAACCGGCAAGTGCAAGTTGGCTGCAAAGTTAGGTATAATGTTTGAAAAAGACCTCATTTGGTGTGAAGAAATTTAGTTTTTCCCTTGGTCTCCTGTTGATTTTGGCCTGTATTGAGGCTATTCTCTTGTCCG
>JAFVHN010000028.1 GCA_017474515.1 Prevotella sp. | reverse complement strand
AGTATTAATAGACATTTATAGGGGGCTAAATTACTACTTTTTGGCAAATTGACAAAAGAATTTGGCAAAAAGGTGCATTTTTTTTAAACTTATTAGTATTTTTGTGCCAAAATCAACGATTATGACCGGTTTATACATCCACATTCCGTTCTGCAAGAGTCGTTGTATCTATTGCGCATTCTTCTCCTCCACCGACCTTGCGATGCGCGAAAAATACGTCGAGGCTTTGGGTCGCGAAATGCTGATGCGCCCTGCCCGTGACGACACCGTTGCCACCGTATATCTTGGCGGGGGCACGCCGTCGCAACTCACGCCGGCCATGCTCCACAAGCTCTTTTTATATATAAATAAGGTGTATAAGCTGGAAAAGGATGCCGAGATAACGCTTGAATGCAATCCCGACGACATTTCGCCCGAAATGGCCGATGCCATCGCCTCGTTGCCCGTCAACAGGGTCAGCATGGGCGTGCAGACCTTTTCCGACCAGCGCCTGCGTTTCCTTCGGCGCCGCCACAGCTCCAGCCAGATACCGCTGGCGGTGGAACGCCTCCGACGGGCGGGCATCAACAATATCAGCATCGACCTGATGTTCGGCTTTCCCCACCAGACCTTGCACGACTGGGAAAACGATGCCAGGCAGGCCGTCGGCCTCAACGTTGAGCACATCTCGGCCTACGCGCTGACTTACGAGGAAGGAACGCCGCTCTACCGCATGCGCGAGGAGGGACGGCTGGCGAACACCTGCGACGACGACACCCAACGGCTGATGTATGAACGGCTCATCGACCTGCTGGAAGAGGCCGGATTTGAACATTATGAAATCAGCAATTTTGCGAAAAAAACCGATACCCCCTACCCCACTTTCCGCTCACGCCATAACAGCAGCTACTGGAACGGCACGCCATACATCGGCATCGGAGCGGCGGCTCATAGCTACGACCGGGTCACCAGGCAATGGAACGTTTCCGACATCGGCCAATACATTCAGGCCGTCATGAACAATGAGCGGCCCATTGAGGAAACCGAACTGTTGGACGATGCAACGCGCTATAACGACCTCATAACCACCGCATTGCGAACGCGCGAAGGCATCAGCATGACGGAGCTGAAGCACACTTTCCCCGATTTCTTTTTCGACTATCTCACCGCCAATGCCGCCAAGGGCATCCAGCGTCACCTGCTTGAGGTGACCGACGGACGCCTCCACCTCACGCGGCAAGGCTTGTTTGTCAGCGACGACGTCATGAGCGACCTCGTTTATGTGGAACCATAACACCCTGCCATTCCCTGAGTTTTTGTAAATTGGCAATTATTCCGTCATTTCCTTGTATAGTTTGAACAACTCGGCCACACACTGGCTCTCGGTGAACGATGCCTTAACAGGAAAGCCGTATGCCTCCATTACGGCGCGGTCGTTCTGCTGGTGCGCTTTTCTAAGGTCAATAGGCATGGTCAGCTCGTCATAAAGGTCGGCCAAACTACAATCTGAGTATTTATTACGTATATCAAGAATGGCTTGTGCAGTCTTTTCTATTTTCGCCCTCTGGATTTCAGTGGGGTGTGGCCAGGGAAAGTTGTTATAAACGATAGTGTTCGAATAGCTGTAATCACTTTTCAGTCTTCCACAAGTTACTTTCATCCAAGCCATGTGAACATTACTTGTCAGTATTCCGAAATGGTAAAGTGTGGCATTCTGGAGGCAGAAGAGTTTATCTCCTGGGATTATATCGGAAGTCAAATAATCGATTGGGATGTATTTCCTGTTTTCTGATGAAACCTTTGGCAAAGCGACATAGTTGTCCTTGCACTCAAAAGGTGCTCCAAACATTGTAGGTTCTTGAGCTGCGTTTAATGTGCTGCTTCGGTTACTTTTCAGTCTGAACGCTTTTACTTTTTCCACCCGTTTAAGAATGAGTGGACATTGACGTAGAATTGACGGATTAGCCTCTTTCAGCCAAAGACAAAAACGAGGTTTCCTTTCAATAAAATCCTTACCCATCATAAACGGACGTATAAAAACAGCAGCCTGCGGTTCAATCTTGAGGAGTTCGTTTTTTTCTTCTTCTGTCAAAATCAAGTTTCCGTCATCAATAGGTTGCCCGCCCAAAGAAATCATTGGCACGTCACAAAGGGGCTTTAGACGTTTTTCTATAAAAATGTTTGGAGCGTCGAGCAAATAGCCATTAATGTTTTCTGCAGATATCTGCTGTCGTTCATTCAGATATATTGTCGTGCTTTCTTCTTTGTTGAAAGAAAAGCCTATTACGACACAATGTACTTGAGCCTTTTGATTAGATTCACTGTCCCAGCGAAATGTCTTCCAAGCAAAATTAAAGGTTAAGCCCTTCTCCATAAGCGGTTTCCAAAGGATGGCCACGGCACCTCCCTGAGTAATGGAATTAGTTGAGACAAATGCTGCCTTGGTTTTTGAAAAACGTATTAAATCGAATGCTTTTTTATACCAACATGCCACATAGTCTAAATCACCCACACCCTTCCATTGTTTCCCAAAGGTGTGCATCACATCATCTTTCTGACTCCGACTCATCCATCTTGCCCCCACAAACGGAGGGTTGCCCATGATGTAGTCGAAGTCAACATGGTAGGTCTCTACTGGCTTGGGGGTGTTGTAGGTGATGGCCTGTTCCGCGTAGATGTCCACTTTGTCGTAGGTGACTACCGGCTCACAGGACACCATGGGCTCTTCAGACAAGGGCGGCGGGTACACAAATGCCTGGCGGGCAATGATGGTAGGGGTTTGGTCGTTCACCTCCCACTCATCCCACGACAGCCGAAGGGCGTTGCCTTCCTTGATATTTGAATATGACTTCAGTGGCAGGAATTCAATGTCGTGCTTGACGATTCTCTCTGTCTCGGCCAACATTTGCGCCTCTGAAATCCAGAGGGCCGTGGTGGCCACGGTGACAGCGAAGTCGTTAATCTCTATGCCGTAGAACTGCAGGATGCTGACCTTGATGGGATTAAGAAACTCGCCCATCATGGTCTGCCCGTGATAACGCTCGCGTATGACCTCGTTTTCAAGGCGTCGCAGCGAGAGATAAGTTTCGGTTAAGAAGTTGCCAGAGCCACAGGCCGGATCGAGAAAGGTCAATGAAGCCAGTTTGTTTTGGAACTGGTCAAGCTTGCGCACGCGATGCCTTTCCACTTTTTCCTCCAGGATGTCATCGAGTTCGCGACGGAGATTGTTCAAAAACAGCGGGTCTATGACTTTATGGATGTTCTCTATTGAAGTGTAGTGCATTCCACCAATTCGGCGGGTTTCAGGATTGAGGGTGCTTTCAAAAACCGCTCCGAAAATGGTGGGCGAAATATCGCTCCAGTCAAAGCCAAGACTGGCATTCTGTAGCAAAGTGGTGCGGATTTCGTCGGTAAACTGTGGTATTTCAATTTCTTCCTCAAACAGTTTGCCATTAGTGTAAGGGAATGCCTTTAAGTCTTCTTTCAAGTACTTACTGCGCTTTTCCAATGGGGTATTCAGTACTTCAAAAAGGTCGCACAATGCCCGCCGCATGTCCTCGGCCTCATAGCGTATGAGGAAGTCGTGAAACTGGTCGTGGGCGAACACTCCGGCGTCCTCGGCATAGAGGCAGAATACGATACGAACACACAGAATATTAAGCCAACGCAGTGCTTCCGGGCTTTCATCATCATATTGTTTGAGCAATGCGTCGTAAATCTTCCCGACTATCTCTCCCGCCTTCATCGACACCTCCATTTCCTTGGTAAGGTGTTCGCTGCGGGTGTCCACAAGGAATTTCAGGCGGTAGTATTCCTTCCCCAAGTTCTCCAGTTTAATCTCTTCAGGCTCGCAATTGGGCTGCTCCATATCGTAGATAAGGAACTCTTGGAAATTGCAGGTCACAATCCATCGCGGATGCTCCGACACGGGCATACTCACCACATAGCGGCGGGCCTGCAGAAAGGGGGTTAGCACCGATCCGTCGCTTTGGCGGATGCCATTGCGCAGGTTCTTGCCTATTGACTTCTGCTCAATGAGTACACGGGTGGAGGGTATGCGAGCATCAATGAAATTGGAAGCGTCAACCATACGGTGGTCCTCAAAGCGTATAAAACCGTATGACGGATTCTCTATGCCATAGACACTCGTCAACAGGTCAAGCCAGAAGGTCTGCGACTCCCCGCGTTCGTAGCCCCGACCTTTCCACCGTTCAGCGAACTCGGCGGCTGCCTCCGCCATTTGTTTCTCGGTCTTCATTTCTTTCTATTCTTGTTATGGGCACAAAGGTACGGAAAAACTAGATAAATACAAAATGTAAATATGTTTTTTATTATATAGGTCTCCCCAAAAAAGTTCGTATTGTCTGTTGATGGAAGATGATGGAAATAATCGGGAAATTGGGAAGGATGAGCAAAGTCGTAGTCCTCGGTTATTAACTGGTATTTTGTAAACGTAAAATAGCGCGCCAGGAAACCAGAATGTTTTGTAAAGATTTTTCAAAGTTTTTTTGTTCCACAAAAAGTTTGACCGCAATTTTTGAGGAGAGATTTGGCAGTTTGAGGAGAGAAATTTGGCAAATCTCTCCCTGAAAATTGCGGTCAAACCCGTCGTTATTTTTAACATATTGATTATCAATACGTTATGAAATCAACCAAAATTACAGGAGAATGTCAAGATTTTTCAAAAAAACTCACCTGCAAACTATCCACCTGAAATGCTCGATATTTTGGTTTCCGAAAATGCTGTTTTTCAGATTTTTTTGCGTACTTTTGTAGCGTCATTCACCATGCAGCCCCAAACGCTGCTTCATTTTTATAATAACCACCTC
Organism: Prevotella sp.; assembly: GCA_017474515.1. Classification (GTDB taxonomy): domain Bacteria; phylum Bacteroidota; class Bacteroidia; order Bacteroidales; family Bacteroidaceae; genus Prevotella. The sequence goes on along the minus strand of JAFVHN010000028.1, from coordinate 2,214 downwards.
ACCAATACCCCTACGACATGAAGTATTTGAAACACTTTCTCGCCACCTGCCTGCTGACGCTCAGTACCGCAGCAACGGTCCAAGACGGCCTGGACCGCAGTGCCACAGACATCATCAACGACATGAGCCCGGGATGGAACCTCGGAAACACGCTCGAAGCCACCACCAACTGGACGGGCGGCGCTCTATGGAACAACAAAGGCGGACTGGCAGCCGAAACGGGATGGCAGGGCACGAAGACCACGCCACAAATCATTCAATACGTCAAGAGCCTGGGATTCAGGAGCGTGCGAATACCTTGCGCTTGGGCTTTCGGGCATATCAGCAACGCCGCCACTTACGAGATAGACGCCGCATGGATGGCACGGGTGAAGGAAATTGTTGACTACTGCATCAACGAGGGCCTCTATGTGGTGCTCAACGACCACTGGGACGGCGGATGGCTGGAAGAACACATCAAGGACTCCAACCCCGATGCCATTGCCCGCAACAAGCAAATACTGAAAGCGTTGTGGACACAGATTGCCAACACGTTCATCAACTATGACGAGCACCTGCTCTTTGCCGGCCTCAACGAGCCCAATGCCGACAACCAGGCGGCCACCAACAACCTGATACAATACAACCAGACGTTCGTGGACGCCGTGAGGGAAACGGGCGGCAACAACGCCAGGCGCGTGCTCGTGGTGCAGGGACCGTCAACCAACATCGACCACACTTGCAACTTCATGAGCGGAAAGATGCCCACCGACGTCGTGCCGGGGAAACTGGCCGTTGAAGTGCATTACTACAATCCCTGGCAGTTCTGGGGCATGGAGAAAGACGAGTCGTGGGGAAAGGTGTTCTACTACTGGGGCAACGGCAACCACCACAGCGGTTCCACGCACAACGCCACATGGGGCGAGGAAGACGACATGATGAGCCAACTGAAAAAAATGAAAGAGCACTTCGTCGATAAAGGCTACCCCGTGGTGATAGGAGAATTTGGGGCCAACTGGCGCGACCTCTCGGGGCTGGCCAGCGAAAGCCAGGAGAAGCACAACGCCTCCATCAGGGCGCACTACCGCGAACTGCACCGCATGTGCAAGGAGCTGGGCGGCATGGTGCCCATGACCTGGGACATCAACCACACCAGCCAGGAGGGCACCAAAGGCACCATGACCATCGTTGACCGCAAAAACCTTTCCGTCTATGGCATCTACGCCATGCAGGGCATCAACGATGTGTTTCCGCGGCCCGGTACCGACGCCATCGCTCCCGTGAAACAATCGCAGGCCGACAACCCCGCCACCTACAACCTGCAAGGCATGTACATGGCGGACCATCAACCATTGAAGAAGGGCATCTACATCAGGGGCGGACAGAAGGTCGTGGTGGAATAAAAGCAGCGGAAGCATGGAAAAGAAACCCGCATTGGACAAGGAACAGGCGCTTCGGCGGCTTACCGCCCTCTGCGCCAAGTCGGAACACTGCAGCCACGACCTGCGGCAGAAAATGTGGCAATGGGGACTGAGCGACGGCCAGCAACAGGAGGTCATCGACTACCTGGAGAGCCACGACTTCGTGAACGACAGGAGATATGCCATGGCGTTCGCCAAAGACAAAATGAGGTACGACAAATGGGGGCCGCGAAAAATCGAACAGGCCATGATGGCCAAAGGCATCGGTGCCGAGCTGAGAAAAGAGGCGCTCATACAATTCGACGACGAGGAATTTGCCGACGTTCTTCGCCCGTTGATAGAAAACAAGCGTAAAAGCCTGGCAACCAGCGACCCACGACAAAGACAACAGAAAATCATGCAATATGCGCTGGGCCGGGGCTTCACCTACGGCATCATCAAATTGTGCATGGAAACCCTTGACGACTCCTTCGACGAAGACGATGTATAGCTTTTTCACCAGCCTCTACGACCTGCTGCTGCCTCGCCCCTGCCTGGCCTGCGGACGGCGATTGTCGCCCGGCGAAGGGGTGGTGTGCAGTGCCTGCAACCTGCACTTGCCGCGCACCTTCTTCTGGTTGGATGCCTATGAAAACACCATGACACGCATGTTCTGGGGCATCATGCCCGTGGAAAAGGCGGCCGCGCTCTTCTTCTACGAGCCGCAGTCGGCGGTGACAAACATTGTCTATAGCCTGAAATACAGGGGAAAGCAGGATGCGGGCGAACAAATGGGAAGGATGATGGCACTGGAAATGAAGGAGTCGGGATTCTT
>JAFVHN010000027.1 GCA_017474515.1 Prevotella sp. | reverse complement strand
CTCAGGGTGGTGGGAAGCCACCTCATCATGGAGCAGTTCGACATGTTCTCATATAACGAGAACCCGCTGCAGCTCACCGGCAACATCAATTTCTCCGACCTCTCGAAAACATCCATGAACGTGCAGATGTCGGCGCGCAACTTCGAAATCATCAACGCTAAGGAGAACCCGCGCAGCGTGGCCTTCGGAAAGGCGTTCGTCAATATCTACGGCCGCCTCAACGGCCTCCTCGACAACCTCCAGATGAAGGGAAGGCTCGACGTGCTGGGCACCACCGACGTGAGCTACGTCTTGCGCGACAGCCCCCTAACCACCGACAACCAGCTCGACGAGCTGGTGAAGTTCACCGACTTCAGCGACACCACGCAGATTGTCGTCAACCGCCCGCCGCTCACCGGCTTCAACATGGACCTCACCATGGACGTGGCCAAGGGCGCACACGTCATGGCCTATCTGAACAACGACCACACCAACTACATCGACCTGATGGGCGGCGGCACCCTCCGCATGCGCTACAACCCCAGCGACGACCTGCGCCTCACCGGAAAATATACGCTGGCCAACGGTGAAATGAAATACTCGCTCCCCATCATCCCACTGAAAACCTTCACCATCCAGGACGGCAGCTACATAGAGTTCACCGGCGACCCCATGAACCCCACGCTCAACATCACGGCCACCGAGCGCACCAAGGCCACCGTGTCGTCGAGCAACGGCGTGGGAAGGGGCGTGGACTTCAACTGCGGCGTCATCATCACCAAGACGCTCAACGACATGGGACTGGAATTCACCCTCGACGCCCCCGAGGACATGCAGCTGCACAACGAGCTGCTCAGCATGTCGAAAGAGCAGCGCGGAAAGCTCGCCGTCACCATGCTCACCACCGGCATGTACCTCGCCGACGGCAACACCAGCGGCTTTTCCATGAATGGCGCGCTGAGCTCCTTCCTCGAGAACGAAATCAACAATATCACTGGCAACGCCCTGCGCACCCTCGACCTCTCCATCGGCCTCGACAACGCCACCGATGCCTCGGGGGCCATGCACACCGACTATTCCTTCCGCTTTGCCAAGCGTTTCTGGAACAACCGCGTGAAAATCAGCATCGGCGGAAAGGTATCGACGGGAGCCGAGGCCTACGGCGCCAAGCAGTCGTTCTTCGACAACGTGTCGCTGGAATACCGCCTCGACGACACCGCCAACAAATACGTGAAACTCTTTTTCGACAACAACTCCTACGACTGGCTCGAGGGCTACACCCAGCAGTACGGCGCCGGCTTCATCTGGCGCCGCACCCTCCGCCATTTCAAGGACATCTTCCGCTTCAGCGGCTCCACCGACTCCGTGCCGCCGCTACCCGCCCTGCCGCCCGCGCCTGCGCCTGCGCTAAATGATAATGATAAATGATAAATCATTTTAGTTATGAGCTCTTAGTTATAAGTTATGACACCGCCGCGTCTTCTCCCCCCAGGGGGGAGGGATTAGAGGGGGGCTGTTTAAATTAGTTGTAATTTGTGGATTAAATTAGTTGTAATTAGCTCCAATTAGTTTCAAATATTTGAGGGAGCTCTTTCAAAAAAACTTTTTTATTTTGAGTAATTATTTATGAGTTATGGCGGCAGCATATTCTTCACTCTTCACTCTTCACTTAAAGCCCTCGCCGTCTTGTCCGCGTGCCTGGCCTTTGTTTCCTGCTCCACCACCAAGCACATCCCCGACGACGACCATCTCTTTGTGGGCCTCACAAAGATAGACTACCGCGACTACACTCGCAACCAGAATTTCATCTCCACGCAAGAGGAGGTGGAGGCCGCCCTGGCCACCGCCCCCAACGGTGCCCTCTTCGGCAGCAGTTTCCACCGCACGCCCTTCCCCTACGGCCTGTGGATATGGAATGCCTTCTCGGGGAAGGAAGGGCCCTTCGCCCAGTGGATGACCAAGGCCTTCGGCAAGCAGCCCGTCCTCATGAGCTGGGTGAACCCCGCCCTGCGCGCCTCCGTGGCGCAGTCGGTGCTCCGCAGCCACGGCTATTTCCACGGCACGGTGACCTACGACATCCTCCAGCAGCGAAACCCCAAGAAGCAGAAAATTGGCTACACCGTCTCCATGGGCGACCTCTGCACAGTCGACACCCTCGCCTATGTGGGCTTCCCGCCCGAGGCCGACAGCCTGCTGGCCATCACCGAGCCCAACCTGAAAAGCGGCGACCCCCTCACCGTGGCCGCCCTCGACGCCGAGCGCACACGACTGGGAAGCCTCCTGCGCAACAACGGCTACTATTTCTACCAGACGGGCTACGCCTCCTACCTCGCCGACACCATCGCCCACGGCGGCAAGGCCAGCCTCCGACTGCAACTGGCCGACGACCTTCCCCCCGAGGCCATGCGCAAATGGTATATCGGAAAGGTCACCATCGACGTGCGACGCCAGTTCATGCAGCAGCTCACCGACTCTTCGGGCCGGCGCATCAAGTTCCGCTTCTCAGGCCGACGCATGCCCGTCCGCCGCAACGTGCTCTCCAACAGCCTGAAACTGCGCACCGGACAGCCCTACAGCTACGACAACTACCTCGAGACCATCTCCAAGTTCAACAGCACCGGCATCTTCTCGCTCGTCGATTTCACCTTCACCCCGCGCCCCGCGGCCAACGACAGCCAGGCCGACACCCTCGACCTGCTCATGAACTGCGTGCTCGAGAAGCCCTACGACTCCTACATAGAGGCCAACGTGCAGGGCAAGACCTCCGGCCGGCTGGGACCCGAGCTGCGCCTGGGCTTCACCAAGCGCAACGCCTTCCGCGGCGGCGAGCTCCTCGACGTCAACCTCCACGGCTCCTATGAGTGGCAGCGCGGACGAAAGGCCGACGGAGGCACCGAGCGACTGGGAAGCTACGAATATGGCATCGACGCCTCGCTGGAGTTCCCACGCATCATGCTGCCCTGGCGCGAATGGATGCAGCAACGGCGTATGCAGCGTGCACGCACCGCCATGCAGCAGCAGCCCCTCGACAGCGCAGCCATGGCGCGACGGCGCCGCCGGCTGAGCAACAGCCGCTTCTTCACCACACCCTCCACGCTGGCCCGCCTGTCGCGCACCACCCTCAACCGCCCCGACTTCTTCAAGATGGTGAACTTCTCCGGCGAATGGACCTACCGATGGCAGCGCACGCAGACCAGCCGCCACGAGCTGTCGCCGCTCACCATCACCTACCAGCACCTCGTGCACACCACCGAAAAATTTGAGGACATCATTTTCAACAGCCCCTACCTCCTGGCCACCATGAGCGACGTCTTCATTCCCAAGATGCGCTATACCTACGCCTACACCAGCCCCGCCAGCAACCCCAACCCCGTCGTGTGGGAGCTGACGCTCTCGCAGGCCGCCAACCTCACCTCGCTGGCCTATATGGCGGCGGGCAGGAAATGGAACGAGGAGGACAAGCAGCTCTTCAAGAACCCCTATTCGCAGTTCGTCAAGGTGGAGACCGACCTCACCAAGCTGTGGCGCCTCAACAGCACGTCGCAGCTGGCCGCCCACCTCTCCGCCGGCGCCATCTACTGCTACGGCAACTCCACGGTCACACCCTTCTCCGAGAGCTTCTACGTCGGCGGCGCCAACAGCATTCGCGCATTCCCCGTGAGGAGCATAGGGCCCGGGCGCTTCGCTCCCGACGGCGACGCACAATATTCGTTCCTCGTACAAAACGGCGACATCAAGCTCGTGGCCAACCTCGAATACCGCACACGGCTCTTCGGAAACCTCCACGGCGCACTCTTCATCGACATGGGCAATGTCTGGGACATCGACCGCGACTACGGCGAGGAGTCCATCAACGCCGTGGTCCGCGACATGACTTTCCGCCCCGGAAGCTTCCTCCGGCAGATGGCCGTGGGAACGGGAGCCGGACTGCGCTACGACCTCGACTTCCTCGTCCTACGCCTCGACTGGGGCATCGGACTACATGTGCCCTACGACACCGGCCGCAGCGGTTTCTATAACATACCACGCTTCGCCGACGGACAGGCACTCCACCTCGCTGTGGGATACCCGTTCTAAGAATATAAAAAAAGAATCTGGAAACCCTTGAAAACAAGGAATTTCCAGATTCTTTTTTCACTTTTCACTTTTCATTTTTCACTCTTCATTTTTCACTTTCCATTTTTCACTCTTCACTTTTCCCTCTCTACAATCGATTTTTCTCCGCATTTCCGGCTCCTGTCCCGCGATATTTCGAGGGGGTGACATTGAAGCGGTAGCGTAGGGAGAGTTGGACGCAGCGGGAGTCGTTGTCTTCCGTCTTGCGGAACATCATGCGGTTGCTGTATAGGGTGAAGCGGTTGACGCCGCCATTGAGGAGGTCGTTGCCTGTGAGCTTGACGTTCAGGCGGCGCCTGAAGAGGTCCTTGCTGATGCTCAGCGAGAGCATCGCATTGGTGCAGTCAAACCAGGCATTCTGCTGGTAGCCGTGGGTGTTCATGCTGAAGTCGGCCTGAAACAGCCAGTCGCGGGGCAGGGTAAGGATGTTGCCTAACTGCAATGTCATCATCGGATGGTTGAAACTTCTCTGTTTGTCTAAGAACAAAGACTTGAACCACGGTTTCATAAGCGTGACGTTGTATTGCGGCGTCCAGGTGCCCTGCCACAGCTTGATGCTCTTCTGAGCCCCCAAGGTGACGGTGAGCCAGTCGGCATGGTCGTAGTTCTTGTATGTCACGAGATTTGCTTTCGAGTCCTCTGCCATGCTTTCTACCGTGTACAGGATGGGATCGACACAATGTGAGAAGTTGGTTGTCAGGAAGAGCCATTTCCACATCGCCGTCACATTCAGGTTGTGATATTTGACGGGCTTGAGGTAGGGATTCCCCGTTTCTTGGTTGAGGCGGTTCTCGTAGGTGACGTCGCTGCTCAACTGCCAGTAGGACGGGCGCGTGGAGCGTTTGGAATAACTGACGGAGAGTTGTATCTCCTTCAACTTCCCGGAGGCTGATATGGAGGGGAAGAAATCATCGTAAGTGCGGCATTGGTCGTCGCGTCGGACACCACTCACGAAATATTCCGATTCCACATGTTCGTAACGCAGGCCAACGGATAGCTGGACGCGGGCCAGTTGCTGTCGCAGTTCCACAAACGGCGCTATGTTGTTCTCGTGCTGCTCGTTGTTGCTGTTGGAAATATAGCCCTCGGGGTTTTCGAATCGGCTGCGCCAACGGGTGTTGGTGTATTCCTCGCCCACCTCCACCTGCCCTTTCCACAGGGGATGGCTCACAATGAGTTTTTCGGCCAACAGCTTGCTGCGCGTCACGCTCTCGGTGTTGACATCGCGGTTTTCATACGCTGCGCTCATTTCTTGCTGGTGGTTGCGCCCCAGTTGTTTTCGGAAACTATAATCGGCGTTGAAGTCTATGCCCCACAGCCCGGCCTTTCCCGTGTAGTAGAGATTAACCTGGTGAAGGGGGGTGTTTTTGTTTCGCCTTACGCTGCTGTTCTGCAAATGGTCGTAGTAGATGCCATCGGCTTGCAGAACGTCGTCATACTCGGCATACCTTTTCACGTAGTCGTAGGTGTTCTGGTAGAATCCGCCAAAGGAGTTTTTGTCATCCAACTGATAGTTAAACCCCATACGTCCTTCAAAGAAGGGGTTTTGCCTCGCGTTTTTCTCCTTGTTATTGATAACCCACAAGGTGTCGGCAAAGACGGTCTGCTGGAACTCGCAGCGCCTCCAGTATTTGTTGTATGCCCCGAAGAGGTTGGCAAACAGCTCCAGCCCTCCGGTGCGGTAGGTCAGGTTGACGCGCTCGTTGTTGGCATGGCCGCGCCCCTTGCGGCTCCACGAGGTCAGCTCCACACCCAGGCCTTCTCCTGCCGCCCGCCTGGTATGGATGATGATGACGGCATTGACCGAGGCGTCATAGCGTGCGCCGGGGTTCTGCACCACCTCCACGCTCTTGATATTGTCCGACCGCACGTTCCTCAGCTCCTGCAGGTCGGTCAGCTTGCGGTTGTTCAGGTATATCAGGGGCACGCCCTTGCCCAGGATTTCAAACGCGTCGCCTTTCCGCGAGATGGCGGGCACGCGCGAGAGCACATCTTCCGCCGTTCCCAGCCGCTCCATCACCGTGCCTTCCACGTTCATTACGAGGGCGTTGCCTTGCAGCAGCACCTTCGGCCGCTCGCCGGTCACCTCGACGCCTTCCACCGTCAGCGTTTCGGGCGTCAGCTGTATGGTTCCCACCTGCTCACGGCTCCACCTCCGCCACACGGTCTTATAGCCCACGAAGGAAATGCGCGCCAGCACCTCGGGCTCGTTGCAGGGAATGACGAACAGGCCAGCCTCGTTGCTCACGCCCCCGCCGACGACGGTTGAGTCGGAAGGATGAAGCAGGCAAATGTTGGCGTAGGGCACGGGCTGGCGATGCTCGTCGATGATGGTGCCGGTGAGGTGGCGCCCGGCTTTCTGCAGGCACTCCACGAAGATTTTGCGGCCGCTGTCGTCGCTGCTCGTCGTCATGCGGACGGGGTAGAAGCCAATCATCTGGCGGATGGCTTCCGGCAGGGGCTTGTTCCTGACCGTGGTGGTGATGCGGAAGTCCTCCAACTCATTATAGATGAAGTAGATGGTGTAGCCAGTGGCTTGCTCGCTGAGCTGGCTCAGGGCATCGGCCAGCGACACGTTGTTATATTTCCGGTTGACTCTTTGTTGCGCCTGGGTGCCTGAAGCCATCAGGAGGGCGACGACGATGAGTGCAAGATGTCTGTTCATGGCGCCCGCTATTCTACGATGATTTGGTTTTCCTTCAACGATACTCTCAGGCGCTCAAACTGGTTGAGGTCGTTCACCACCTGGTCGATGCCCTTCTGCGGATTCCACACAAAGCGGAACCGTAGCTGTCGCGCGTCGTCGTTGGCGAAGGTGACGTCGGCACCGTAGTGCAGGGCAATCTCGGGCAGCATCTTTTCCAGCGGCGTGTTGTCGTAGATGACCGGTTGCACGCTGAGGGTGTCGGCCCGGGCGGTGTCGGAAGGTGCGGCAACAGGTTCGGCGGGCGTTGTCCGTACGGCCGTCTGCTGCGGTGTCACGGTGGCCGGCCCATGGCCCTGCCTCACAAGGTGGATGGCGGCAAAGGCAAGCCCCGACACGAAGACAATTCCCAAGAAGATGGCGGCGGCCTTCAGCCATCCCCTCCCCTGCCCCGTGGCATGGCGGCGGCGGCAGAACGCCTGCCATGCGCCATCCACATCTACGGGCGTGGGGCGGCGGCAGCGCCTGGCCTCCACCATCAGGCGGTAGGTGGCGCGCGTGTCTTCATCGCGGTTGATGATGTCGTGGATTTCCTGCGCGGAGTATGCCTCGGGGTTGTCGAGCATTTCCAATAGCAGGCGGATGTTTTCGTTTGTCGTGGACATGGTGGTCATCTTTTTATTTCATTTGAAGTGGTTTCTTACTTGCTGAATGCTTTGCGCCAGATATTTGTAGGCGGTGTTCGGGTTGAGGTGTAGCAGGCTGGCAATCTCGGCAATGGTGAGGCCGTCGTCGAAACGCAGGCGGAAGATGGTGCGGTGCGGCTCCTCCAGGCGCTCTTCCGTGTAGGAGGCGATGGCGTCGAGGCGTTCCAGCTGTTTGTCAAGGGGTTGCAGGTCGATGGCGTCGTCAACAGGCAGCAGGGCCTTCACTTTTTCGTGCAATTTCTTTTGCCGTATTCTGTTCAGGCAGGCGTTGCGCACGGCCACCAGCAGGTAGCCGTCGCGTCGGGGAGGACTGGCGGTGGCGGCCAGGTGCAGGAAGATGTCCTGCACCACGTCCTCGGCCTCGTCGTCGTCGCCCAGCAGTACCCTGGCCAGGTGTATCATCTCGGCATAGTGCTGACGGAAGAGCTGTTCTATTTTTCTATGTTCAAACATGTAGTATTCCTGTTTTCCGCGCCCCCTTTTTGGGGCTGTCTATATATAAGACACTTCAGGCCCGGCTTTTTTTACGGAAAAGCCGTATTTTTTTTCGTTTCCTACTGAATATTGACGGGTAGCGACGTAGGCAAGAATTGGTAAAAATATTTGACAAAAAGACCAAATCCCCCGCTATTTTACAAAGCGCTGAATATCAACGGTTTAAAAAACGCCCCGGGGTTGACGGCAATTTGAGGGGAGAGATTTGGCAAATTGAGGTGGGCAAATTGGCAAATTGAGGCCCTCGATTTGCCGTCAAACTATTTCCAAGAAGTCAAGACGATTGAAAAATTTTGACAAAACGGCATGATACAAAAACAATGCCAAGGCGCTGACTGGTGGTCGTGCCTTGGCATTGTTTCGTGGTGTGTTTTGCTGTTTACTTGCGCAGCTCTTCGGGGTATTTGGGCATGGCGCCGTTTTGTGTGCATACGAAAGCAGACACGGTGACGGCGGTGCGGTGTGCCTCCTCGATGGGCTTGCCGTTGAGGATGGCGGCGCAGAAGGACCCCGTGAAGGAGTCGCCGGCGCCCACGGTGTCGGCAACGGTGACGCGCGGCGTTTCCTGGAAGGAGGTGATGCCGGGCGCGAAGACATAGGAGCCGTTGGTGCCGCAGGTGAGCACGAGCATCCTGAGCTGGTAGGCGGCGAGCATCTTCTCGCAGATGTCGCGCATGTCGAGGTCGTCGTAGCCGTACATGCGTTTGATGACGACAAGCTCCTCGTCGTTAATCTTGAGAATGTTGCACCGCTGTAGCGACTGCTCGATGACCTCCTTGGTGTAGAACTGCTGGCGCAGGTTGATGTCGAAGATTTTGAGGCAGTCGGCGGGGGTGTCGTCGAGGAACTGGCGGATGGTGGCCCACGACACGGCGTTGCGCTGTGCCAGGGAGCCGAAGCATACGGCGCGGCACTGGCGTGCTACGTTGGCGATTTCGGGGGTGTAGGGAATGTTGTCCCACGCCACGTTCTCCTTGATTTCGTAGGCGGGGATGCCGTCGCCGGAGAGCGTCACCTGGACGGTGCCGGTGGGGAAGGCCACGCGCGGCAGGAGGTAGTGGAGGCCGTTCTCGCGGAGGGCCTGGATGGTTTCTTCGGCCAGGGCGTCCTCGCCGAGGGCGCTGACGGCCAGCGTGTCAAGGCCGAACTGTCCGGCATGGTATGCAAAGTTGGCGGGGGCTCCGCCCAGTTTCTTTCCTTCGGGAAGTACGTCCCAGAGTACTTCGCCGAGTCCTACTACATATTGTTTCATATTATTTTTTTTGAAGTTTAGGAGTTTAGAAGTTTAGGAGTTTAGACATAACAAAGGAGTTTAGAAGTTTAGGAGTTTAGAAGTTTAGGAGTTTAGACATTACTGATGGCGGCAGCAAATTTTTCACTCTTCACTCTTCACTTTTCACTTAACCGATGGCGGCAGCAAATTTTTCACTCTTAGCCTACCCCCGGCCCCTCCCGTAAGGAGGGGAGCCTTTGGGCCGTACGTCTTCCCCCCAAGGGGGGACATGAGGGGGCCTTCATTTTTCACTTTTCACTCTTCACTCTTCACTTAAAATCAGTGTTTTACTTGCGGAATATAGGTGAAGAGGTAGATGACGCCGACGGCCATGACGGCCACTGCCCCTGCCTGCCCCATGGCATCGCTCATGAAGCCCATGATGAGGGGGAAGATGGTGCCGCCGAAGAGACCCATAATCATAAGGCCGGAGACCTCGTTCTGCTTGTCGGGCACGGAAAGCAGCGCCTCGGAGAAGGCCATGGAAAAGATGTTGGAGTTGCCGTAGCCCACGAGCGCGATGGCCGTGTAGAGCACGGCTTTCGTCTGTCCGCCAAACATCAGTATCATGGATGCGGCCATCAGGCATACGCTGATGATGAAAAACCAGCGGGTGCGCAGCACACGAAGGAAGAAGGAGCCTGTGAGTGCGCCCACGGTACGGAAGATGAAATAGAGCGAGGTGGCGAAGGCGGCATCGTTGAGCGACATGCCCACGCGCTCCATGAGCAGCTTGGGGGCCGTAGTGTTGGTGCCCACGTCGATGCCCACATGGCACATGATGCCGAAGAAGGAGAGCAGCACGATGGGCTTGCTGAGCAGCCTGATGCAGTCCATGAACGACGACGACTTGCCCTCGCGCATCTCCTCATGGATGGGCGTCACCCACAGGAGGGCGGTGGCCAGAATGCCCACCACGAAATATACGAGGAAGAGCACGCGCCAGTCGTAGCCGAAGGAGGGCATGGCCTGCGTGGCGCCCCACATGGCGAGATAAGGTGCCAGGAAGGAGGCGATGGCCTTTACAAACTGCCCGAAGGTGAGCGTGGAGGCCAGGTTCTTGTCGCCGATGATGAGCATGGCCAGCGGGTTGATGCTCGTCTGCATGAGGGCGTTGCCGATGCCCAGCAGGGAGAAAGCCACCAGCATGACGGCAAAGGAATGGCCGAGCAGGGGAATGAACAGCGACACCACGGTGACGACGAGCGACAGCAGCACGGTATTCTTGCGACCTATCTTGTTCATCAACATTCCCGTGGGCACGCTGAAAATGAGGAACCAGAAGAACACCAGCGAGGGGAACACGTTGGCCACGGAGTCGGACAGCGCCAGGTCTTCCTTCACATAGTTGGAGGCAATGCCCACCAGGTCCACGAAGCCCATGCAGAAGAAGCAGAGCATCACCGGGACGAGGTATATGGATTTATTCTTCATAATGATTTGTTTGCTAATTACGGTTTACCGGATTTCATATATCGTGGCTTTTCCGCCCTTCACCTTGATGGTGTTGTACGGCTCTGAGGGGAACACGAGGTTGGTCATGGCCACCTTGCCTTCGGCATCGAAGGCCTCTATGCTGCAGCGGTCGATGAAGAGGCGCAGCTGCTTCACGGTGCCGTAGGTGGGCGCCGTGGTGACGCAGGGGAAGGCCTCGCTAAAGGAGACGTCGCCGCTCTTGGTGCGGTCCATGAGGAAGGAGCCCTTGGCGCCGTCGTACTTCATGACGACCTGCTCGCCCTTGGCGTTGGAGAGCACTATCTCGGCCTGGCTGTTCACGTCAACGACAATCTCGCAGGCCTCGGTGGGCTTCTTCACCTTCTGCCCGCGCACGGCGAGCATCTCCTTGGAGGGCACCACGCTGACATAGGTCTCCTCGCCGTGGGTGAAGAGTCCGAGGTCGCGGGGAATGGAGTTGGCGGAACGGAACTGCTTGGTGGGCACCTGGTTGGCATACTGCCAGTTGGACATCCATGCCAGCACCACGCGGCGGTTGTCGGGGGCGTTGTAGAAGGAGACGGTGGCATAGTGGTCCTTGCCGTAGTCGAGCCACTTGGTGACCTTCGGCATCGACTCGCAAGTGAAGCGGTGGCCGTCGAACTGCCCGATGAAGTATTGCGTGGCGCTGCCTCCGAAGGGTCCGCCGGGGTTGATGTTGCACAACAACACCCACTTGTCGCCCAGCTTGAACAGGTCGGGGCACTCCCACACGCCGCCGTGGTTGCCATACTCCTGGCCGAAGGACGACTCGTATTTCCATGCCTTCAGGTCGGCGGAGGAATAGAGCTGCATCTCTTGTCCCACGGCCAAAATCATTATCCAGCGGCTGGTGGCCTCGTGCCAGAAGACGTTGGGGTCGCGGAAGTCGGGCTTGTCGGAAGTGATGACGGGGTTGCCGGCATATTTCGTGAAGGTGCGGCCGTTGTCCTTCGATACGGCCATCGACTGCGTCTGGTGCATTCCGGCCGAGGTGTAGAACGCCACCACGTCGTTGCCGCGCGTGATGCACGAGCCGGAGAAGATGGCGCCCAGCCAGTCGGCCTCCAGGGCCAGGGGCTGCGGTTCCCAGTGGATGAGGTCGGTGGAGGTGGAATGTCCCCACGTCATGTTTTCCCACTGTGAGCCGTAGGGGTTGAACTGGTAATAGAGGTGCCAGACGCCGTCCTTATAGAACATGCCGTTGGGGTCGTTCATCCAGCCGTATTGCGGCGTGTGATGGTAGAGGGGGCGGAAGTGCTCGCGGTTGGAGGTGTCGAAAGTATTGGAGAACTTTATTTCCTTCCAGCACACGAACTCAGCCACGGCGCCTTTCTGCCGGCGGTCGCCATGGAACTCGATGTCGAGCAGGCGGGTTCCCTTCAGCTCAAAGGGCACCCAGTAGTCCACGCGGTCGATGGCCAGCTTGACGTTGAGGCGCTGCACCATCATGTTGCGGTTGTCGAGGGCGGCAATGGCGGCTATCTCCTCATTCTCTTGCACGGGCAGGAGAATATATTTGGAGGCAGACGGTGCGTCGTCGCCTATTTTCAGCATGACGTGCTTCTCTCCCAGCACCTGGGGCGCCACCTGCGCCCGTGCTGCCGTGAAGGAAGCCACCGCCATCAGTATAATCAAAAGTTTCTTCATGGGGATGTGTTTTTTTAGGAGTTTAGGAGTTTAGGAGTTTAGAAGTTTAGGAGATTGGGAGATTGTTAATTCCAGATGCGGTTGAGCGGACGATACTGGATGTCGCAATCGGCACCGGTCACCGTCACGCGGTCGTAAAGCACGGTGGGAAAGACGAGGTTGGTCATCGACATGGTGCCGTCTTTCGTCAGCAGCTCCACCGATGAGCGGTCCACAAAGATGTCGAGCACCACGGTTGAGCCGGCGGTGTTCAGCGGGGCCTGCATGGAAGGGATGGAGAAGGTGCCGTTGAACGAGGTCTTGCCGCTGGCCGACGTGCGGTGGGCTATCAGCGTGCGTGCGGAAGGACTGACATCGAAGGTGAACTGCTCGCCCTGGTCGTTGCCGAGGGCGATGGTGCTGCCCTTGTCGAGCTTCAGGGTGAGGCGCAGCTGGTAGGCGTCCTTCACGTCGAGGATGCCCGAGGCGGCTTTCCACTGTCCGGCAATCTTGTCGATTTCGTCAACAACGGGTGCGCAGAGCAGCGGCTTGCCGTCGTATTCCGTGAGTTTCAGCTCGCGGGGCAGGGTCATGGCCGAGCGCCACGGCGAACAGGGAACGGCTCCGCTGTAGGACCAGTTGTTCATCCAGCCAATCATGATGCGGCGGGTGCCGGTATTGCTCCAGGTGACACCGGCATAGTTGTCCATGCCATAGTCGAGCCAGGCGGGTTCCACGGGCGTTTGCGCATCGGTGACATTGTCGGCCGTAAACTCCTTGCCGTCGAAATTGCCCACGAAATACATCATGCCCGAGCCGAGAATGGGGCCGCCGGGGTTGACGCTGACAAGGAGCACCCACTTGTTGCCTATCTGGATGAGGTCGGGGCACTCCCACTGCAGGCTGGGACGGCCAATGAGGGGCACGAAGAACGTGCTCAGGTGCTGCCACGACTTCAGGTCTGACGAGGCGTAGAACTCAACGCCCATCTTCCAGCCTTTTGCCAAGGCCATCACCCAGCGCTTGGTGGGCTCATGCCAGAACACCTTCGGGTCGCGCAGGTTGTCGTCGTTGTTGCGAATGACGGGGTTGCCGCTGTAGCGGGTGAAGTTCTTGCCGCCGTCGGTGCTGTAGGCGATGGACTGCTGCTGTGCGCCGCTGGCCGAGGTGTAGAGTGCTACCATGGCACCGGCTCCGAAGCCTGCGGTGTTGTCCTTGTCAATGACGGCAGAGCCCGAGAAGATGTCGCCCAGCTCGTCGCGCGTCAGTGCCACCGCCTGTTCCGTCCAGTGCATGAGGTCGGTGGAAGTGGCATGGCCCCACGACATGTTTCCCCAGTCGTTGCCTTGCGGGTTGTACTGATAGAACAGATGATAGGTGCCATCGACATAGACCATGCCGTTGGGGTCGTTCATCCAGTTGCGGGCCGGGGTGAAGTGTATCTGCGGGCGATATTGCTCGTTGTAGCTGCTGGCCGGAGAAGGCGTCACGGGGTCAACGGGCTTCGGTTCTTCGTTGACGGGAATGTCATGCTCAGGGTCGTCGCTGCCGCCGCAAGCCACCATGGCAGCTGCCGCAAAGGCAGCCACCATGGTTCTGAAAAAGAGATTTGCAGATGTCTTCATAACAGGCAAACACTTAATTGCGAGTTATCTTGTCTTCAGGTATTCAAGGGAGTTCTTGGCCAGACGGAGCACATTGTCCTGGTAGATGTTGTTCTTCGGGCGTGCGCTCTTGTCGGGTGTGCCGTCGGGGTTCTTCATTGAGAACTCGCAACCGCCGTTGCCAATGCAGAGGATGGTGCCCTGGAATTCGGTGTTGCCCTGCTGGGCCTCCCAGACATTGAGCTGGCTCACCCAGTCAATCTGGCTGTCCCAGGTGCCGAGGGGATAGATGCCGTAGGTCTGTGTAATCTGCGTGTAGCAGGCTTCTTCCTGATTGCCGATGCCAGTGATGAGCGACGGCAGGTTGAAGAACAGGCAGTTGTGGTCTTCCGTCCATCCCGGACCCTTGAAGGCGATGAGCTTCGTGCGGTCGGTGGGCTCCACTTCCAGTCCTTTGTAGATGGGATGTGTGGAGAAGTCTTTCGAGAAGCGCGAGCCGGGATTGAGCTGCACGCCCATCTTCCAAACATCGTTGTTGATGCCGCCGACGCCGGTGCCGATGGTGTGGTCGTTGGCCTTCATGTCATCAAGGTTCATGCGTCCCAGGTGGCCGATGTAGGTGGTGGCGTGGCTCCAGAGGAGCATGCTTCCGCCCTGCTTGTACCACTCCTTGATGACCGGTGTGGCAGCCTCTACCACGGGCGGCACTGCCCATACCTGGTCTTCGCCTACGCCTTCGAGGTCGCGCAGCCAGAAGAGCACGCGGAAGGGATCAATCACGTCGATGGAGTTGATGGTGCTGAAGGGCACGAACTGAGCCGTGGGATAAGTTTCATGGAGCCAGAGCCATGCCGAGGCTTCGTCGTCGTCGCCGTCGCTGATGAGCTGCTCGGGCGTGTCGTAGATGCTCAGGAAGCCGATGGCGGTCTTACCAATGCGCAACGAGGAAGAAGTGGAGAGCGAAGTGCCCTTGTCGTTCTTGGCCACGAGGGTGACACTCCAGGTGTCGCCGGTCTGCACATCATTGATTACATAAGAAGTTTCGCTGCCGCCGAGCGTCTGGTTGATGGTCTGCTTGCCGTTGGTGGCGGTGAAGAGGATGCTGGTGGCATCAACGGCCTTGTTCCACTCCACGAGGGCATCGTAGCCGCCGGCCTTGTCGAGCTGGCTCATCTGCACACCGGTGATGCTGGTGGCACCTTCGCGGGTGAAATGGGTTACCACGCCATGCGAGAAGTTAGTGCCGTCGGTGACTTTGAAAACATATTCAAAGGGCACGTTCGTGGGAACGTTCTTCTGGGTGTAGCTGTTTCCGCTGACAATCTCAGAGGATGACAGTGTGCCGTTCCTGTAAATGGTGACCTGCATCTGGCCTTGCTGGGCAGGCCAAGTAAGGACGTAGTCGTCGCCGTTGAGGGCACCGCTGATTTGGCTCACGTCGGGAGCCTGAAGGTGCATGGCCTCAATGTCATAGTCTTTGTCCTGACAGGAAATGGTGAGGACCGAAAGAAGACAGAGTGCACAGAGTACACGTATGCTTTTATATGTTCTGGTTTTCATATCTTTCTTGTTTTATTGACGTTAATGGGAGTTTTGAAGTTTAAAGGTGAAAGGTAAAAAAAAGGGAAAGTGGACTATTATTTTTTCTTTTTTTCAATCTATCAACTATTCAATCTATCAACTTTACTTTTTTACCTTTTCACCTTCACTGTTTCACCTTTTAATTATATCCCTTGTTCTGGGTGTAAAGCCCGGGGACGTAGTAGAGCTGAATGTATGGCAGGGGGAAGTACTCGTTCTTTCCCGGAGTGTAGTGGGCGTCCTTGTAATACTGGGCGTAGGTCTGTCCGTCATACACGACGTCCTTCTCCTTTTCAAAGAAGTTGTTCAGGGTCTGCGATGCAATGCCCCAGCGGCGCAGGTCGAAGTAGCGTCCGTTCTCCATGGCCAGCTCCAGGCGGCGTTCCCATTGCAGGCACTTGCGGGCCTGTTCCTTGGTCTGGAAATAACTTGAAGGATAGAGTGCAATCTCGCACTGGTCGGCGGCATAGCTGATGTGCTTGGCAACGCTGTTCTTGGCGCGCTGGCGGATGTCGTTGATGATGGTGCGGGCTTCCTCGAGCTTACCGGTCTCCACCAGTGCCTCGGCACGCATGAGCATCACGTCGGTATAGCGGAACACATAGTCGTTCATGGCAAATGCCTGCCAGGGGTTGTCGAAGGTCTCACCCTTGGAACGCTGCGGCACCTCCTTCATCGAGGCATAGTAGCCGTAGGTGTTGGGTGTGCGGCTGTTGTCCTTGGTCATGGTGTACTCCACTTCATACTTGTAGGGGAAAGTGGGCATGCCGACGGTGTGGAAAAGGCGCGGATCCCATTTCTGAGCGTTGGGAACGCCGTTGATGGGATAGGCGATGACGTTGTTGTAGTCGTCGAACATGGGCAGGCCGTCTTTTGTCTTGAAGGCGTTGACAAGGTTCTGAGTGGGCTTGTGGAAGTCCCATCCGCACGACCAGATCTGCCAGCAGCCGTTGAGCATGTTGCTCCAGTTGGCGCGGCCGTAGAGGGTATTGTCGTCCTGATAGTCAGAATGTTGCACGGCAAAGACGCTCTCCTTCGAGTTTTTGTATTCGGGGAGGAAGATGTCGCCGTAGTCTTCCAAGTAGCCGTACTGGGAATTCTTCACCACCTCGGTGTATTCAATCACCTTGTTCATGTACTCCTGGTTGATGTGGCTCACGCCGGTTGTTGCCTCATAACCGTCGCCCCAGGCAATGGTGAGGTAGCACTTGGCCAGATAGGCAGCGGCGGCAATCTTGTTGGCGCGTCCACCATCCTGCTGGACAGCGGGAAGCACGTCGTAGGCAAACTTGAAGTCGGAGATGATTTTCTCCATCAGCTCGGCATGCGAGAACTGGTTGTTGGGAGTTTGCTCCTCGGTGTGGTTTTTATAGACTTCCTCGTCAACCCAGGGCACCTGATACCACATCTGCACGAGCTTGAAGTAGAAGTGTGCACGAAGGAAGCGCACCTCGCCTTCGCGGATTCGCGTGAGCTCCTCGCCCAGTTTGTCCTTGCCGTATTCTTCGAGGGAAACCAGTGCGCGGTTGCAACGCGAAATGCTGCAATAGAAGTGATACCACTGCTCGTCCATGTGGTCGGGGGTGGATGCCGTAAGCGTTGACCACACCTCAACGGGGTGATAGTTGGTGTCGGTGGTTCCGCTGCCGCCCTTCATGGCGTCGTCAGACGACACGTCGCCGTAGGGCCACAGGTTGAAAGGATAAGTGTACCAGTCGTCACCCAGCTTGGCATAGGCCGAAGTGACCATCTCGTCGGGCTGGCTCATGGCGAGGTCCTCGCTGATGACGCCCTTCGGCTCGACGTCGATGAAATCGTCGCAACTGGTGAAGGCCAATGCCATCATGCAGCCCACGAAACCAGTGCATAAAACTTTATATGTCGTTTTCATAACTTCTGTGAATTGAGTTCGTTTTGATGATTGTTGTTTAGAAAGAAGTCTGGATGCCGAATGAGAAGCTGGTGCTGTTGGGATACATCCAACGCGGGTTCTCAGGATCGGGGCAAGTGAGAGAGCTGCTCTTCAAGGTAAGCAGGTTGTGGCCGGAGAGATAGACGCGGGCGCTGGTCATGCTGACCTTCTTGAGCAGCCGCTCCGGAACGTTGTAACCAATCTGTACCTGACGCAGTTTGGCGTAGGAGCCGTTCTCCACGAAATAGGTTGAAGTGCGGTTCTCGTTGCCCACGTTGTTGGTGGTCAAGGCGGGAATGCTGCTGCCCCTGTTGGCAGTTGTCCATGCGTCGAGCATGCGGCTGCCCTTGTTGGAGCCGGCGTCGGTGATGGAGTAGAAGTCGGTCTGGAACTTCTGGTCGTTATAGACATCCTGACCGGCAACGCCCTGCCAGAACATGTTGAAGTCGAAGTCCTTGTAACCAAGTTCAAAATTCAGACCCCAAGAGAAGTTGGGCACGGGATTGAAAATCCAGGTCTGGTCGAACTCGTTGATGATGCCGTTGCCGTCGAGGTCGGCATATTTCAGGCCGCCCACGCGGGCATTCTCCTGACCGCTTGCCAGCACTTCCTCGCGGCTCTGGAAGAGTCCGTCAACCACATAGCCGACGATGGAGCCATAGGGGCGCTTGCTCTCAACCAGGTTCTCCTTGGCGGTGTGAACATAGCTGCCGGTGGTGGTTTCGGGCAGGTAAGTCACCTTCTGGCGGTAGAAGTCCAGGTTGCCGTTGATGTTGTAAGTAAGGCCGAAGCTGGTCCTGCCGCGATAGCCCAGGGCAAACTCCATACCCCAGTTCTGAAGCGAGGGGCCGTTGAGCCAAGAGGCGCCGCCCTCACCCATCGAGCCGAGGTAAGCGGGGTTGATGAGCATGTCCTTCACCTTCTTAATATATGTATCGAAGGTTCCGTAAACGCTGTTGCGGAAGAGGTTGAAGTCCAGACCGGCGTTCCACTGCTCGGTGGTCTCCCACTTCAGGTTGTTGTTCTGCGACTGGGTGGCACGGAAACCGGAAGGATAGATACCGCTGCCCTGAAGGGCGAGGTCGTAGGCAGTGGACTCGTTGCGGCCTCCGCCGTAGGTGGCGGCATACAGACCGTAGCGGGCATAGTTGCTGATGGCCTGGTTACCGGTCTGACCCCAAGAGGCGCGGAGCTTCAGGTCGTCAATCCAGTCCTGGCCGAGGTGCTGGGAAATACGATAACCGAGCGTGGCGGCAGGGAACGTACCGTAGCGGTTGTTTTCACCGAAGCGGCTCGAACCGTCGTGACGGATGGTGAACGATGCCAGCAACAGGTCTTTATAGTTGTAGTCAACTTTTCCGAAGAAGGAAACGAGGTTGTAGCCTTCCTCAATACCGCCGGCGCGCTGGGTGCCCGTGGCGGCATCGGGCCACATGTAGTTATAGGTTTCAAGGGCATACATCTGAGCGTAGGCCGACGAGCGGTCCTCAATGTCCCTGTGCAGCTCAACACCGCCCAGGAGGATGAACGAGTGGTCCACGCCGAGGGTGAAGTTGTAGTTGGCAGTGTTCGACCAAGTCCACTTGATGGAGTTCTTGGTGCCGATGTTCGACGACGGTGTGGAGTTGTTCACCACGTCGGAGTGCCAGGTGTAGGTCACGCTGTGGATGAACTCCGACCAGTAGTCGAGACCGAAGTTTGAACGGAGCGTGAGGCCCTTGATGGGCTGAATGTTGATGTATCCGTTACCGAAGATACGCCACATTTTCAGGCGGTTGTCGCGGTTGTGATAGAGTTCGCGCAGGGGGTTCTGCCTGTCGCTCATGCCTCCCACGGGACCCGAGAAGGTGGTGCCGTCTTCCTCATAGACGGGAAGCGTCGGGGCCATCTTCAATGCGTTCTCCAGAGGTGCGCAGTCCACCTGGTCGGAATAGGTGATGGTGGCATTTTCGCCGATGGTCACCATCTTGTTGACCTTGTAGCTGGTGTTGATGCGGCCCGAGAAGCTCTCGAAATCGGTGTATTTCAGGATACCGTTGTTCTTCTTGTAACCGAAGCTGACCAGTGCCGACGACTTTTCGTTGGCGTTGGAAATGCTGAGGTCGTAGCTCTGGGCGAAGCCGGTGCGCGAGATTTCGTCGAGCCAGTCGGTATCGCTGAAGCGCATGGTCCTCTTAGAGTTCATGAAGCCGTCGTAGAGGCCGTTCACCGTAAACTGGCGCATCTGGCCCGTGGCGGGGTCGTAGGCGCTGATGGCCGTGCCCGACGGGGCGTTCAGCGTGAGGCCGTAGTTGTTGGCATACTGCTCGGGGTCCAGTCCGTCGTTCATGGCTGCCTGGGCCATGGCGGTGGCGTAGTCGGCGGTATTGGCCAACTTCATCATGGTCTGCTTGTTATAGAACGATGCGGTCAGGTTGGCCGAAAAGTCAACCTTCACCTTTTCACCCTTCTTTCCCGAACGGGTGGTGATGATGATGACGCCGTTGGCAGCGCGGCTACCGTAAATAGAAGCGGAAGCAGCGTCCTTCAACACCTGCATCGACTCTATGTCGTTCATATTCAGGGTGTTCAGGTTGGTGGTGGTGGGCACGCCGTCGATGATGAACAGGGGGTCCTGCGACGAGTTGAACGAGCCGCCGCCACGAATGCGGACGGTACCGGCGCCCACGGGCGAACCGGTGCTGGTGATGGTCATGCCCGGCACCTTGCCTTGCAATGCACGCATGGGGTCGGTGTCTGACGAAGTCTTCAGCTCGTCGGTCTTCACCACAGCCACCGAACCGGTGAGGTCGGCCTTGCGCTGCGTCTGGTAACCGGTCACCACCACTTCGGCCAGCTCGGAGGCGTTCTCCCTCATTTCGACTTTCATGCCGGGGGTGGCGGCCATCTCTACGTTGTCGTAGCCGATGTAGCTGAACACGAGGACGGCACCGCTGGAAACTTTCAGCTTGAAGTTACCGTCAAAGTCGGTCACCGTACCGTTGGCGGTGCCTTTCTCTTTCACCGTGGCTCCGATGACCCCCTCTCCGGTTTCATCGACCACCGTTCCCGTAATCTCCTGCGCGTACATCAATGTACTAAACAGCAGAGTCAGGACACTCAGAATTAGTCTTCTTGTTTGTCTCATTTGCTTTACGTTTTTAGTTAATACTATGTTTTCACGAATTTGTCGCAAAAGTACGAACTATCGCCCCCAAAGGCGTAAAAATATCGTTCGTCACGTAAAAAATATGTTACATGAAACAAAAATTACATGAAATGAACGATTATTTTTATTGGAAACGCCCTCTTGGGGGCTTTGATGATTGAAGAGAAGGGGGCGTACGGTGAAAAAATATTTGTAAAAAATACACTTTCTCAAACAATTTGCCGATGCCAAATTCCGACAGATTATATGTAAAAACACACTTACTCGGCACCCGAAACGGCATATCCAGCCAGTCCAAGCCGCATCCGACTGCAGTCGTTTTGCGGTTTGGACTGCAGTCGGATGCGGTTTGGACTGCAGTCGGATGCGGTTTGGACTGCAGTCGGATGCGGTCTGGACTGCAGTCGGATGCAAAAAGAGTCAGGGCAGGACTAAGTGGATAGCGCCTTCGAAAGTACAAAAAGACAGTGCTTTTCGGCGCGGCCACCTCGAAAAAAGGGAAAGGGGAAATGGGAAAAAAGGAAATGGACGGCCGCCGGCACTGTTTCTGAACTCCTGAAATTCAGAAAAAAAAAGAAAAATGCCGTTATTTGCGCACGTCGCCGGGCACCATGCCGTATTCCTCCTTGAAGCACTTGGTGAAATAGCTGGGGGCGGTGAAGCCGACGGCGTAGGCCACTTCGCTAACGCTCTTGTCGGTGGTGAGCAGCAGCTGGTAGGCACGGCTCAGACGGGCTGTCCGCAATAATTCCACGGGCGAAAAACCGGTGACAGACTTCACTTTGCGGTAAAGTTGCACACGACTGAGGTTCATGTCGGCCGCCAGGTCGTCAACGCTAAGGTCGCTATTGTCCAACCGTGCCTCCACGGCTTCGCGGAAACGGGCGATAAAGAGCGAGCCGGCGGCATTGCCGTCGCTCTCGGGCTGGGCAACATCCTCCTCGGACTTGGGCTCGGAAGCCGGAACGGGATTGGAAGCCGCCACTTCCGCCACTTCGGGGGTTTCGGCAGAAGATTTCTCCATATTCCACAAGGTGCTGACAACGCGCTCGCGCTGCAAGGCAATCTTGCGAAGATGATAGAGGTAGAAAAGCACGAACACCACTATCATCAGGCCGATGATGCCGAGGGCCAGCCAGCTGACCACGCGCTGCGTATCGAGCTCGCGCAGATAGGTGTCGGCCTTTTCGTGCAAAAGGTCCAGGCGGTTGGCCTGGTGCATGATTTCCTCGCTCTGCATGTAAAGCACCTTGGCATTGTCGCGGGTAACGATGGCCGACATCAGCATCGTCTCCTTCTGATAGGGCTGGCCCTCCAGGATGCTGAACGCCAAATCGAGCAGCTGGTCGCCGTGGGTGGGATAAATATACGATGCGTCGAGCAAGGAGTCGCGCACCAACTGTATGCCGCCGTTCTTGCCGGGAAGGCCGTCGATGCCGCAATAGAGGGGGCCGTCTCCCAACGCCTTTCTTGCGCCCATCGCGGTGCGGTCGTTGGCGCCAAACACCAAGTCCACGCGCTCGCCCTGATGGCCAGCGAGCCACTGGCGCGTGGTCTCGTAGGCCGTGGGCTCCGTCCAGTCGCCTTGCAACGAGCCCACCACCTTGATGCCGGGGGCACTTTTGAGGGCGTCCATGAAGCCGTTATGCCTTTCAATGGCGGGCGACGAGCCGGCCAAGCCTTTAATTTCCAATACGTTACCGTTCCCATGAAGGCGGCTCACGATGTATTCGCCCATCACATGGCCCATCTCGTAGTTGTCGGCACTGATGAAAGCGGTGAATTTCTGGGAACTGGTTTTGCGCTCGAACACTATGACGGGGATGCCGTTGTCGTAGGCACGGTCGATGGCGGGCGAGATGGTCATCACCTGGTTGGGGGCGACAATGAGCAGGTCGATGCCTTCATTTACCAGGCTGTCAATCTGTTGCACCTGCCGCTCGTCGCTATCGTAGGCCGCCGCGAACTTCAGTTCCACGTTGTCATGGAAATAAGCTCCCATGCGCAGCTCGGCGTTCTGCTTCTCGCGCCAAATATCCTCTGAGCACTGTGAAACGCCAATACGATATTTCACCTTGCCCGGAGAACAAGAAGCCAATGCAGCCGCTATGATGAAAATAAAAAATAAACTCTTTCGCATATTTCAAAGACATTCTTTTGTATCATTGCGCAATTACGCACAAACACCCGGAAGAGCCCTCTCTGTTTTGTCTTCTATGCCGCAACATTGTTGCAGCCAAATAACATCCTGGTTTCACAATATTTACACAGGGAAGCCCTCATTAGGAGAATAGTTTTTTTCTATGGTTCCCGTTCCAAAGTTTTGCGCTTCATTACGACAACTCCTTTGCAGTGCAAAGTTACGAAAAAACGAACAAAACGCAAAAAAAATGCCCGTTTTTCTTTTCATTTACAAAAGTAAGCACCTTACACCAGCCTTCTTTATCATTGATTCAAGTGTCTCATTTGCTCAACTTCTTGGAGTTTCAGGAGTTTTTTCTTACTATTATCCGGCAATCTGCTTTTGTTTCTCCAAAAATCAGTAATTTTGCACGCTCAAATCAAAAATAAAATGAAAAAGAATCTTTTATGGATGTTCGCCGCCATCCTTACCTGCGGCCTCTTGATGACTTCTTGTAGAGACGATGACCCCAGTTCGGCACCCGCCGACGAGGTGGAGGCCCAGTTGCGGCAAATGACATTACGCGAAAAGGTTGGGCAGATGTTTTATGTGCGCATGGAATCGCTCGACACCACCATTCACTGGAACACCTACGCCGACCTTCAGGAAAATCCCATGTATGATGTGAACAACGTCGTCAGGGGCGTGAACACCAAATATCCCGTCGGCGGCATTATCCTCTACGCTTGGAACATTAACAACGAGTCGCAACTGGCGAGACTTATCTCCGACATCCGCACGCTCAACGGGCACCCGCTGCTGTGCATCGACGAGGAGGGTGGACGCATTGCACGCATAGCAAAAAACAGCAACTTCAACGTGGAGGTGGTAGAACCAATGGGCGAAATAGGGAAAACGGGCGACCCTAACAATGCCTACCACGCCGGAAATGTCATCGGATCGTATCTCTCGAAATACGGCTTCGACATCGACTTCGCGCCGGTGGCCGACGTGAACACCAACCCCGAAAACATCGTCATCGGCGACCGCGCCTTCTCTGACGACCCGGCGGTGGCCGCGCCGATGGTGGTGAACTACCTGCAGGGCCTGAAGGATGCCGGCGTCACGGGCTGCATCAAGCATTTCCCCGGCCACGGCGACACCAAGGCCGACACTCACTACGGCTATGCCAGCACGCAAAAAACGTGGCAAGAGATGCTACAATGCGAGATGGTGACTTTCAAAGCCGGCATACAATGGGGCTGCCAGCTGATTATGACCGCCCATGTCGGCGCGCCCAAAGTGACGGGAAGCGACATTCCCTCAACGCTCTCGTCCGTCATTCTACAAGACAAACTTCGTGGTGAACTGGGCTACCAGAACATCATCATCACCGACGCCATGGAGATGGGGGCCATCACGCAGCAGTTCACCAGCGCCGAGGCTGCCGTGGGCAGCATACAGGCCGGCGTGGACATCGTGCTCGGGCCGAGGAACTTCATCGAGGCTTTTGATGCCGTGGTGAAGGCCGTGGAAACAGGTGTCATCCCCGAGGAACGCATCAACCAAAGCGTACGCCGTATTCTGAAACTAAAAATGGCATCTTAGTTCGCGAACTAAGATGCCATTTTTAAGTTATGAGTTATGAATTATGAGGAGAGCCTTGGGCCATACGTCTCCCCCCAAGGGGGGATTAGAGGGGGCTCACTTTTCACTTAAAAAGAGGTTTTCACTATCTGGCAGATATTGTCGGTCTTCGACATCGTGTAGTAGTGAATGGCCGGCACGCCGTGGCTTAGCAGGTCGCGGCTTTGTTCTATGGCCCATTCAATGCCCACCTGGTAGGCATCGTCCTCCGTCCGTGCCTGCCGCAAACGGCTTACCAGCGGTTGCGGAATGTCGATGTGGAAGGCGCGGGGCAACAGGTCCGTCTGGCGTAGTTTCGAAATGGGCTTCAGGCCGGGAACCACGGGAACGGTGATGCCGGCGGCAACCAGACGGTCGCGGAAACGGTAGAAAGGCTCGTTGTCGAAAACCATCTGCGTGACGATGTAGTCGGCTCCGGCCTCCACCTTGCGTTTCAGGTACTCAATGTCAACGTCAAGGTTGGGTGCCTCAAAATGTTTCTCGGGATAGGCGGCCACGCCCACGCAGAAGTCGGTGGGCAACCCGTTCCTTACCGTCGGGTCGAGGTACTGGCCGTGGTTCAGGCGGTTGATCATGGCCACCAGCTCGTCGGTATGCGAAAAGCCGTCGGCCTCGGGAATGAAATAGCGTTGTCCGGGAATGGCATCGCCGCGCAGGGCCACCACATTACGGATGCCGAGGAAGTGGAGGTCGAGCAGTTCGCTCTCCACCCGCGACCGTGAGGCGCCGCCGCAAATGACGTGCGGCACAATCTCCAACTGTGGGTAACGGCGCATGATGGCGGCCACCACGGCCACCGTGCCGGGACGTTTGGTAAGCGTCATTTTCGTGTAGGTGCCGTCGGGATTGGACACGTATTCCACCTCATCGCGATGGCAGGTGATGTTGATAAACGGCGGGTGGAATTGCATCAGCGGGTCCAGGCTGTCGTAAAGACGGCTGACGTCGCTTCCCTTCAGGGGCGGCACCAACTCAAAACTGGCAAAGGGCTTTTCGTTCTTTCGGAGTAAATCTGCTACTTTGGACATGGGAAATTTCATTTGAGGTATAAGTGACGAGGCATGAGGTTGCTCATAGTTTGGAACTCATGTCTCATCACTTTAAAATTCTATTTTACATATTTCGACAACAGGTGCTCGCCTTCTTCCGTGGTGATGCCACGGCGGAGGCAGTAGTCGGCCAGCTGAATGCGGTCTATCATGCCCACGGGGAAATAGCGGGCGTCAGGATGGATGATGAACAGTCCGCAAATGGCGGTTGAGGGCTGAATGGAATAGCGGTCGGTCAGCATGACATCCAACAAAGTTTCTGCATCCAGCCGGTCGAAGACAATGCGCTTGAGCGAGTGGTCGGGACAGGTGGCATAACCGAAGGCCACACGGAGAATGTTGTTTACCGATAGTTGGCCATTGACAACCGATGATTGCATCCATTCCGCGGCGGCCTCGGCCAGGCGTGCACAAAGGGCATGCCCCATCAGCCGCGTAGTATCGTCGGTGGCCTGTGTCTTCATGCTGGCGGCAATGGTAAAAAGTCCGATCGGACGCGGTTGCTTCTCGTCGAAAAAGTCGGCCACACACCGGCAATGTCCGGCCGCGCTCTGACTACGCAACATGGGGAGGCGTTGTCCGTCGGCCAAAAAAATGTCGTTTCCCTGGCGGCAGGCATCTTCAAATTGCAACAGGCCGCGCAAGTAGATATTGTCGGCTTCAATGGCCTCCCGCAACCATTGCCTGCCCTCGCTGAGCATGCGTGCGGCCTCGGGGTTGACCAACTGTTGTTGCAACGTCTCGCCCTTAAATCCCCAGAACAACAGGAACATACGCCAGTCAATGTATTCGGCAACGTCGGCCACCGGAAGGAAACGGGAAGTGAGCAACGGGCCTTTCGGCAAACTGATGTGTTGGAAAAACTCCCTTGCTTCGGCTCTCTCGGGCGTTCCCCGCCGGTTGGCCTCCTCGTAGGGTGTAAGTTCGGAGTGGTGCTCGCTATAGGCATCGCGAATTTGTTGCTGCTCGGCACGAATCTGACGTTCCGTTTCTTCGGGAGCCGTCAGCAGTCGCTTGGCCAAAAGGGAAGTCTGCGAGGCATCGCCGCCATGAACCACCAGTCCGTCGTAAAGAGGCGCCAGGCGCACGGCGGTGTGAAGGGCAGATGTTGTAGCGCCGCCCACCACGATGGGCACATGCAACCGGTGTTGCTGAAACAGGCGGCACAACAGTTCCATTTCTTTCAACGAGGGCGTAATCAGCCCGCTGATGCCCACCATGCAGGGTTTCAGCCTCAATGTTTCTTGCAAAATGGTGTCGGCGGGCACCATTACGCCGAGGTCGCGGACGTCGAAGCCATTGCATCCCAGCACAATGCCGACAATGTTCTTCCCGATGTCGTGAACGTCGCCGTTGGCAGTGGCCGTTATCACCACAGGGCGCGTGTTCTGCCCCGCCCTGCCCTTTTCCATATAAGGTTGCAACAGGGCCACGGCATCTTTCATCACCTTTGCCGATTTCACCACCTGCGGCAGGAACATTTTTCCTTCACCAAACAGCTGTCCCACATGCTCCAAGGCCTTCATCAGCGGTTCCTCAATGACGCGCACGGGGTCGTTGCCATAGCATTTCAACGCCTCGGGAATGTCTTCCGGCAGATAGTCGCTCAACCCGCTGCTCAGCGCGTAGTCCAGCCTCTTTTCTATGTTTTCGCTTCGCCAGGAGCCCGACTGCCCGTCGGAATTTTTCTCTGCCGACGAGCCTTTCTGAACGGTGGCGGCCAGCGCAATAAGTTTTTCGGTGGCCTCGTCGCCGGTGTTGAGAACGACATCCTCAACGGCCTGCAAAAGGTTCGGCTCAATGCTGTCGTAAACCTGGAGCATGGAGGGATTGACAATGGCCATGTCGAGTCCGGCGCGGATGGCATGGTAGAGGAAAGCCGAGTGCATGGCCTCGCGCACCGTGTTGTTGCCACGGAAGGCAAACGACAGGTTGCTGACGCCTCCGCTCGTCTTGGCAAAGGGCAGGTTCTGCTTTATCCAGCCCACGGCACGGATGAAGTCGCGCCCATAGTCGCGGTGCTCGCTGACACCCGTTCCCACAGACAGGATATTAACATCCAAAATGATTTCCTCGGGCGGGAAGCCCATGTCCGTCAGCAAACGATATGCGCGGCGGGCAATTTCCGTCTTTCGTTCGTATGTGGTAGCCTGACCTTCCTCGTCGAAGGCCATCACCACGACGGCGGCGCCCAAGCGGCGCAGTTCGCGGGCTTTTTCCATGAAATCGCCGTCGCCGTTCTTCAGGCTGATGGAGTTGACGATGCACTTCCCCTGGGCGTTCTTCAGTCCGGCCACGAGCGTTGGCCAGTCGCTGGAGTCAATCATCAATGCACTGCGCCCCACGGCGGGGTCGTTGGCAATATATCGCAGGAAGGTCTGCATTTCCTCGCGGCTGTCGAGCATGGCATCGTCCATGTTGATGTCGATGACCGCCGCGCCGCCTTCTATCTGCTGGCGTGCCACGCCAAGGGCCTCGTCGTATTGTTTCGAGGCTATCAGGCGAGCAAACTTCCGCGAGCCGGCCACGTTGGTGCGCTCGCCCACATTGGTGAAGTTGGCCGCCTCGCGGTCGATGAGCACGGGTTCCAGTCCCGACACCCACAACTGGTGGTTCTTTTCGGGAATGTGCCTCGGAGCAATGCCGTTCAGGGCCTCACTGATAGCGCGTATGTGGCGTTCATCCGTTCCGCAACATCCGCCGGCAATGTTCAGCAGCCCGCCGTCGGCCATCTGGCGCAGATACGAGGCGGTCACCTCGGGCAACTCCTCATATTCACCCATTTCGTTGGGCAGTCCGGCATTGGGATGCAGACTGAGGGCCACCCCGACGCGGCGTGCCAGCTGTTCGGCAAAAGGCCGCAGTTCCTTTACGCCGAACGAACAGTTCAGTCCAAAGCTCACAAGTCCCGGGTAATGGCAGATGCTGATATAGAATGCCTCCAGCGTCTGCCCGGTCAATGTTCGCCCGCTGCGGTCGTTGATGGTTGCCGACACCATGACCGGCACCACGCGCCCCAGCCGTTCGTTGAGCCGGCTGACGGCATAGAGCGCCGCCTTGGTGTTCAGGGCGTCGAAGCAGGTCTCCAATAGAAGCATGTCGGCACCGCCCGCAATGAGGGCTTCCGCCTGCTCGCCGTAGGCCGAGGCCATCTCGTCGAAACTGACGGCACGCTGGGCCGGACGGCTCATGTCGGAGGCCAGCGAGAGCGACTTCGACGTGGGTCCCATCGACCCGGCCACCCACACCTTTTTTATATTTATAAATTCATCGGCCACCTGTCGGGCAAGGCGGGCACCGGCCTGCGCCATGTCGCGCGCCACGTCCTCGCAGCGGTATTCTTGCTGGCTGATGCGATTGGCCGAAAAGGTGTTGGTGGTGATGATGTCGGCACCGGCCTCCACATAACGGCGGTGGATGTCCTTGATGACGTCGGGAGCGGTAAGGCACAGCACGTCGTTGTTGCCCGCCAGCGACACCGGCCACTGCGCAAAGCGTCCGCGATGGAAGCTGTCGGCCCCCACGCCAAGGGCCTGTATGCGGGTGCCCATGGCACCGTCGAGAATGAGAATCCTACTTTTAAGTTGCTCTGCAATAGTCATTTCCGTAACTTTTCACGCCTTTCTCCTGCCAAGGTCAGACATTGTCATTCCGGCAGGCAAAGCACAAGATGGCTGCAAAGTTACAGATAAACGCGAGAAATGCAAAACAATCTGAAAGCTATTTTGACGGATAAGTAACAATTTCCTATCTTTTCACCCGAACAATTCGGCCCAATGGCGGAAGCGGATGAGGCCGGGCTGTCCGAACTTGGCGAGGCTGCGCTCGGCCTGTTCCAGGGTTTTCTCCTGGTCGGGGCGCGTCTTCGAGAAGAACTTGTCGGCGTAGCAAATGAGCTGTTCCTCAAGGGTTTCGGGCAAGAACGACTGATGGGGCAAGGGCAGCTGCTGGCTCACGATGTCTTCCTCGGTGAGGCCGGCTCCGGTATGTCGCTCGCACACCCTGGCATGCCTTGGCAACCCCTCTTCCCTCAACATTTCGGCACCGATGCGCCCGTGGCAGATATACGGCTCTGTGCCGAAACATTCTATGCCGGGGGCATTGCAACGCACGATGCCGATGTCGTGGAGCATGGCGGCCTCCTCCACGAAGGCGGTGTCGATGGGCAGTTCGGGATGGGCGGCGGCAATGGCCAGCGCCTTGTCGGCAACGGCACGGCTATGGGTGAGCAAGATGCGGCGAAGGGCGTTGTCCTCCGGATAATATTTGTTGATGATGGAATTATAGTCCATAGGAGCAGTTCTCAAATCGCTTAGAATAGCGAATGCTATACATATCTGTCAACCAAGTATTTTCTTAAACATGTCATCCACACTGTCGGCTTGATAAACCCGGCCGTTTTTCACGTCGTCCATAGCCTCGCGAAAACCGGCCGTCTTGGTGACATCATTTTCCGGGGGCTGGGCATCTTTCAGAATTTTCACCGATGTCACGCCCACCAACATTTTACATGCCTGTTTTACTTTCGACACAAGGGTTTCGTCGGGAATTTGTAATATTATTGTTGCCATATTCTTTACATGTTATACGTTCGGGCTACAAAGATAGTGTTAATTTTTCTAATTGCCAATTCTTTTCCTTGCAAATTTCATCCACGGCCCCCCATGGTTCGCTCATTGATGAAGCGGTGGAACTCGTCGGCATAGGCATCGGTGACGTGGATGATTTCGTTACCGATGTACACGCAATCGTTGCGGTCAACCTTCGCAATGCGGTCGAGGGCAACGATATACGAGCGGTGGATGCGCAGGAAACGGCCGCGGGGCAGCATTTCCTCCACCGCCTTCATGGTCATGTGGGTGATGAGCGGCTTGCGCTCGCCCTCCAGGTAGAACATGACGTAGTCTTTCATGCCACTCACATAAAGCACCTGTGCGAGCTGCAACTGCCGCAACTCGCCGTCCACGCGGATGAAGATGGAGGTGGCGGGCGGCTCGGAAACGGCCGGTGTGTCCGGAGCGACGGGCGTTTTCACCTCGTCCACTCTCTGGGTGCCTGCCTTGCGCTTTCGTGCCTTTTCCACGGCCATGAGGAACTTGTTGTAGCGGATGGGCTTCAAAAGGAAGTCGAGGGCGCTCACCTCATAGCTCTCGAAGGCGTATTCCTTGAAGGCGGTGGTGAACACGATAAGCGTTTCCTCGGGCAGGATATGGGCCAGCTCCATGCCGTTGAGGTCGGGCATCTGAATGTCGAGGAAAAGCAGGTCGGGCTTCATGCGGCCGATGGCTTCCACGGCCTCCACCGAGTCGGTGAACGATGCCAGGAGCTGCAGGTCGGGCGTCCTGCCTACAAAAGCCTCCATGAGGCTGACGGCCAGCGGCTCGTCATCGACGATGATGCAGGTAAGGGTGTTCATGGGCGAATGGTGATTTGCGTATGGTAGATGTTGTCGGCGGTCACCTCCTGTTGCCAGTCGAAGCGGCCGGGATAGAGGAGCTGGAGGCGCCGCCGCGTGTTCTCAATGCCTATGCCCGAGCCGCTGCGGTCGGTGTCGCTCTTGGGGTAGTTGGTGTTGTCGCAGGTGAAGGTGAGGGCGTTGTCGCGCTGCACCATCGAGATGTTCACCAACGAGGGGCGGCTGGTGCTGGTGCCGTGCTTGAAGGCGTTTTCCACCAGCGAGATGAAGAGCAGCGGAGCCACCGGGGCCTGCTCGTTCTCTATGTCGGTGGTGAACTCCACGCTGGTCTTGCTGTTGCAGCGCAAACGCATCAGTTCCACGTAGTTGCGCATGAACTCCACCTCGCCCCTGAGGGGCACGTCCTGCTTGTCGGTTTCGTACATGGCATAGCGCAGCAGGTCGCTCAGCTGGGCAATGGCCTCCTGGGCCTTGTCGGGGTCTATCTGCGTGAGGCTCGAAATGTTGTTGAGCGTGTTGAACAGGAAATGGGGGTTGATTTGGTTCTTCAGCCACGCCAGCTCGGCCTCGGTGGTCTTCTGCCGTTGCTCGGCCAGCTGCTGCTTCAGGCGGTTGGTGCGCATGAAGTGGCGGATGCCGACGGCGGTGGCTATCATGGCACAGTTGAAGAGCATGAAGACAAACAGGCCCATGTACATGTTGAGCTTGGCGAAATAGGGCATGTTGTGGGTGAAATACCTGATGTAGAACAGCCCGAAGTTCAGCCCAAGCATGAGCACAAGGTTCAACAACGCGAACCACACATAGCGGCGGCGGAAGAACAGGTGGTGAAGAAGATAGAAGTTGGCAAAGTAGATGACCAGCGGCGACTGGAGCATGAACACGGTGGCCCAGGTGGTGGCCCGCACGTTTTTCCAGTCGTGGGTGGTGACGTAGGCGGTAAGGGCGGGAACCGAGATAATGGCGGCCCACACGGCCAGCTGCATGACCAGCAGCAGGATGTCTTTCTTTCCTATTTTCTTCATGATTGCAAAAATAAATATTTTTTCTGAATTACGGGCCAACCATGCCAAGAAATTAAGTTTTCTTTAGACCTTTGGCAGCGGCCGGAAATGATGGATTTTGGGGGCGTGAAAATGGTAAAAAATATTGACAAAATCTCTGATTTTTCAACAATTTTGTAAACCACTGAATATCAACGGCTTGCAAATCGCCTTGGTTTTGACCGCAAATTTCGGGGAGAGATTTTGAAGATTGAGGGGAGAAATCTTGAAGATCTCTCCCCGAAATTTGCGGTCAAGCTCATGGCAGGTGGGAAATTTTCATGAAAAATCTTGACATTTTTCCTTATCGCGACACTGGTTCCGGTCGCCGGCTTATTGCTGTTGCATGTTGCCCATGTTGTTGATTTTCTCGCCCTGCGATTGCTGCTCTATAAAGTCGCTCTGCACGCGGCTGGAGTGCTGCTTCATCTGGCGCTTGTTGTTGCCGAAGGTGTAGCTCACGCTGAAGGTCAGGCCGCTCATGGGCACCTTGATGGTCTGGTGGCTCAGGAAGTCGTTGCCGCGGCTATAGGTTTCCATCTTCAGGTTGCCGCCGTCGGTGAGGCCGGTCAGCCCTTGCAGGCTCAGGGTAAGGCGGTCGTCGAAGAAGGTTTTCGACACGTTGGCCGTCAGCAGGTTCATGCCGCTGGTCCAGCCCTGCAGGGTGTAGGTTTTCGACGAGCTGATGAAATAGGCCGCCAGCTTGATGTCCCAGGGCAGGGTCTGCTGAACGCCGGTCATGGCGGTGGCCGTCCAGCCGTTGCTGCGCATATTGAGCGTTTCGCTGCGCATGTCGGTGTAGTTCAGGCTGCCGTTCACAAAGAGGCGCGTCTTGGGCGTGGCCAGCCAGTTGGCATAGACGTTGGCACCCGTCTGGTGGCGCTTCACGATGTTGCCGTAGGTGGTGTTGAGCAACTGGCCGTCGAAGAAGCTGTACTGCTCAATGGCGTTATCGGTAAAGTTGTGGTGGAGGTTCACGTTGAGCATGAGTTTTTGCGTGAACTTGTTGTAAACCAGCGAGATGTTGTGCGACTTCTCCACGTCAAGGTTGGTGTTGCCATAGGCCAGGGCGTTGGGGTCGCTGCGGTCGATGTAGGGGTTGAGGTAGGAAATGCCCGGGCGCGAAATGCGCATGTTGTAGGTCAGGCCGATGTTGCTGCCCTGCGTGAGGTTGTAGGACAGGCTGGCCGTGGGCACCAGCGAGCCGTAGTCGGTGCTGAAGTCGCGGCCCAGGCCCTGGCGGTATTCCACCTCCTGCCAGGTGTGCTCATAGCGCAGGCCGGCCTTGGCGCCCAGCTGGTTCCACTGTGCGGCGTACTCGGCATAGGCGGCGCCGATGATGTTCTTATAGGTGTAGTCCATGCCCGAACCGGCGTCGGCAATGCCCGACAGGAAGTAGTCGGCGTCGGACGTGGCGTTGTGAATGGTCGTCTTGGCACCCAGGCTCAGCGTGTGGCCGGGGGCGGTGGGCATGGTATAGTCGGCCTGGAAGGTGTGGTCGGTGGTGTGCTCGCGGTTCACCGAGTGGCGGTCGGTAAGGTCGATGGTGGCGGCCACGTCCGACTGGAAGTCGTTGTCCTGCTCGGTCTTCGACGGGCTATACGACAACTGGTAGGTGAGCACGAGCGACTGGGTGCGCTCTTTGTTGAAAAAGCGCTGGTAGTCCACGTTGCCGCTGAACGAGGTGCGGGCGTTGCGCGTGTTCATGTTCGTGATGTAGTTGAAGCCGCTGCCGTAGGCACCGCCCAGCTGGCGCGTGGTGGTGGAGCCCTCGTTCTTCATGTTGAAGCTGGTGAGCGAGAAGGTGGCGTTGAGGCTGCTCATGGCGTCGAGGTCATAGCCCAGGCTCACGTTGCCCAGGGTGAAGGGCAGCTTCACCGTGGTGGCGGCATTGGTGAGAATGGTGCCGCCGCCGTTCTGCTGCTCCATTTCAACGTCGGTGGTGCCGGGCGTGGAGTAGTTTTCCATCACGTTGGCACTGAAGGAGAACTTGCCCTGCTGCCCGCTGACGAAGGCGCCGCCGCCCACGCCACGGTTGCCGGCCTGGGCACGCAGGGTGCCGTTGATGCCGTTGAGCGATTGCATGGCCTGCGCATCCATGCGGTTCATCACAATGTTGAGCACGCCACCGGCACCCTCGGCATCGTAGCGGGCACCGGGATTGGTCACCACCTCAATGCTCTTGACGGCGGCGGCGGGCATGCTCTTGAAAATCATCGAGGGGTTGCTCTGGAACATCACGTTGGGCTTGCCGTCAACATAAATCTTGAACGACGACGAGCCGTTCACCGAGATGTTGTCCTGGCCGTCAACGGTCACCATGGGCACCTTGCGCAACATGTCGAGCACGGTGGAGGCCTTGGCGTCTTCGTCTTCGCTCACGTTGTAGCTCATCTTGTCAACTTCCATTTTCACCAGCGGCTTCTGCCCCACCACTTCCACGCCGCCGAGCATGGTGGCGTCGTCGGTCACATACACGGTGCCAAGGTCGAGCTCGCCGCTTCCGGGCAGCTCTATGGCGCGGCGAAGTTCTTTCTTGCCCACACTGCTGAACACGATGTCGTACTTGCCACGGCCATTCACCTCATGGCTGAAACGGCCGTCTTCACCGGTGAGGAACATGGCCACGGCCTTGTCGCTCTTGCCCGGCTGGAACACGCGCACGGTGGCGTAGGGCTCACCCTCGCCCAGGCTCTGGTCAACGAGGATGCCCTTCACGGTGGTTTGCGACAACGATGGCAACGAAACGAGCGCCATCAACACTAACACGAGTTTTCTTGATGCTTTCATATCTGATTTTTATTTTTGTTTTCCCGTGCAAAGGTATGGCAAAAAGTGGCGCCGGCCATACTTCTTTCGACCAATTCCCCGCTTTTCTTCGACGAATGGCCCCGAAAACGGCTCCTTCTTCACAAAAAAGAAGCGCAGAAAAGCACTTTTTTGAAAATAATGCGAAAAAAATTTGGCGGTATGGCAGAAAGTGCGTAC
The DNA here is from genome assembly GCA_017474515.1 of Prevotella sp. GTDB lineage: Bacteria > Bacteroidota > Bacteroidia > Bacteroidales > Bacteroidaceae > Prevotella. The sequence goes on along the minus strand of JAFVHN010000027.1, from coordinate 28,466 downwards.
CTTTGCAACCGCAATTCAGAAATGAAGCGCACGGAGGGTTCCGTAGCTCAACTGAATAGAGCATCTGACTACGGATCAGAAGGTTGTGGGTTTGAATCCCGCCGGAATCACAAAGCAAAGCCGCAAGTTCTCGGAAACGAAAACTTGCGGCTTTCTTTTTTTCTCATAAATATCAACAAAAAAAAGTAACAGCTTGACTGCTACTTTTTTTATGAGCGATAAACGGGACTCGAACCCGCGACCCTCGGCTTGGGAAGCCAATGCTCTACCAACTGAGCTATTATCGCCTGCCGGCTATTTGGAGTGTGCGGCAGCAAGCGATAAACGCCTGATAGCACCACAGCCGTTGCATGTAAAAGCATAAACTTGTTCAAAATGAGCCGATACTGGGACTCGAACCCAGGACCTACGCATTACGAATGCGTCGCTCTACCAACTGAGCCATATCGGCATTTGGCATCGGGCTGTTTTCCAAATGCGGGTGCAAAGGTAATTCTTTTTGGCGAAACGGCGAACATGGCGGCATGGAAAATCATCATGTTTAACGTTTTTTACTATTTCACCGCCCTTGCCATGACACTTTTGCGTGCCCGCACTCAAAAGCGGCTGACCACCTCGGCCACCTCCTGCCAGTCGGTTTCGGGTTCAAAGCCGAACTTGTCGTCAATGCCCACGTTGAAATAGAGCTTCTGGTCGAAGCACGAAATGCGCGTGTTGCCCACCTCGGGGTTTTCGTTGGCATAGTCGAAATGGATGCCGTCGGCGGCGAAATGGTCAAGATAGCGCTGCAAAGCGTCGGGATAGCAGCCGGTCCACAGGATGAGGCAGATGTCCTGGCGCACGGAGAGCACCTGGAGCACCTCCTTTGCCAAAGGGAAGTAATGGTAGGTTTCCTCGGCGTCGTAGCAGGCCGTGATGATGGTGTCGTGGATGTCCACGATGACGTAGATTTTCTCCCACTCTTTTTCTTGCTTGCGGTGGAAGGCCGCTTCGAAAGCTCTTGTAATGCTCATGGTTCTTGGGATTAGGGGGTTAGGGACTGTTCTTCACCTTTGAGGAACACGCGGCGGATGAGGGGCAGCGTGTAGGCGTAAGGAAGGAAGGCCAACGACGGCATGGGGGCCGTGATGAAGAAATTGGCCACCTTGCCACGCGTGATGCTGCCGTGAGTGGCCGACAAATCCATGGCGGCGGCGCTATTGAGGGTGGCTGCATTGAGCGCCTCTTCGGGCAAAAGCCGCATTTTGATGCACGCCAACGACACCACGAATTTCATGTCGCCCGAGGGCGTGGAACCGGGGTTGTAGTCGCTGGCCAGGGCAAGAGGCAGGCCGGCATCGATGATGCGGCGGCCGGGGGCGAAAGGCATGTTAAGGAAGAAACTGGTGCCGGGCAAGGCGGTCGGAATGGTCTGAGGATGGGCACGCAGCAGTTCGATGTCGCGCAAGGTCATGCTTTCCAAGTGGTCCACGCTGAGCGCATTGTGCTCCACGGCCACCTCCACTCCCCCGCTATCGGCCAGCTCCTGCCCGTGAATCTTCGGGCGCATGCCGTATTTCGCGGCGGCTTCCAGTATGCGGGCGGTGTCGCGAGGTGTGAAAAACCCTTCGTCGCAAAACACATCCACGAAATCGGCCAACTGCTGCCGCCCCACTTCGGGTATCATTTCGTTGACCACCAGGTCCACATACTCCTCCTGCCGCCCTGCGAATGCCCTTCCCACGGCATGTGCCCCGAGGAACGTGGCGCGCACGGTGGCCGGCGTGGTTTCCGCAATGCGTCGGATGACGCACAACATCTTCAGTTCGTCGGCGGTATTGAGTCCATAGCCGCTCTTTATCTCCATGGCGCCGGTGCCTTTGGCCACCATTTCGCGGACGCGGCACATGGCCTGATGGTAAAGGTCGTCCTCGCTCATTTCGTGCAGGCGGTCGGCAGAATTGAGGATTCCGCCGCCGCGCCGCGCTATTTCGGCATAGCTCAGGCCGCGGATTTTGTCAACAAACTCCTGTTCGCGGCTTCCGGCATAGACGATGTGGGTGTGGCTATCGCAAAATGAGGGCAACAACGTGCCGCCCTTCGCATCGACCTTGCTACATTCGGGGGCGAGAGGTTCCGGCGGCTGGCCTTGCGGGCCAAAGTCCTTCACCAGCCCGTCTTCCACCAGGAGCCAGGCGTTTTCCAGCGTTTCCATGTGTGCCATCTCCTGCCCTCGCAGCGTGGTTTTTCCCTCGGGCAGCAGGCCGGCCAGCAGGCCGATGTTCTCAATAAGCAGCTGTTTCATCTTTCATTCGTTAAGATGCCACAAATTTACTAAATCTTTTTTATATGATACAATTATTTGCGTAATAATCGTTGAAAAATTCTAATTGTAACTAACCGCCATATTACTTTCGGCACTTAATGCTTATATTTGCAGCCGAAAAACCTTGCCGACGACATGAGCGAAACAACCACACGGCACGAGACACGGAGGCGCGGCCTGGCGGCCATGCTGCTGCTCCTTTGTTGCCTGACGGCGGAGGCCCAGCGAAAAATCCATGTGCTCGACGTGGAAACGCTACAGCCCATTGAAGGCGTTACGGTGAGGGTTGACAGCTGCCAAGCCGTAATAACCGACCGCCAGGGCGTGGTCACCGTGGCTGAACGCTTCGACAGCATCAGTTTCAGCCATGTGCTTTATGAGCGCGAACGGCTGGCCTTTGCCGAAGTGGGCGACACCATGCAGATGTTTCCGAGCGCCATGATGCTGCCCGAGGTGCAGGTGGTCAGTGTCAGTCCGGAACTTTTGAGCAGCATCAAAGAAGGCATAGCGCAAATCGTAGCGGCCCAGCCGCCGCAACCGCTCGCCCGTTTCGACATGGCGAGGCTGCTGGACCGCCGTTGGCGCCGCGACCAGAAGCACCTGAAGCAAGCCGAGAAAATCATTGAAGAATACGACAAGAAATAAGCCTGTTTCACCATAGAGAAAAGCCCTTCTGCATTTCCCCGTCGGGGAAAACCAGAAGGGCTTTTCTTTTATCCCCAATCGGTCATTGGGATAGTTGATTTGGGGGCTGTCTTTGTACCTCTGCGCAAGAACCCCATTTTGTCAAGATTTTTCATGGTTTTTGGGCTACTCCAAAAGGTTTGACCGCAAATTGAGGGGAGAAATCTTGAAGATCTCTCCTCGAAATCTTCAAGATCTCTCCCCGAAATTTGCGGTCAAACCAAAGACAATTTGCAAACCCTTGAAATTCAACAAATTACAAAGGCTGGGCAAAAGCCACGCATTTTGTCAAAAATTTTTACCAATTTTTACCTGTCCAGCTACCCGTCTCAAGATAAAGAAAAACCCCAAATCGGTTATAAGACGTACCATCATTCATGGTCCGGCTTTCTAATGACCGATTTGGGGTTATAAGGCGCTACATGTCGGCATGGGCGCGCAGGAACTGCACGCTTTTCTCGATGTGAGGGTACATCACCTCGTCGTTTTCAATAAACGGCACCACCTGCCGATAGTCGGCATGCACGCGCTCTATGTGCGGCGACGACCGCAGGGGGCGGCGGAACTCCAGGGCCTGGGCGGCATTGAAGAGCTCGATGGCCAGCACGCGCTCGGTGTTCTTGATGACCTTGAAGAGCTTGGTGCCGGCATTGGCACCCATGCTCACATGGTCCTCCTGCCCCTGCGAGGTGGGAATGCTGTCGGCCGACGAGGGCATGCAGAGCGTCTTGCTCTGGCTGACAATGCTTGCGGCGGTGTATTGCGGAATCATAAAACCACTGTTCAGGCCCGGACGTGCCACCAGGAAGGAAGGCAGTCCGCGGGTGCCGCTCACCAGCTTATAGGTGCGCCGCTCGGAAATATTGCTCAGTTCGCAAAGCGCAATGCACAGGAAATCCATGGGCATGGCAATGGGCTCGCCGTGGAAATTGCCCGCCGAGATGATAAGGTCTTCGTCGGGACACACCGTCGGGTTGTCGGTGGTGGCGTTGATTTCAATGTCAACAATGCTTTTCACGTAAGACAACGTGTCCTTCACCGCCCCGTGTACCTGCGGAATGCAGCGGAAGGAATAGGGGTCCTGCACATGCGTCTTGGGCTGCGCAATCATTTCGCTGCCCTTCAGCAGTTCGTTGATATGTGCGGCCGTGGCAATCTGTCCCTGGTGGGGCCTCACCATGTGAACGGCCAGGTTGAAGGGCTCGCGCCGCCCGTCGTAGGCTTCGAGCGACATGGCCGCAATGACGTCGGCCTGGTTGGCCAGCCGCTTGGCATGAATGAGCGACCACACGGCGAAGGCGCTCATGTTTTGCGTGCCGTTGAGCAGTGCCAGGCCCTCCTTCGAGCCGAGGCTGATGGGCGTCCACCCCATTTTCTCGTGAATGGCCGCGCCCGACATGCGTTCGCCCTTGTACTCCACCTCGCCCAGCCCTACCAGGGGCAGGCAGAGGTGTGCCAGGGGCACAAGGTCACCCGAGGCGCCCACCGAGCCCTGCATATAGACCACGGGGAAGATGTCGTTGTTGAAGAAATCGATGAGCCGCTCCACGGTGTCGAGCTTGCAACCCGAATAGCCGTAGCTGAGCGATTGAATCTTCAGGAGCGTCATGATTTTCACGATGTCGTTGGGAACGCGGTCGCCGGTGCCGCAGGCATGGCTCATCATCAGGTTGATTTGCAATTGCGCCAGCTGGTCGTCGCCGATGCTGATTTTGCAAAGCGAGCCGAAGCCGGTGGTGACGCCGTAGATGGGCACCTCGCTGGTGGCCACCTTGTTGTCGAGATATTCGCGGCAATGGATGATGCGCTGGCGCGTTTCCTCGCTCAGTTCCAGCTGGTAGCCGTTGAGGATGATTTCCTCTATCTTGTCCTGCGTCAGGTGTCCTGCACTTATTTTATGTATCATGGTCGGAGAATGTTTTTTTATTTGTTGAAGGCATTGGCCAACAGGCTGTCATCTACAAGGTTGGGCATGGTGACACGCAGGCCGGGCGTGCGCTCCATTTCGCGCCGTATGGCATCCATCGAACCGCTGTTGCGCGCCCACGACCGGCGTGCAATGCCGTTGTTGACGTCCCAGAAGAGCATTTCGCGGATGTGGCGGTCGCTTTCGTCGCTGCCGTCGATGACCATTCCGAAGCCGCCGTTGATGACCTCTCCCCAGCCCACGCCGCCGCCGTTGTGAATGCTCACCCATGTGGCACCGCGGAAGGCGTCGCCGATGACATTTTGCACGGCCATGTCGGCACAGAATTGCGATCCGTCGTAGATGTTGCTGGTTTCGCGGAATGGCGAGTCGGTGCCGCTCACGTCGTGATGGTCGCGCCCCAGCACCACCGGTGCCTTCAGCAGGCCGCTCCTGACGGCCTCGTTGAAGGCCAGCGCAATCTTTGTGCGCCCCTCGCAATCGGCATAGAGGATGCGTGCCTGCGAGCCCACCACGAGGTGGTTGCGGCCGGCCTCCTTAATCCAGTGGAGGTTGTCGGCAAGCTGGCCGTGAATGTCGGCAGGTGCGGTCTGCATCATTTCTTCCAGCACCTGGGCGGCCAGCCGGTCGGTGGTGGCCAGGTCGTCGGCGTCGCCCGACGTGCACACCCATCGGAAGGGTCCGAAGCCGTAGTCGAAGAACATGGGCCCCATGATGTCCTGCACATAGCTGGGATAGCGGAAAGTGCCGTCGGCCTTCAGAATGTCGGCCCCGGCGCGGCCCGACTCCAGCAGGAAGGCGTTGCCATAGTCGAAGAAATACATTCCACGGGCGGTGAGACGGTTGATGGCGGCCACCTGCCTTCTCAAAGATGCCTGCACCTTCTCCTTGAACAGTTCGGGTTGCGCGGCCATCATCTGCTTGGACTCCTCGAGGCTCAGGCCCACGGGGTAATAGCCTCCGGCCCACGGGTTGTGCAACGATGTCTGGTCGCTGCCAAGGTCCACGGCGACGTTGTCGTCGGCCAGTCTTTCCCAGAGGTCCACCACGTTTCCAACGTATGCCATCGACACCACGCGGCACTCGCCGATGGATTTCTTCAGTGCCGGCATCAGTTCGTCGAGGCTATGGTAGATTTCGTCAACCCACCCTTGCTCATAGCGTTTCATGGCGGCCTTCGGGTTGATTTCGGCCGTCACGCTCACCACTCCCGCAATGTTTCCGGCCTTGGGCTGTGCCCCGCTCATGCCGCCCAGTCCGGCGGTCACGAATAGCGGAATGCGCCCGGCTTTCCGAATCTTCCGCGCGGCGTTGAGCACGGTGATGGTGGTGCCGTGCACAATGCCCTGCGGACCGATGTACATATACGACCCAGCGGTCATCTGCCCGTATTGGCTCACGCCCAGGGCGTTCATGCGCTCCCAGTCGTCGGGTTTCGAGTAGTTGGGAATGACCATGCCGTTGGTTACCACCACGCGCGGGGCATCCTTGTGCGACGGAAAGAGGCCCAGGGGATGGCCGCTGTACATGACGAGCGTTTGCTCATCGGTCATTTCCGAAAGGTATTTCATTGCCAGCCGGTACTGGGCCCAGTTCTGGAAGATGGCGCCGTTGCCACCGTAGATGATGAGTTCGTGGGGGTGCTGCGCCACCCGCGGGTCCAGGTTGTTCTGAATCATCAGCATGATGGCGGCGGCCTGCCGGCTTCGGGCCGGATATTCGTCGATGGGGCGGGCATACATTTCGTAGCGCGGACGGTATCGGTACATGTAAATCCTGCCGTAGGCATTGAGTTCCTCGGCAAACTCGGGAGCCAGCCGGGCATGCAGGTGCCGGGGGAAATAGCGCAGGGCATTGCGCAAGGCCAATTGTTTCTGCTGGTCGGTCAATATGTCCTTGCGACGCGGGGCATGGTTGATGGCGGGATCGTATGGCATGGCCTCGGGCAGGGTGTCGGGAATGCCCAGGCGGATTTCTTTTCTAAATTCTTCGGGGGTCATGGTAAAAATGATATTTTTAGGTATGAATTCTTAGTTATGAATTATGATTTACGGCGGCAGGCTTTTTCACCTTTTCAATTTTTCACCTTTTCAATTTTATGTATCATAACTCATATCTCCTAACTATGAAAATTTATTTTCAACGGCGTCGATGACTTCCTTCTCGGCCTGGTCGGCCTTTTCGGCCAGGGCACGGGCTTCGTCGGCCAGCCGGGCGGCGGCCGTCTTGTCCTTCAACGACGCGGCATTGATGCGCACGTTGAGGGCGGCACCGTGCACGGCGGCCCTCAGCGCCAGGGCACCCACGCCGGCGTCCGACACGCTATTGGGATTGCCCTCGCGGGCCATATAGAGGCAGAGGGGGAAGGCTTCCAGCGCCGTCTTCATGGTGAGCAACGGCACCTGGGCGGCATAGAGGGTGGCCGCTTCGATGGCTTCCTGCCGCAAGGCCTTCTCCTCGTCGCTCTTCTTGGGCATGGCGAAGGCGGCCATGACGCGGTTGAAGGCCTCGGTGTCCTCGTCCACCAGGTGGAGCAGGCGGGCCATGATGTTCTGTCCGCGCTGGGCCCATTCGGAAAACTCGGGGCAGCGCTCGTCCCACCCTGCCTTGTGCGACGACAGGTTGGCAACCATGGTGCCCAGAGCGGCGCCCAGTGCGCCCATATATGCCGAGATGGTGCCTCCGCCGGGGGCGGCACTCTCGCGCGACGTTTCTTCGGCAAAGCCTTTCACGGTGAGGTCCACCAGCCTTGCCTTTCCGCCTTTCTGAGCGTCCTCCAGGAGGTATTCAATGACTTTCTCGCGCGGGTTGAAGGGCTTCAGGTCGTCGAGGCCCATGGACTTCACGGCCATTCTGATGATGTCGTCCTCGGGAATGCCCTCCGACCGGTTTTGCTTGCGCAGGAAATACTTGCCGGCGTCGATGAGCGTTTTCTTGGGAATGAGCCCCACTATCTCGGTGCCGGTGACGCGTATGCCGCGGTTTTGCGCACAACGGCACACCTCGTCGAAGGCCACGTGGAGGGGCGTAACGCCGAGGTTGGTCATGTTCATCGACACCTGGGCAATGCCATATTCGTCGATAAACCAGCCTATGGCCTTGGTGCATTTCAGCGTGCCGGGTTGCATAATGACATTGCCCTGGGCATCTTTCTTGGGCTTGCCGGTGATGGGGTGCCCCTCCCTGACGGGCCGCCCCTTCTCCCTCACGTCGAAGGCAATGGCGTTGGCGCGACGGGTGGAGGTGGTGTTCAGGTTGAAGTTCACGGCAATGAGGAAGTCGCGGGCGCCCACGGCGGTGCACCCTGTCCGCGCCACCTGCTCGTCGAGGGGCCGCGCTCCGTAGTCGGGCTGGCGGCCGGGGGTGGTGAGTTTCTCGGCCAGGGCCTCGTATTCCCCTTCGCGGCACACGGCGAGGTTCTTGCGCTCGGGCACCGTGGCGGCGGCCTCGTAGCAATAGCAGGGAATGAGCAACTCGTCGGCAATGCGGCGGGCCAGACCGCGGGCCAGCTGGGCACACTCCTCAAGGGTGATGCCGCTCACGGGGATGAGGGGCAGCACGTCGGTGGCACCCATGCGCGGATGGGCACCGTGGTGCCGCCGCATGTCGATGAGCTCGGCGGCGCGCTTCACACCGCGGAAGGCGGCTTCAACCACCGACTCGGGGTCGCCCACGAAGGTCACCACGGTGCGGTTGGTGGCCTCGCCCGGGTCAACATCGAGCAGGCGCACACCGCCCACCGAGCTGATGGCCTGGGTGATGTCGTTAATGACTTGCTGGTTGCGGCCCTCGCTGAAATTGGGCACACACTCAATGATTGGTCTTTCTGTGGTCATGTCTTCGTTTCAAAAGGTTAATAAGCAAAGGATTGTTAGTTAAAAACAAATGCAAAGATACACACTTCCCACCATTCCGCCAAATTATTTGGGCAGAAATGTTTGAGCAGGGCTTTGTGGGTGGAACAGATGATTCCAATTCACTTTCTCCATCTTTTCAGCATCGGGAAAAAGCCGCGCATCATCTGGCGATACTCTTCCTTGGTCATAGGTTTGGGCATCAGCTTGTTGACCTCATCAACAAATTGTGTGCAATGTTCAATCATCTCGTCCATGGTACATTCCTGAAGGAAGTGCCCGTCTTGATAGCAATACTTGCAATAATCGAAATTCGTGCTGCCATCGGCATTTGTGCCGCAATCTTCTTTTTTGTTGAGAGGCATGCCGCAACTCTGGCAGAACTGAGGCAACTGGCCTTTCTGAAAGGCTTTCTCCTTACAGGGGAATGTTGCGTCATAGGCTTCGAAAGCCTCGGGATGATCATCGGCCACGAAATAGCCCTTGGGAGGACAATAGGTTCCCTCGCGACGGCCCCAATAGCCGGGAATCAGCTCTTGGGCAAGGAAATAAGGCACTTCTGACTCTCTCGGCTCTGCATGATAGTGAATCTTAAGTTTGCTGGCCAAGTCGAAGCCTGCATGTTTGTAGAACTCGATATTGCCCTCCATCTGAAGCAAGCCGATTCCCATCTCCCTGGCCTTCTCCAAGGCATGGTTCAGCAGCTTCAGGCCATATCCTTTGCGCTTATAGTCAGGGTGGATGCTGATGGGGCCGAATGTCCATGATGGAAAGTGGGTGCCGTCATCAAGGACGATTTCGGCTTTCGAGAACATCACATGGCCGATAATCTTGCCGGGCGATTGACACTCGCCATCGCCTTCCTCCATCACTAAGTTTAGCGCTGGGATGAAGTCGGGATTGGTTCTATACTGATTGAGCACGTAATGCTCCGTGCATCCGGGACGATAGACGTTCCAGAATGCCTCGCGCGTAAGGGTCTCTACCTCACGAAAATCTTTGGGAGTTTCTAATCTTATGTTCATTGTCTGTTATTGATTGTTGCAAAGGAACAAATAATTGAGTGATGAGTGATGAGATGTGAATTATAGATGTTGCAAAGGTACGAATAATTGAGGAAAACGTCAAACTTCCGGGATATAATACGTTTTTTATTACGAACGATCTTACAAACGGAGTTCAGACATTTGTTATGAACTCCAAAAAAGCGAACGATTAGCCAGCCTGCTTTGTCATTTGTCATTTGTCATTTATCATTTTTCATTTTGCGCAGCGCCCACATTTTGTCAAGATTTTTCATGATATTTATCTCCCCCCAGGAGGTTTGACCGCAAATCTCGGGGAGAGATTTGCCAAATCTCTCCTCTCAAAACGCCAAATCTCTCCCCGAAATTTGCAGCCAAACTTTGCAAAATTTGCAAACCACTGATATTCAATCACTTGGAAAAACGGCAAAAAATCGCTCGTTTTGTCAATTTTTTTTACCATTTTTTATCCATGTCGCTATACGCCGGAATTATTGTTTTTGCGATGGCTGGTTTTATATATTATATAAGGTATATGATGTACAACTATGACAGAATGACACAGAAGAAGTGACAGGTTGTCGGCATTTTCCTGTTGGCACGCAAATTGCACTTTACTAAGTGAACGCCGATGCGGTTGGGGATTGAAAAAGGTCCCGGCGGCGGAGGCAAAAGTAAAACCTTTAAACATTAACAACTTTAAAATAAAAATCAGGAGGAAATATTATGATTACAAGACGTAACGAATGGCTTCCCACAGTGTTTAACGATTTGTTTGATGGCATCATGCTGCCGCGCCCCAATTCTACGGCCCCGGCCATCAATGTGAAGGAAAGCGAAAAGCAGTACACCGTGGAGCTTGCCGCCCCGGGCATGAAGAAGGAAGACTTCGACGTGAACATCAACCACGACGGCAACCTGGTGGTGAAAATGGAGCACAAGCAGGAGGAAGAAGACCAGAAGGCCCGCTACCTGCGCCGCGAGTTCAGCTACACGAAGTTTGAGCAGACGTTGCTCCTTCCCGAAGACGTTGACAAAGAGAAGATTGCCGCCCGCGTGGCCGACGGTGTGCTCACCGTGGAACTGCCCAAGGTGGCGAAGGAAGAAGTGAAGGTGGCCCGGCAGATTACCGTGGGCTGACCACACTCCAGGAGGGCTGATGAAAAGGAGGTAAATGGTAAAAGATTTGTTTCAGGATAAGCTTAGATTCGATTGTTTTTTTAGTTAGTTTGATTAGATTGTGTGATTGTTAGATTTTTTGGGGAAAGGGAGTGCGTGAGCATTCCCTTTTTTTGTTGCCATAGCGCCTGGCCGCCCGGACTATTGTCCCACGGCCAGGCGGTATTCCATCAATTTTAGCTGGTACTGGGTGAAAGCCTCGGTGTGGCGGTCGCGGGCCTGCTGCATGAGCAGCTGGGCCTCCAGCAGGTCGGTCATCTTCGACGTGCCCGCCTTGTAGAAGTCGCGGTTCAGGCGCAGGTTCTCCTCGGCCTGGGCAATGCTTTGCTTGGCCAGGGTGAGCTGTTGGTAAGCCTCCTCCACGCCGTTCCACGCATTCTGCATGCGAATCAGGAGCAACTGGGCGTTGTCGTCGAGTTGTTCCTGTGCCTTCTGGGTTTCTATCTTGCTGCGCTTGATGGCCTTGGAGCCGCCCCACCAGTCGGAAATGGGAATGCTGACGGTGGCAAAGAGCATGGCGAAGGTGCGGTCGGTTTCCATCAGGTTGTGATAGTTGTAGCCGGCTCCCACGGCCACGGAGGGCATGTTCTTTCCCACGGCCATCTTTTGTTGCAGGCCGGCGGCCTCCACCTGCTTGCCCAGGAGCTGGTATTCGGTGGTGGCTGCGAGGGCCTGGCGATGGTCTTTCCTGACGGCCAGGGGAATGGTGGCGTCGGCATCGTAGGCGATGGTGAAAGCGGTGTCGCGCAGGCCGCAATATTGCGAAAGGAGCATCCTGACGAGCGAGATGCCGTTTTGCAACTTCAGTTGCTGGCTGGCCATGTCGTTCTGCCGTAGCTGAACTTGCAGGAGGTCGTTGCGCAAGGCCACACCGGCCTTGATGGCCACCTCCACGTCCTTGCGGATGTCGCCCAGCAGGGCCTGCGCGGCGGCAATGGTGTTGGCTTTCTCTTGCAGGGCCGCTATCTGCCAGAAATATTCCTCGGTGTTTTTTTCCACCTCGTCTTCCTTCAGCTGCATTTGAAGCATGCTGGCCTCCTCGCCCACTTTCGCCAGTTTGTTGCCGTTGACAATTTGCCCGCCGGCATAAACGGGCTGAACGGCGGTGAGCGAGCCGATGGTGCCGTTTTTCATCATGGTCATGCTGACGGGGTTGGCCAGTGCCGCCAACGCTTCGGGCGGGAAGGTCTGCGCCAGCATGGCACCCATTTCGGGCGGAATGATTTCCGACGGGTTCATGTCCATCTTCGCCATGCCCTTGTCGGCATTGAACCACAGGGCGGTGGCGCTGACTTGCGGGAAGTACTTGGTATATGCCTCTTTGCGTTGCAGGCGTGCCGCCTCGAGGTCGTGGCGTGCCGAACGCATGGCCAGGTTGTTCTGGAGGGCGGAGTCCTTGAGTTGTTGAAGGTTGTAGGTGGCCTGTGCCGAAGAAGTGGCAATGCCAAGGACGGCAAGCAGGAAGAGGAGGGCTGATTTCTTCATGTGAGATTATTTCTTGTTGACTTTCCAATAAACCACGGGCAGCATGGTGACCACCATGATGAGCGAGCCTATGCCGCCGGCAAAAATGGTGACGCCCACGGGCATCCAGAAACTGGAGCCGGCAATAATCATGGGCACCACGCCCACGGCCGTTGTGGCCGTAGTGAGGAAGATGGGCACCATGCGCCGCTTTCCGGCCTCGTAGGCGGCCTGGCGCACCGCGTCGTTATAGTCGCGGCGGTATTGCCTGAGCTGTTCTCTCGTGGCACCTTGCGGCTTGGGGTTCTGGGCCACGAATTGCTTCACCAGGTCGTTGGCATGTTCAAAAATAAGGATTTCGTTGCGCATGATCATTCCCATCAGCGTGATGACGCCCATCACGGAGGTCAGGCCCAGCGTGCGGTCCATGATTCCCAGGCCGACAAGGGCTCCGGGAAGCATCAGGCCCAAGGCCGCCATGCAAACGGTGGTGATGCCGTATTTCTTGAAATTAAAGAGCAGGAAGAAGAACACGATGGCCATGGCAATGGCCACTCCGCCAAAGATTTGCGGTATGGCTTCGGCATCGTATTCCGTTTCTCCGCCCACCTCGGCCCTGACGCCCTGGGGCACATCAATTTCGTTTTCCATGATGTCGGCAAGGCGTCGCTCCACGGGTGCGGCATAGATGCCGTTGGCAAACTGAGCCGTCACGGTGATGCAACGCTCGCCGCCGCGGTGCATGATACGGCTTTCGGTCCACCGAGGCGACACCTTGGCCACCTGACGAAGCGGAACGGTGGTGTTCTTGTCGTCGAGGCCGGCGGAAAGCATCGTCATGGGCGTGGCAAGGCCCAGGTCGCCGATATCGGAGAAGACCATGTCGGCATCGTCTTTCACAATGATGGGCAGTTCGTAGTCGCCTTCCCAAATCTGCCCGGCGCGCAGGTTGCCGGTGGTGGCACTCAGCGCCATGGCCGCCGTGGAGCGCGTAATGCCGAGCATGGCCGAGGCCACGGGGTCCAGTTCCACGTTGATAATGGGGAAAGGTTGCATGAAGTCGGTGTGGACCCATTCCAGCTCGGGCATGTCGCGCATGCGGTCCATCATGCGCTCGGACACAGTGTGCAGCGAGTCGAGGTCCTCGCCGTAGAACCTGTACTCCAGTTCGGGAACTTCCAGATAATCAAGGCGTTTAAAACGGACATAGGCTTCGGGGAACGCTTCGGCCCATTGCGGCTGGTATTTCTCCAAGACTTCGAGCGTGGCCTTCTGAGAGGTGGTGTTGACAATGAATTGCGCAAAGTTGCGCCCGGCCACCTGGGGAGCGTAACACGTCATGAAACGCGGCGAAGAACAGCCTATGAACGACGTTATGCACTTCACCCGCTCGTCTTTCTCCAGCACATGGCGCAGGGAGTCGGCAATGGCCCGCGTGTCGTTCATTCCCTTTCCCTCGGGCAGGAAAATCTCCACCGCCAGCTGGTCGCGGTCGGCAAAGGGGAAGAGGCGCACCTTCAGATTAGGCACAATGAGGAGCGAGAGCGCAATGACGACCATGCCGCCGGTGATAGTTGCCCATGGGTGGCGGAAAGTGAAGCCGAGCACCGTGTCGTAAGTGCGCTGCACCCACCGCGTGACGGCATTTCCGCCGGTGCTCACCTTTCCGGGCTTGATGATGAGCACCTCGAGGAAGGGAATGACCATGACGGCCAGGAATAGCGACACCAGCAGGTTGATGCCGATGGTCCACGGAAAGGCTTGAATGGCGTCTTGAAAGGCCCCCTTCATCGTAAGGAGCAAGGGGAAAAAGATGATGGAGATGCAAAGCGTGGCCAGCATCATCGGCATGAAATATTGCCGGGCAGAGCTGATGGCGGCATCTTTCGGCGCAAGGCCCTTGTTCAGGTATTCCAGGTAGCCGTCGATGACCACGATGGCATTGTCAACCACCATGCCCAGCACCACGATGAGCGCGGCCAGCGTGACGATGTTGAGCTCGATGCCCGCCATGTACATGATTGACACTGAAATGAATGTGCTCAGGGGAATGGTGATGGCCGCCACGATGGCCGACCTGAGCGGAAACAACACCATCATGACAATAATGATGATGGCCATTGAAACGATAAGGTCGCGCAGGAAGTCGCTCACGCTGGTGCCCACCACCTTGGGCTGGTCGGCAATGCGTGTGAGCGTAACGTCCTCGGGCAGCGTGTTTTGGCGGAAATCGTCGAGCACGCGGTCCACGTCGCGGCCGTATTGCACGATGTTGTTGCCGGGTGTCATCTCGAGCGACAACAACAGACAGGGGTGCCCGTCTTGTTCTATATATCCTTCCGACGTGTCGTATTCCCTCACCACGCGGGCCACGTCCCTCACGCGGGCCACCTTTCCGGTGACCGGCTCGGTGAAAATGATTTGGTTGGCAATTTCCTCCTCACCGCGTTCCGAAGGCTCCAGGTGGATGGGCGTCTGCTGGTCGCCGTCGCTGATGCTTCCGGCCATGGCGGTGATGCCCTGGGCCTGCAGCCTCGAGAAAAGCATCTGCTGGCCAATGCCGTAGGCCTGCATGCGGCGGCGGTCCACATAGAGCGAAATCTGCTCCTTCTGCTGGCCGTACATACGCACGTTGGCCACCGAGGGGATGCGGCGCAGGCGGTCGGAAAGGGCGTCGCCGTAGGATTGCAGCTCGCGGTGGCTCCGCTCAGGGCTTTCAACGGCAATGAGCAGGGCCGAGGTGTTGCCGAAGTCATCGTTGGCCACCAGGGCAAGCACGCCGGCGGGCAGTTGTTGCTTGAACAACGTCAGCCCATGCTTGATTTTCGACCACACCTCGTCTTTGTTGTTCACGTCGTCGTTCAAGTGGACCAGCACCATGCACATGCCATTCTTCGAGGTCGTGGTGGTCTTGTTGCGCTTCACCTCGCCGAAGGTGAACAGATAGCGCTCCAAGGGCTTGGCCACCTGCTCCTCAATTTCTTCGGCGGTGGCGCCGGGATAGACGGCCACCACCACGCCCTGGCGGATGGTGAAGGCCGGAAATTCGTCTTTCGGCATGACATACATGCCATAGATGCCCAAGCCAAAAAGAATGACGACAAGGAGCAGAGAAATGGAATAGTGCTCCAGGGGCCACTTCAGCCAATTCATGTCCTTTCCCATGGTCAATAGGCAACTTTCGTTCCTTCACTCAGTTTCTGGTATCCCTCGGTGACGACGCGCTGCCCGGCACCGATGCCCGACGACACGGCCACGCGGTTTCCCGACGTGGGGCCCGTGATGACGGTGGTGCGGTGGGCGGTGCTGTCCTGGTCAACGGTCCACACGAAGAGCGTGCCGTCGGCCTTTTTCTGAACGGCGGCCAGCGGAAGGTTCACCTGACCTTGCAATGAATGGCTGCCGGCACCGGTGTCGAGCCGCACTTCGGCCACCATGCCCGGCATGAGCCTTAACCCATTGTTGGCCACGCTGATACGGATGTCGTAAGTATGCGTCAGGGCATCGGCCTGCACGCCCTTCTCAATGGTGCCGCCGCGATAGGTGCCGCCCACGGCCTCCACCCAGATGGTAGAGGGCGTATGTTGTCCTATGTTGCCGATTTCGGCCTCGGGAATGGCGGCTTTCACCTTCACGGTGCTGATGTCGAGAATGCTCACCACGGCCTGTGAGGGCAGGGCCGTTTCGCCTGCTCCCACCTGCTTGCGCCCTATGATGCCGCTCACGGGGGCGGTCAGGCGGCAGTCGGCCAGGTTCTTGCGCGCCACGTCAAGTTGCGAACGGGCCTGCGCCACCTTGCTCTGCACCTCCACCCACTGCACCTCGGGCAGCGAGCCGTTGTCGTGGAGCATGCCATAGCGCTGAAGGGCGTCGTTGGCCTGCACCATGGCGGCCTCGGCACCTTTCAGAAGGTTGCGGGCCTGCGTGTCGTCCATCTCGGCAATGAGCTGGCCGCGCCTTACCGCCTGCCCCTCGTCAACCAGCATGCGCTTCACCACGCCCATGCCGGTGAAGCTCACGGCGGTGGCCTCGCGCTCTTCCACAATGCCCACGTAGGTGGTGCCCTTCCCGTTGAAGGATGTTGCCGCCACCTCGGTTTTCACCCTTATGGGTGCCTTCGTCTTTTGTCCTTCCTGTTTGCTGCATGCCGTGGCCAGAAGGAGGACCACAAGGGCCGAAACGCCCGCAATGCCATATTTCATATCGCCTTGTTTTTTTAATTTCGCGTGCAAAGATAATGAAAAATGTTTTTTTATCCAACATTTCCAGTGTATGAATGATGTAAACGTGTATGAATGATGCGTAATCAGCGTCTTGTTTTGTCAAGATTTTTCAAAATTTTTGGGTTGTCCCATGAAGTTTGACCGCAAATTGAGGGGAGAGATCTTGAAGATTGAGAGGAGAGAAATTGAAGATTTCACCTGGAAATTTGAGGTTAAACTCAGGGCCGTTTGCAAACAGCTGAATTTCAACGATTTACAAAAACAACGCAAAACAGCCCGTTTTGTCAAATATTTTTACCAATTTTTCCCCATGCCGCTATCCACTGCAAAAAGAGAATTTACTTTTAAGCCCACCTTGTTTGTAAAAACGGCGGGAAACGTTTTCAAAACGGGGTTTATTGGGGGTGGAAATTATTTTCTTGGGGCCAAAGGGTTGTAATTCGTTTTTTTTGCCTAATTTTGCACCGTCTTTTCAGGCGACGGGCTGTTTCCGGATGCCGGGGGACAGGAAATCATTGTTTAAAAATTTAATTAGAAGAAAGCATTTCATGGAAATTGTAATGATCATAGGTTCGGTACTGATTGGTGCGTTCCTGGTGCTGTGGGGAGCCGACCGCCTGACCGACGGTTCCACCTCGCTGGCGCAGAAGATGAACATCCCCCAGATTGTCATCGGCCTCACGGTGGTGGCCATGGGCACGTCGATGCCCGAGTTTTTCGTGTCGCTCATGTCGGCCGTGAAGGGCACTTCCGACATGGCCGTCGGCAACGTGGTGGGTTCCAACTTGTTCAACACGCTGGCCATCGTGGGCATCACGGCCCTTGTGGCGCCGATGATAATTTCGCGCAACACCGTCCGCAAGGACATGCTCTTTGCCGTGCTGGCCTCGGCGGCCCTGCTGGTGATGTGCCTCGACGGCGAGGTGTCGCGCCTGGATGCCGCCCTGTTGTTCCTGGGCTTCCTCATTTTCATTGGCTACACGCTCTACCTGGCCAAGACGGGGCAGGCGTCGCCCGTGGAGGAAATCAAACTGGAGCCCATGAACGGCTGGAAGGCGGCCGCCTTCATCCTGCTGGGCCTGGTGTGCCTGGTGGGCGGCAGCCATCTCTTTGTTGACGGCGCGTCGAAGGCGGCGCGGGCCTTGGGCGTGCCCGATGCCGTGGTGGGCCTCACCATCGTTGCGATGGGCACGTCGCTGCCGGAACTGGCCACCAGCGTGGTGGCAGCGCGCAAGGGCCGCTCGGCCATCGCCATCGGCAACGTCATCGGCTCCAACGTGTTCAACCTGTTGATGATATTGGGCATCACGGGCTTGGTGCTCCCCCTCGACATTCAGGGCATCACCACCGTTGACCTTTGTGCCCTTTTGGGCAGCATTTTCCTGCTTTGGTTCTTCTGCTACACAAAGTTCAAAGTGGAAAAATGGGAGGGCGGCGTGCTCACCGCCCTTTATGTGGGCTACATTTCCTGGCTGGTTTATAATGTAGTCTGAAAAAAAAGAAAGCGGTTCGGAATTCTGCCATTCATTCATACAGAGGCTACGTTCGACAAACTAAAACTTGGACTTAACAAATTGATTATATTTTGCATTTTCATATAACAAACAAAGGAAACAAGTGCAGTGCACTGAGCAGCCAGGCCGTCAACGTCAGCAATATCACCTATACCACCGACGGGGACGTCAAGACCGCCACGGGAACCTATGTCCACAACGGGGCCACCTACACCTTCACCGACACCTATCTCCTGCCGATAGACTTTCTCGGACTGCGCGATGCGTCCAGCAACGAAGAAAACCTCGACACATATAGTGGCCGGAAAGTGACCACACTCATGCTCCTGGGCCGCACGCTCTATGCCGACGGCTCGTGGAACACGCTATGCTTGCCATTCAGCCTCAGTAATGAGGATGTATATATGTATCTTAACCCCACCGAACTGAAGACTCTCGGCTCGTCGGAATACAACAGCTCGACCGGCACGCTGACGCTGAACTTCATCGATGCCACGGCCATCGAAGCAGGCAAGCCCTATCTCATCAAGTGGACGGGCGGCGGAAACAGGACAAATCCGTCATTCAACTACGTCACCATCAATAATGTCAACGCCCCAGTGGATACCGAATACGTGACCTTCGCCGGCTTCTTCTCGCCCGTCAGCCTTGATGCCGATGACCGCACAAAACTCCTTTTAGGCAGCGGAAACAACCTTTATTATCCTGACGCCCAGACGACTATAGGATCCTTCAGAGCCTGCTTCCTACTGAACAACGGCCTTACGGCGGGCAACGAGCCCAATGAAATCAACAAGTTCGTGCTGAACTTCGGGGATAAGCCCACAGGTGTCGGCTCTATCTCTAAGGTATCAGGGAAAGAAGAAGCGGTCTTTGGATGGTTTACCCTCGACGGTCGCCGACTGAGCAGCAAGCCCACGGCGAAAGGTATCTATATCAATAATGGACACAAAGTCGTGATTAAGTGAGAGAGGGTGTATCATAAAGAAGGTTTGCGCCACCGATATTAACAATTTGCAGTTATTCTGGTGGCCTGAAGGCCAAAAGAAATAAGCCCAGGGCGATTGTCCTGGGCTTATTTCTTTTGGCACTTCTGGCCGTTTTACTTACAATCTGTAAGTTTAATATTCACGTTATTTCATTTTGACACACCCTCTTTTAAAATCCGTAGATTTCCTTCAGCTTGTTGCCCAAGGCGGGGCCTCGCAGGTCGATGTCAACGATTTTCCCTTCCGGGTCCACCAGTATGCTGGCGGGAATGGAGTTGATGCCATAGACCTCGGCGGCCACGGTCTTCCATCCTTTCAGGTCGGAAAGGTGCATCCACGGCATTTTGAGGTCGAGGATGGCCTTTTTCCACGCCTCGGCTCTCTGGTCGAACGACAGGCCCACGATGTTGAAGCCTTTGGGGTGGTATTTCTCGTAGGCGGCCACCACGTTGGGCATCTCCTGCCGGCAGGGTCCGCACCACGACGCCCAGAAGTCGATGAGCACATAGTTACCGCGGCCCACATATTCGCTCAGCTTGTGGGGCAGGCCGGTGATGTCGTTCTCCTCCAGGTCGGTGAACATCATTCCGGGCAGGCGTTTCTCCATGGATGCCAGGCGGTTGTAAACGCTGATGGTGAGGGGATGCTTGACCAGCATCGACTCTTTGTTGAACAGCCGCTTCTTGGCCTCATAGGGCAAGTCGCCTTCAAAAAGCGCGAGCATGGCCACGCCCGCCATGTTGTCCTTGTTTTCGGCGATGGCTTTCTCGCAGAAAGTTGCCATTTCCTTGCTGTCTTCTATCTTCGTGGCCGTGCGGAGACATGCCGACAGTTTCTCGTTCAGGGGCGACCCTTTCAGCTCATCGGTGATAAGATTGATGCTGATTTCCGGCGCATCGGCAATGAAGAAACTCACCATCTGCGCGCTTTGGTCCACAGCATACATGAGTGAGCCCTCGGCGGCCTCGAAGGACGCGGTGAACTGTCCGCCGGTCACCGTGACGGGCGCGGAGGTGTTTTTCACGATGTCAATCAACAACACTTCAGAACTCTCCGGGCTGGTGGTGCCTTTAACCCGGTACTTCGTTTGTGCGGCGGCTGTCAGCGAGAGCAACAACGCGACAACCGCGAAAAGTGCTTTTTTCATGCTTTAAAAAGATATTAGTGTCTTATTTTGCGGCAAATATAGGCATTTTTTGTGAAACAAGGGGGATAATTGCGGAAAAAATTGTAATTTTGCATTCCATTTCCCACAGGGGTGCTTGAACAACCCCCTTTATCAAAACAAGAAAAAATGACAAAAGACAGAAAACAAGAAGGCCTGAAAGCCCTTGGCCATAAGTCGGAGTACAAGCAGAGTTATACACCGGAAGTGCTGGAGGCTTTCACCAACCAGAACCCCGAAAACGATTATTGGGTGCAGTTCAATTGCCCCGAGTTCACCACCCTCTGCCCCATTACCGGCCAGCCGGACTTTGCCGAAATCAGGATTCTCTATATCCCCGGCGAGCGCATGGTTGAGAGCAAGAGTCTGAAGCTCTATCTCATGAGTTTCCGCAACCACGGCAGTTTCCACGAAGATTGCGTGAACACCATTATGAAGGATCTCATCCGCCTGATGGACCCCAAGTATATTGAGGTGGTGGGGCTGTTTGTGCCGCGCGGAGGCATCAGCATTCATCCGTGGGCCAACTACGGACGTCCGGGCACCAAGTATGAACAACTGGCCGAGCAACGGTTTGCCGCCCACCAGTAATCTTTTTATAGACTGAAAAGAAATTTAGGAGTTTGGACAATAGTTTTAAGCCATTATAAAAACGAGGCAATTATAACTATTGTCCAAACTCCTAAACTCCTAAAAGCTTAACGGGTCTTTATTTCACCACCACTTTCTTTCCGTTGTGGATGTAAATGCCGTTGCGCGTAGGCATGGCGTTCAACCGCACGCCGCTCAGCGTGTACCAAGTGTCGTCTGAGCGCGTGGTGATGTCGCTGATGGCCGTGGGCATATCAGGCCCTTCAAGGATAAAAGCCGCCGCGATGGCCGGGCCGTCAAAGTTAAACAACCCTTCCATCGCCTCATCCAGGTTGAGGACGTAGTTGAACATTGGGTTACTTTCCGTGTTGCATATTATGTTGTTGAGCCTACATTCCGTGCGCTCATGGAACTGCCAGCCCTCTTTTGGCTCCATCATCAGGAAGACGGAATAAAGCTTGTTGGGCTGGAAGATGTCGTCTTCGTCCATCATTATAACGTAGTCTTCAACGGTTTCGGCATAAAGATTTAATTCCGCCCAGACAACGCCGGTCACAGTGTAATTGCGCACGTATGTAGGTTTCGCCCTGTTCGCGCTTGTGGTGGAGGTCTCCATCATCGATTCTGTCTGGAAGGCCGGTGAAGCCCCGACCGCGGGTTCCTCGATGGTCTCAGACACCGAGCGTATGTATAATCCGCCCTCGGGTTCAGGCACGTCGTAAATCCAATAGAAGCCAATGGCCTTTTGGTCGTTGGTGTTTATGAGATGGTTTTGCTGCAGTGTGCCTATGAAAGCGTCGGGAGAGTTCCAGAAGAATCCGTCGGGCAGCTCCACTCTCATCCTTATTCCCACTCTTTCGCCAGCAGTTCCCTCGTATAATTGTATGACTTTATTGAACATGATGTATTCTATCAGCGTCACCACAGCCCCCTCAACGTCGGTGGAGGCTGTGTGGTCGCCCGGCTCGAAGTCCTGGGGCAGGTCATAGTCGGTGATGTGTACCGAGCCGACAGGCTGCAACACGCCCATGTTTTGCGCCAACTGTATGTTCACGTGCATGTTTCCGGCCACCTCGTTGCCTGTATTGAAGTCGTAGAAAACCTTTGAGGGACTTTCCCAAGTCGATGAGGATGTGTTAATCCAAGGTATTTTCAGGTAGCCGAAACTGATGCAGGGTTCCTGTGTACCGCTAAGGCCAAGGACCGTGAGGTTTTGAAAGCGGCTGGTGTTGAAGCATAAGTTGTGGCCGTGCAGGGGGATGAAAGCGTCGTGGCTGAACCCGGGTGCTGTCCACCAATCCATTTCGAAAGAGTTGCCTTGGTTGATGCTCACGTCGGTGAGCTTAGTGTTTGACGACAGGTCGAGCATGGTGAGGTGGTTGTTGCCGCAGTAGAGTGTTGTCAGGAAGACATATTCTGAAACGTTCAGCCGTTCCAATTGGTTGTTGCTGCAGTACAGAACCTGGAGGTTTCCTTTTTCCTCCGGCAGCACGAGTTTCGTCAGCGAGCACGACCTGCAGTCCAGGTATCCCAGTTCCGCTTTGTCATTCACGTCAACCATTCCCAGCGTGTTGTAGGCGCAATCGAGCATGGTGAGCTGCGGGTTATTGCTCAAGTCGAGCTCTGTCAGATAACAATGTTCGCAGTTCAGTTTGGTGAGCAGCGGCGCGTTCGACAGGTCAAGCTCTATGATGCTTGTGTTGTTGCAGATGACTTGTGTGAGTTCCGGGCACCGCGACAAGTAAAGATCCGAGAGGTTGGGGTTGTTGCCCACGTTGATGGAAGTCATGGCGTGGTGGTAGTAGAGTTGCACCACTGTCAGAAGGTTACCGTAGAGGTCCAGTGTAATCAGCTCGCGCTCATGCCGCAGGTCGAGCGATGTCAGCTTGTTGCTTCTGCATTTCAGCGTTTTCAGAACGTCAGTGCTGCGGATGTCGAGCAACCCAATTTGGTTGTAGTTGCAATTAAGATACGTCAGATAGTGCAGGCCCGTCAGGTCGAGTTCCGTCAGGTTGTTGTTGCTGCAGTCCAGGCTTTCCAGGTTGCTGAAATGGGTGACGCCCACGAGCGAGCCGATGTTTTTGTTCGACACGTTGATGGTCTTAATGCTCATGAGCATGTCGTTGGGGATTACGGAACCTGGTGCAAGGCCCGTCAGGTAGATAACCTGCGAGCGGAAGTTTTCGTCGGGGAAGTAGTCCGCCGTCAGTGTCACGGCATTGGCCGCGAGCGATGCCGCCAGCATCCAAGCCGTGGCCAGCATCCTAAGTGAGTGTCTTGTCTTCATAATTAGTGTTTTTATAGTTTTGTCTGTTTGTATGTATCTGTTCAAAAGCGACTGTTTGTATGGTTAGGAACGATGAAAAATGTTTACATTTCCGCTGTTTCGGGGGTGTCGTTGTAACTCTTTGATAATCAGCACCTGCAATCATTCGGGGTGTTTGCCCTAAGATTTCGGGGTGAAATCTTTAAGTTTTCACAAGGAAAAGTGCCATATTTCTCATTGAAATTTACCGCCAAACTTTCGTTGGTCCCAAAAAAATATGAAATATATTTACATCTTGCCGGTCCTTGCTACTGTTTCCCGGCCTTTTATTCGGTCTTTCTGTAGTACCCCCTCTCGCCGTTTTTGAAGCGCAGGCGTAGCGAATCGCGAAGCAGGAAGATGAACTCGGCGGTGTCGTTTTCCACCTTCTGGGGCTTGTTGCCGTCGGAGGCCGTTGCCAGCTCGTCCAGGTTGGCCGTAAGCACCAGCTTGCCGTTGATGACGTGCCATTGGATATAATTGCGTATGGAAGGATAGATGACGGGGCTGTCATCGCTATTTCGCCTGGCGTATTGCCGCCCCACGGGTTGTGCCATGTAGTGGCGTTTCAGCTGGAAACCTATTTCCATCGGCTTCATCAGCTCAGCCACCAGCGAGTCCTGCTCGGCCATATAGACCGAGTCTTGCTCATTGGTTTCAATGCGCTCGCGCAACATGGGCATCACCTGCGACACCCAGTTGCCTTTCAACAGGTCGAGGTTGATGACCATGTCGGCCTTGGTGGAGTCTTTGCCGTTGCGAATCACGGCCACCCAGTCGCCCACTTGCGGATGCCCTATGATTTGGTGGTTCTTGGTGGCTTCCAAGATGTTATAGGAAACGGGGTCGCCGCCCCTTCCCGGCAAGAACACCAACACGGTGTCGGTGCATCCGTAGCATGCCAAGCCGTAGAGGGTGCTGTCGCCCTCAATGCTTGTGCTTGTTCCCACATTCTGCTTTTCCTCGGGGGCCGCCTGCTCGCGGCACGAGGTGGCCAGGGCAACGGCCAGGGCTGTCAACAGCAATGCCATGAGGCCTTTCTTCTTCATTGCTCAACTATTTTAGGGTCATTCTTTTGATTGCAAAGATATGAATTTTTTGCCAAAAACAATATTTACGGAGGCAAAAAAGTCAATTCCGAAGCATTTTTCGGCATTTTGTCAAAATTTTTTATCTTTAACCCGCCTAATTGCATTATTTTTCCTATATTTGCAGACAAAAGAGTAATAACATCATTTTTGCCACTATGAAACAGAAGTTCCTCCTCCTCGTGTGTGCGCTGATCGTCAGTACGGGCCTGCGCGCAGTCACCTATCTGAAAGTCGGCAACACGTCGGTCACGGCCACCGGCGCCGTCAACTCCCCCTATCTTTCAAGCGGCAGCATCTACTTTGATGCCAATACTAAAATCCTGACGCTCAACTCCGTGAACCTTACCATTACCAGCAGCTACAACGGCATCACCATCCTCAGTGACGGCATCACCGTGGTTTGCAATGGCCAAAACACCATCAGGGCCATGGGTACGGCCTACAACGCCATCCGCCTTGACGAAAACAGCCTTCAGGACATCAAGTTCAAGGGCAACGCCGACGGCCGTGCCGCCCTGGTGCTCATGGGCGGCAGCGAGAAGAGCGGCCTCCACCTCAACAGGTATTGCGCCTGCACCATTGAGCACCTCACCATCCAGGCCAGCGGAAACTGGGGCATCGACGGCACCAACGGCACCAGCCAGGAAACGCTCAAGCTGGGCGAGGGAGCCTTCCTCAACCTCTCGGGACTGACGGCGGCCATGGGCGACATGGCCGTTTTCGACACGCTTGGCAACGACTACGGCGTGGTGGGCAGCTGCCCGGGCTATCAGGACCAGGGCGGAATGTTCTACTCAAGCAAGCACGAACTGGGATTTGTAGATAATGCCAACTCGCAATACCACACGTTCACCAGCGCAAAGGTCTTCCACAAATACGGCCTGAAGGTGGGCGATGTGGCCGTGACGTCGGAAAACGACAACGGCATCCACGGCACGGGCATCTCGGGCACGGTGTGGTACAACAGCATGACGCACACCCTCGTGCTGAACGGCGCCACCGTCAACGCCGGAAGCCCGGCCATCGACGGCAGGCAATACTACCTGTCAACGCTCAACGTTGAAGCGGTGAACACCAGCCGCCTGGCAAGCTCCTCGGGCTACTACGACATGCACTTCTTAACCCATGTCAACCTGCGCGGCACGGGAAAGCTCTGTTGTCAAAACGCCATTGCGGTGGCCGGAAACATCATGCTCACCTTCGAGGGCGGATGCCATGTGGAAGCCAATTACCTGGCCTGCAACAACGGCAACGCCGACGTCAACGTGAAAGACGCGGCCACGAAGGTGATACTCTCTGCCAACATCACCGGCTTCCACGGCGTGTTCTTCAACGACGGCCAGAACTTCAGCCGACCAAACATGGGCTATTATGACCCGACGGCCAAATATGTGAAGGATGCCAACGGCAACACCGCACAGGGCGTAACCATCGAATATGTAGAGAATTACGGCCTGAAGGTGGGCGGGCTCATGGTGAACAACACCAACGCCGCGGCCATTGAAGGCCAATTCATTACGGGCACGGCCTCCTATGATGCCGCCCGGCACCGGCTGACGCTGAACAATGCCACCATCAGCAACACCAACGAGTCGTGCATTTACCAGACCGCTGACTTCGACGGCAAGCTGACGGTCTATGCCGAAGGCAACAACGTCCTACAAAAAGGAACCTTCAGCAGCATGTTCTTCAACAAGAACGCCGAGCTGACCGGCCCGGGGAAGATTTCGGGCAACATCAGCACCGGGAGCGGCATGACGCTCAACATATCGGTGGCCGAACTGAACGGCAAGACCATCAGCGGGCCAAGCACCTCAACGCTGACATTCTCGGGAGCCGCCACCAACGTCAGCCTGAGCGACAACGTGTCGGGATTCCAGGCCATGAACCTCACCGACGGCCTCGTGCTGCTGAAGCCGAGGGGCGGACACTACGACGCCGGCAAGCGATGTGTGACCGATGCCGACGGGAACAGGGTGGCCGGAGTGACCATCGGGGCGGTGAAAAGCTACGGCATCACCGTGGGCGACACCGAAGTGAACAACTACAACTACGATGCCTTCAACGACAACACCGTCAAGAGCGGCTCCGTGGCCTACGACCCCGCCACGAAGACGCTCACCCTCAGCAACGTGAACATGGAGAAAATCAGCGGCCCGTGCATCGGCCTGAGTGCCGACTTCAACGGCACCCTAACGCTGAAACTCATTGGCACGAACAACCTCTACACCACCTCCGCCGTCGCACTCTACCTGCTGGCCGACGCCACAATCACCGGGCCGGGCTCGCTACAGGTGCTGCGCGACATCAAGGTGGGCAACGGCCGCAGCCTCACCATCAAGGACGGGGCGGCCGTCAGCGTGCGGAGCCTCGTGGGAACGGGCAACGAGTCGCTCTACTTGCGGGGGGCCACGACATTGGTGGAGGCCACCAACACCATCAAGGACTTCTATCGCGTGCCGCTGGGCGACGGGCTCGATTTCTTCACGCCACTGGGCGGAAAATACGACCCGCAAATGCAAAAGGTGGTGGATGTAAAGGGCAACGGATGGGACAACGGCGTAAGCGTGAAGCTGCTCAACAAGCTCGGCATCTTTGTGGCCGGCATCCCCGTGTGCGACTTCAACGCCTCCGACATCAAGGGGGCAAGCATCAGCGGGTCAGCCTCTTACGATGCCGACAGGCAGACGCTCACCATCGACAACCTGGTGTCGGAGGCTCCCGCTGGGAAGATGTTCCTGGCGGTCACCGACCTCTTCGACGGCGAACACCTCAACGTGGTGTTCACCGGCCAGAACAAAGCCGACAACGGCGGCTATATATCGATTGAAAAAGACGTGACACTGGGCGGAAACGGAAAGGTTGACCTCGGCGGCAACTACATCTCGCTCTTCGGGGCTTCGCTCCACATCAACGGCCCCACCATCGTGAATTGCGAGGATATCAAAGGCAACTGGGACGTGGAAACGCTTACGCTCTCGGGGGCACGCACGCGGGTGGAGCTCGCGGGGACCATCTTCAACCTCCTGGAGGTGACGCTCAACGACGGACTGGCGTTCATTGAACCCGAGGGCGGATACTACGACGCCGACTTCATGTGCGTGCTTGATGCCGGGGGAGACATGGCCCTGGGCGTCGTCATCGCCAATCCTGATGCCGGCGTGCCGACCGCCGTCAACGCCATAGCCGACGCCGCGACTACCGAGACCTACGACCTGCAAGGACGCAGGCTGAACCACGGACAAGCCGTACGGGGCATCACCATCATGAGGCGGGCCGACGGGAGCGTAAGGAAAACCGTAGTGAAATAGGCACGGCGCTTTAACTGGGGAAAAACCGGCGTCGGCCAGGCCGGCAACCTGTCGTTTCCTGAAGCGAAAATGTGGATAGCGAAACAGGTCAGAATTGGTAAAAATATTTGACAAAACAGGCCGTTTTTGCACCCATTCCGTAAAACATTGATTTTCAGCTATTTGAAAATCCCACTGAGTTTGACCGCAATTTGAGGGGAGAGATTTGCCAATTTGAAGGGAGAGATTTGGCAAATTCCTCCCCTCAAATTGCGGTCAAACTCTTTGGGGAACCAAAAATCCGTTGAAAAATCTTGACAAATAACTGATGCCGGAAGTGCCATACGCTATCCACCGTTTTTCTACCAGAAAAGGACGGGCAACGCCATGATTTTTCCGGGAAATCCATTCGGTTTTCACTTTTTCTCGTAACTTTAGATAAGTTACCCCATCTCGGCATAAAAAAAAGCGTGGTTTTTTGTTCTGCCCTCGATTTTTCGTAACTTTGGAAGAATTTGCAGGATTTCTTTATATAAAGGCAGTTTGGGAAATTGAGGATTTTGAGGGTTACGGATAAGAGACCGTACTATTTCTGCGAATATCAAGGTTGTTGGGAATGATGAGGTTATTACGGGTGAGATAGCGTAAATCATTGATATTGCGCCTGTTTGCTGTCATTTGCACTTTTGAGTTTCTTTCGAATTGGAAAGAATGTGACCTATAGGTCATTTTGCAGGCTACAACATGCCCGCAGCCCCGACAAACACGGGGGTTGCGGGCATTTCAACTATTTGGAAGGCAAAATATACTTTTGAAAGCGCTCAATAGGTCATTTTGCAGGCTGCGACTTGCAGGGAAGT